>CAZPGS010000001.1:0-101465 GCA_964586135.1 uncultured Nitrososphaerota archaeon
CCTTTTTTATCGTGACTAGGAGCGGAATCAAGTCATTCACGATGACCGATTCCGCGGGCGAGGGAAGTATGCGCTCTCTGAGGGCCAATAAGTCGCTTAACCTCCTGTCTTCCATTAACGCCACCACTAGTTCTATTAAGTGGGTGCTTAGACAAAAAGTTAAGCGACGGGCTCGCTAAAGTAGGGGACGAGGCGTGAAGCGCGACGTAGTAGTGGTTTTGGTAGTGATACTGGCTTTACTAGTCCTTAACGAGGGGTTGAGGCTCCTCGCGAGGACCGAGGTGCCCTTAGCGATAGTTGAGGGGTATAGCATGTGGCCGACCTACGACAACGGAGACATACTATTCGTTGTAGGGGCCAGCCCCTCAGACCTCAAAGTAGGCGACGTAATCATTTATAGGAAATACGATGGCGCTCTCGTGGTTCATAGAATAGTGGACAAGAGCTTCGTAAACGGCAAGTGGGTCTTCCGAACTCAAGGAGACAACAACCCATACCCTGACCCTTATCCTGTGTGGGAGGACCAAGTGGCGGGGCGCGTCGAGGCTAAGTTAATCCCAAAAGTCGGGGTGGTCTTTAAGGCCCTGATGCCCTACAAGTACGCGATCCTATGCCTGCTCGTCATCGTCGCGGTGATTTTAGCCATGTGGCCCTCTGACAAGAAGGAGGAGCAGATCAAAGCACTCGTGGAGGAAGAGAATAGGTTTAAAAAGGTCTTTAAATAGTCTTCTCGTTAGTTAAAAAGAGAAAGGTTTTTAGGGTGTAGAGCTTGACGAAGCCGAAGTATAAGATAGAAAACGTTGTCGCGTCCGTAACCCTTAACCAGACCATAGACTTAAACGCTATAGCAGGGGCGGTTTTCAAGGCAGAGTATAATCCTGATCAATTCCCTGGGTTGGTCTACAGGCTCGACAGGCCGAAGACCGCAACTTTGATCTTCAGCTCTGGAAAAATGGTTTGCACAGGAGGTAAGTCAG
This sequence comes from uncultured Nitrososphaerota archaeon, assembly GCA_964586135.1. Classification (GTDB taxonomy): domain Archaea; phylum Thermoproteota; class Methanomethylicia; order Nezhaarchaeales; family WYZ-LMO8; genus WYZ-LMO8. Next base: position 978 of record CAZPGS010000001.1, read on the forward strand.
AGAAGGACGTCTATAGAACAGTTAGGAAGATAATCCAAGAGCTCAAGGCCCATAAGATAGTCATAATAGGAGAGCCGAAGATTCAAATTCAGAACATCGTCGCCTCTGCTAACTTAGGGGCCGAAATAAACCTGGAAAAAGCAGCCTACTTACTCGAAAACGCCATGTACGAGCCAGAGCAGTTCCCTGGCCTGATATACCGAATGGAGGATGAAGGCGTAGTGCTGTTGCTCTTCAGCTCGGGCAAAATGGTCATAACCGGGGCCAAGAAGGAGGATGATGTCAAGAGGGCCGTGAACAAGATTTATGAGAAGCTCAAAGAGTTGGGCGTGCTATATGTCAGAGAGAAAGAGTAACTTTTTAGAGCCATACAGGTCGTAGTACTCTTTTATCTTCTTGAAGACGGACAGCTCTATCTTGAGCTCGTCCTTCCTCGACCAAAGTACTTGAAAGAGCTCTTCGGCTTCAATTATCGAGCTGAACTTCAGACCGTGCCTCTTAATTACTTCAGAAGCTGGTAGATCGTTCTCCTTCTCATTTCTATCCATCAACACAACGACGCCCACGACTTTGTAGCCCAAGGCTTCGAGGTCTTCCTTTAGCTCGAGTTTGGTCAGACCAGTCGTCAAAACGTCGTCGACCATCACCAAGCGGGAGCCCTTGTCGACCGCGCCCACTACTCGTTCGTCGCCCTTAACCCCATAACCTTTGACCTCTTTTCTATCATAGAGCACCGGCTTGTCTTCTCCATAAAGTTGCCTTATCTTAAAGCTGGCCGCCACGGCAAGAGGTATGCCCTTATATGAGGGGCCGAAAATGCCCTCGAACTCATCTAAGCTCAATAGCTTGGTTATGACTTTAGCGTATGCCTCGCCTATGACGTCGAGACTGCGGGGATTAAACATCTTAGCAACGTTGAAGAAGAAGGGAGACGACCTGCCACTTTTTAGCTTCACATCGCTGAATATTATGGCACCGCAACGTATTATCTCTTCCATCACACTATTCTTTATTGGTGTCCAATCCAACATCTAAGACACCACGAAATTAAATAACAACGAAGTATAGCATAGACCGCAAATTATTAATAACAAAGGAAACAGGGCCTTTCTCGAAGACGATAGTGGCGAAACGTCATCTAATGGGCCCGGATGCTTCCGCGCCATGAGTATCACAAAAGCGACCGCGGCCATCATTATAAAGCCTGTCACAACCATTACTGCCATCGCCACTATGGACATTATTACGTGATTTTTGGGGCCAAAAGCTGCCCTCACGACGTGGCCTCCGTCTAATTGACCTGCTGGTAGCGTGTTCAAAAACGTTATCAGCATGCCGACCCAGCCGGCAAAGGCTATAGGATGTATTAATATTGCTTGACCGGGTTTTAATTGTAAGAGCGAGGCTATGACCTTAGTTCCTATAAGTGTGAAGAGGAGGGGCTCCGCTGGTAATGGCGAAGCTAGGCCTTGCTCTGAGAAAACTTCGATCACTTCGCTGGGGATAACGTAGGATAGAGAAAACCCTAAAAACGTCACAATGACCGAGGCTATGAAACCCAGTAATGGGCCTAGTAATCCTATGTCGAAGAGCTGGTCCCTATTAAGTATGGGAGTTTCTTGTATCATGATCGCCCCCAATGAGCCGCCTATCATTGGCGGTCCTGGAATGAAGTATGGAGACGTGGACTTCAAGTTATGCATCATACAAGCAATTTTGTGGCCCAATTCGTGGACGCCCAGCACGAAGAATATCGAGGCTACATACGCGAGCAAGTGAAGCACTTTGTACCTGCTAAACGTCGGGTCTATGATATCATAAACTCCTCCCGCTGTGAACAGATAGCCAGCAAAAGTTACCGTCGCTATTGTAATTAAGAGAAGCGCTACATTCCAAAGGGGATTACGCTTCGGAGGGTCTCGTTTCCTGAAGATTCTGAGGACCTTTTCACCGTCTTCGCTCCTCAAAGTCGGTACATAGCCCCTTTCGACGAGCTCAAGGTAAAGCTTCAGGAAGCGTTCCTTGACGTCCTCATCTCCGATGACGTAAGTCAATGTCCCTTGCTGGACTCTCTGCTCGATCACTGTAAAGTGCTTCCTTACAATCTCATCCGCTTCGATCAGAAAGAGGTCCATTAGATGGCACCCAAGCTAGGCCTTCTTTAAGATAATTCCCCTGTTAAGTTTTTCTCACATCTCCATAGTCTTAGCTCTTGTAGGGGCGAAATCCAAGTAAATTTTTAAGCCTCTTAGGGGCAAGATATCAAGGTCCTCTAGAAGACGCTAGTGCGTGAGGGCGTTGCGAGCGAATAACGAAGTGAATGAGCAAAGGGCTAGGTACACGATAAGGAGATTTACGTTAGAGGACTTGCAGAGCGTCATATACATCAACAAGACGTGCCTCCCCGAAAACTACACGCCAGACTTTTTCGTTTACCATTTTAAGGAGTTCCCGGAGGGCTTTCTAGTAGCGGAAATGAACAAAACGATCGTTGGATACATTATGACTAGGCTCGACAGGGGCTTTGACTATTACTCGTCGCACAGAGCCCCCGCCGAAAAGGGACATGTAATATCGTTAGCCGTCCTGCCTCACGCTAGAAGGAGGGGCGTAGGAGAGGGGTTGCTTCGAAAGGCCATCGAGGCCATGGAGGGGCGGGGCGTTAAAGAGGTCTACTTGGAGGTCAGGGTCTCCAACACCCCGGCCATAAATCTCTACCACAGGTTGGGCTTCAAAATCGTGAAGAGGGTGCCTGGGTACTACGCCGATGGAGAAGACGCTTACGTGATGTCATTGCAACTTGGTTAACGGCCATTGTTTACTTTACGGTAGGTTTATATAGAAGCGTCTTTTCCTAAAGCTAAGAAATGACTACTAGGTGATCGTGATGTCAGTAGCGCTTCCTGTTCTGGTTCTTAAAGAGGGCACGACGAGAACCGTGGGCAGAGAGGCTTTGAGGGCCAACATATTGGCCGCGAAGATAGTTGCGGAGACCGTCAAGACCTCCCTTGGCCCTAGAGGGATGGACAAGATGCTCGTGAGTAGCTTCGGAGACGTCACCATCACCAACGATGGCGCAACTATATTAAAAGAGGTGGACATTCAACATCCAGCGGCCAAAATGATGGTCGAGGTGGCTAAGGCTCAGGATTCCGAAGTGGGCGATGGTACGACGACTGCCGTCGTTCTAGCAGGAGAACTGCTCAAGAACGCTGAGGAGCTCCTCGACCAAGACGTACACCCCACCATAATAATCGACGGTTACAGGAAGGCATTAGACAAAGCATTAGAGGTCCTTGAAACTCTGGCGACATCGGTAAGCCCAACGGACAGAGATGTCCTGACGAAAATAGCCTTGACGTCTCTAAGCGGCAAGGCCTCCGTGGCTGGCTCGAGAGAGCTCTTAGCCAAGTACGCCGTTGAAGCGATACTCAAGGTTGCTCAGCAGAAGGACGGGAAGTGGGTGGCCGACATAGACGACGTGAAGGTCGAGAAGAAGCGAGGTGAGTCCCTTAATGAAACTATGCTCATCGACGGTCTAGTGATAGACAAGGAAGTAGTCCATGCGGGCATGCCAAAGGTGGTCCACAACGCCAAGATAGCCGTCTTAGAAGCCCCTCTCGAGATAGAGAAGACCGAGATAACGGCTAAGATAAACATAACAACTCCGGAGCAAATGAAGGCCTTCTTAGACGAGGAGGCCAAGGTCTTAAAGAAGATGGTCGAGAAGATAGCTTCGGTCGGCGCCAATGTGGCCTTCTGTGAGAAGGGCATAGATGACGTTGCCCAACACTTCCTGGCTAAGAGGGGGATAATGGCTGTCAGGAGAGTCAAGAGGTCGGACATCGAGAAGATAGCTAAGGCGACCGGAGCAAAAATCGTGACGAGCATCGATGACCTGAGCGAGAGCGACTTAGGCTACGCAAAGGTAGTCGAAGAGGTCAAGGTAGCAGATGAGAAAATGGTGTTCGTAAGAGGTTGCAAGAATCCCAGAGCCGTGTCAATACTGATTAGGGGGAGCAGCGACATGAGCATAAAGGAGGCAGAAAGGTCAGTTCATGACGCGCTCTGCGTGGTGAGGAACGTAGTTCAAGAGCCCAAAATAATTCCTGGAGGCGGCGCTCCAGAGATAGCGATGGCCCTGGCTCTGAGAGATTGGGCCAGGAGCCTCCCAGGCAGAGAGCAACTAGCTGCTATGAAGTTCGCTGACGCGCTCGAAGTCATACCGTCGATACTCGCCGAGACCGCGGGCCTCGACCCGCTTGACATAGTGGTCAAGCTGAGGTCCTACCACGAGAAAGGCATGAAGACCTACGGCATCGATGTGCTCAAGGGCGAGATAGCAGACATGATGAATATAAACGTATTCGAGCCCCTCACGGTCAAGAAACAAGCGCTCAAGTCGGCTACCGAGGCTGCACTGATGATACTGAAGATAGACGACGTCATAGCCGCGGCACCTCCGAAGAAGGAGAAGGAAAAAGAGAAAGAGATTCCTAAATTTGGCGAGGAAGAGTTTTGACTATCAAAAGCACTACTAGGAGCAAGAGGATAAAGGCCGAAGGAGTCAAGATATGGCTACCCAAGCTCACAAAGTACGAGCGTGCCAGAATAATCGGTGCTAGGGCGTTGCAAATATCTATGGGCGCCCCCATCTTCATAGACCTATCTCTGATCCCCGAAAGGGATCCAGTGAAGATAGCGATGAAGGAGCTAGAACTCGGCGTGCTACCGATAACAGTGAGAAGGAAATTGCCGAGTGGACACTACCAAGATATACCCCTTAAGTGGCTTCTTTAATTTCTACCTTTAACTCAATTACCACTTTTGAAGACTAGGTCTATTATCTGAAGGACAGCTTCTCTCTGTGCCTCGTTATTAGCGCTAATGTCCTTTGCGGCGGCAAGTTCATGAGCTTAGAGAACAATAGAGCCCTTACGTCTTTAAGCTCTACGTATTTTAAATTTCCATAGGCGTAGACCAAGCCGAGCGTGAAGGGGTAGTGCAGGAAGACGTCTTCGTTCTCCTTAACCCACAACGCCTCAAGGGCCCTCTCGACCTCTACAGCGCCTCTGATTAAAGGAGACACTGCCTTTCCGTAGTAACTTGTAGCTATGGCCTGTAGTATTGAAGAGAGAGGTTGCGAGACCAAGCCCTTAAAGTCGAGGGAGAGCTTGTAACGAAGAGGGAGCCATCCTTTTTCAATGACCGATGGCTGCAGGCCTAAGATCTTTCCGCGCACGAGGACTAGTATGTTCTTCATGTCGATCTCTGTTCCCAAGAGGTGTTTGGCCCATTTCTTGTCGTCGCCCTTCAGTGCATCGGTTAGCCCCCAAAGTTGCGTATAGAACCACTTATCTACCGCTACCTCCATGGGCAGAGGGTTCTTTAGCGTCTCCGCCTCTCTCAACGCCTCTTTCAATATGGGCTTTAACTCGGCCTCTGGCACTAAGTCGATTGCCTCGTCAGCGTTCTTAGCGGAAAGCAAAGAGGAGTATAACGCGCCGCTATACCTTCCCAGCGGAGGAGTCATTAACACTGCCTCGCCTTCGGGCACCCCTAGGAATTTGGCCTTAAGCAGAGCTTTCAAAGTCTCGTACTCATACTTCGTGAAGGCTCGCTCTAAGAAGGCCTTCGCTACTTCATCTTTTACGCTTTCGATTAGTGTACGTAAGACTTCGACAAACCTATTGGCTAAGTGCTTCTCTATCTCATACATGTCCTCCGTCTGAGGGACGTCTCTTCCGAAGTCGCTCACCGAACGCAAATGAGCCAACGCTTGATAGATGTTGGGGGCCCTAATCAAAGCCTCGTAGTCCTCGGGTTTGAGCATAAAGGCCCTCTTGGCTCTGACCCTCACAATACCGTAAGCGTATTTTGATGCCCTCACTCCCGAACCACTCCTAGGAAGATGCTTCTTACTTAATTAGGCCTAGTGCCCTTATAAGATCATCTAAGCCCGTGTGCCTCTTCGCGCTCATGAACACGACCTTTGCTTTGGTGTTGATCTCCTTTAAATCGTTTACGAACTTCATTAGATCTACATTGAAGGCCTCAGCAACGTCGATTTTGTTGATGACCACTACGTCCGCTCCTATAAAGGAGATGGGGTGTTTAACGATCATGTCGCTCCCCTCGCTAACGCTGACCACCACCACTCTCACATGCGCCCCAAGCGGGAAGTCCGCCGGACATATCAAGTTCCCGACGTTTTCCATAAAGAGTAGGTCTATGCTCTTAAGGTCCAAGAGCTGAAGGGCTCGTCTTACTAATTGTGCATCTAGGTGGCACTCCCTTCCCGTGTTTATCTGAATAGCCCTTACTCCATGACGTGATATTCTGTCTGCGTCTATCGATGTCGCAACGTCGCCGACTATAACCGCTATCCTGTACTTATCTTTTAACGCCTCGACTAGCGCCTCAATTATCGATGTCTTTCCAGAGCCTAAAGAGCCCATGAAGTCTATGGCCTTGACGCCATGCTTATCGAGGAGGGCTCTATTTTCGAGTGCTATCCTTTTATTGAGGGCCAAGAGGTCTTCTTCAACCTCGACGTCCATCACCTCGCCTTGTACCGACTTTATTGGCTCGCCTTCGTCGATCGATAAGCCATCCATTATCGAGAGGGCCCTCTCCATGAAGAATATGGCTAGGTCTAACCTAGGGGCTACCGAAAGCCCTTTTGAAAGAGCATACTCTTTAAGAGACCGGGCCCTTTCGAGGAAGCCCTTAAAAGAGGAGACTATTTCTTCCAAGGCCTTCTTCGCCTTCTCCTTCTCAGGCGTCAATCTCTTTTCGCCTTTACCCCGCCAACTCCGCTTGCGCTAACTAAAGGCACGTTGTTTTAAAAATTCTCTTTTCCTATCCTAAAGCTCTTTTGTATGGTCCGTTACGAAGGAGTTCTCCACGGTCTTCACAAGAGAGCCCTCAAAAACTCGTCGAAAGCATATTAGGGAGCTGAAGCCAGTTTTCTATGACCCTCAAATGCCCAAGGGTAAGAGCTCACCCTGAAAGGTGCACTCTTCATGAAGATTATCTTGGCGATCACAGGCGCCAGCGGGGTTATTTACGGCGTGAGGCTACTGGAGGTACTTCATAGGCTTGGGCACGAAGTCAACTTAATAATCACCAAAGTCGGTGGGTTAATTTTAAAGCACGAGCTGGGTATGGAGGCTTATGAACTTAGAGGCTTGTGCTCCAAGATTTACGGTGAAGAGGAGATAGATGCGCCTCCGTCGAGTGGCTCGGCTCTATTTGAGGCCATGGTAATAGCCCCTTGCAGTATGAAGACCCTAGCATCGATCGCCAACGGCTTGTCGAACAATTTGGTCGCACGCGCTGCGGACGTGATGTTGAAGGAGAGGAGGAGGCTCATAGTCGTAGTAAGAGAAACACCCCTCAATAAGGCACATATATTAAACATGCTGAAGGTGAATGACATGGGAGGAATAGTGCTCCCCGCTTGCCCGGCCTTCTATCACAAGCCGAAGAGCGTAGAAGATCTCGTCAATTACGTGATAGGAAAGATATTGGATCTCCTTGGAATAGAGCACAATCTCTTTCAACGGTGGGCTAAAGAGTGACCGTAACGCTTTTTCAGTACCATTTAGAGGCCCGCCACTTCTTTAAATTTCCTGGTGAGAAAAATCTTTTTGTTCAAGTGAGAGGCCCAGCTCGTTATGGCGAGGGTCAAACTCTACGTTTCACCTCAATGTCCTAGGTGTGAGACGTTAAAGAAAGTGATGAAAGAAATGGGAGTTGAGCACGAGGTGCTCGACGTGTCCAAGTCCGACGTGATGGCAGACTTAATAATGAGAGACGTATTCTTAATGGAGACTCCAGGGCTCGAGGTCGACGGCAAGTTCTTCTACGCAGAGGAAATTTTCGATGAAGATAGGCTGAACATGGACAAACTTCGCAAAGTCCTTGGGAGGGGGTAAAATGGCTTCTCAGAGGAACAACAATAAAGCGCATTCAAAGTCTAAACAGGCCTCTCTAGAGGCCTGGTTCAAGGCGGTTTCACACTACGTTGCTGGCAAGCCCCTCGTTAGGACGACGGATGGATACATGGTTCCTTGGGATAGAGGAGCCATTGTCAGGCAATTATTGAGAGAGACAAAATTGGCCGAAGAGTTCTTCGACGTCCAGCCCATGAGCATTAGGGATGCAGAAGAAATCGCTCGCGAGGCCGAGAAGAGGATACTTGGAATGAGAGCTAAGTTCGTGAGCGGGGCTTTGATACGAGAGCTTGTCAATAACATCTTGCTTGAAAGGTCTGAGGAACACCCCGAGTACGTAATATATAGGAACATACTGACAAGGGTCGGTGCTCCAGTATACGATGCTTATTTAATAGACTTGGGCCTTGGCTTTGAAGCTAAGGAGAACGCTAACTTGCAGCCCAATGCCGAGACGGCGCACAAAAAGAAGGCTGACAAGCTATCGAAGGAGGAGTACTTGCTGTTACTCCATCCAAAGGTCGCCGACGCCCACCTCAAAGGCGACATCCACATACATGACCTCGAGTACTTCGGCGTGAGGCCCTTCTGCCAAGACTGGGACCTCAGGTACTTCTTCTACTACGGGCTCATGCCTGATGGCACTGGGCTTAAGACGAGCGCCGCGGGCCCAGCTATGCACCCAGAAGTAGCAGTATTGCACAGCGTCAAGGTCTTGGCCGCAGCGCAGACCAACTTCGCCGGAGGACAGGGGTTCTATAACTACAACGTCTTCTTAGCCCCCTACCTGAAGGGGCTGAGCTATAAGCAAATAAAGCAATTAGCGCAAATGATGTTTTACGAACTTACACAGGCCTACGTGGCTAGAGGAGGACAACTGGTCTTCTCTAACATACAGTTAACGCCGACGGTACCTCAGATATGGAGGGACAAGCCCGTCGTAGTGCGAGGCAGAGTTGGGCCCGAAACTTACGGAGACTATGAAGAAGAGTCCAGGCTTTTCTTCAAAGCAATATACGAGGTAGCGCTACAAGGGGATCATTGGGGCAAGCCATTTAATTTCCCAAAGCTCGAGGGCTACCTCACGCCCGAAAGTTTAAAAGACGACTTCTACGACTATTGGCTCTTGGTACATCAGGTCGTCGCTAGGTATGGTACGCCCTACTTCGACAACGCTATTCCACCGTACCGAGGATATGGAAAGGGGGTCTCGTGCTACCAGTGTTGTGCTTATACCTTTACCGAGACCCCGGAGACGGATCCAGAATTCTACGACAAGATGCACTTCGTCGACGGAAAGCACTTCAGCATGGGAGCGTGGCAAGTCGTCACGATAAATCTGCCCAGGCTGGCCTACCAAGCCAACGGCGATGACGACAAACTCGTTGAGAAGGCATTCGAGGTCATGGATTTGTGCATTGAAGTCTTCAAGGCGAAAAAGAAGTGGATGGACTACATGGTCCAGTACAACAGGCTCCCCTTTGCCACTCAGAGGCCAATAGACCCCAAGACTGGCAGAAGGGGGCCGCCAGCCGTGGACTTCGACGAGCTAGTCTACACGATAGGCATGGTCGGCGGGAACGAGATGGCCCAGTGGCACACCGGCTATCAGCTCCACGAGCACGAGACTGCGGTAAGGCTCCTTATAAAGGTCCTCTTAGAGGTGAAGAAGTACAAGGAGGAGCTCGAGAAGAAGCACGAGGTGAAGCTGGCTTTAGCCAGGACTCCTGCTGAGAGCTGCGCTCAAAGGCTGGCCGTCAGCGACATGCTATCCCCCAAGTTTAAGGAGAAAGCTGTTAAGGTCGTCAAAGGCGACGTGGAGGCAGCCCTCAAGCTGTTAAAGGAGGGGGCGAGAGACGTCCCGGTGTACTACTCGAACGGTACTCATGTCTACGTGGGCGCGCCCATCACGCTGGCCGAAAAGCTGAGCATAGAGCACAAGTTCTTCCCGTTGCTCAGCGGGGGGAACATATTTCACGTGTGGTTGGGAGAGGCGTATCCAGACCCCGAGGCCCTACTGAAGCTCTCATGGAAGATCGCGAAAGACACGCAAGTCGGGTACTTCGCCTACACTAAGGACTTAACGATATGCGAGGACTGCGCCACCGTCAGTGGCGGGATTCTAGACGCCTGCCCTAGCTGCAATTCGCCCAACGTCAGATACTGGAGCAGAGTGACTGGGTATTACCAAGAGGTCTCGGGATGGAACGAGGCAAAGAAGAGGGAGCTGAAGGACAGGTATAGGGTCGGCGTCTTGAGCTTATAGCGCTATTTCGCCCTCACTTCAAATACTTCTTTATTAAAGACTCTATGTGCTTCTCTGGCACCAAGCCGATTACGCGCTCCGCCTCGACGCCGTTCACGAACAGTATGAGGGTAGGCACAGCCATAACTCCGTACTCTTCAGCCAGGTAGGGATGTTCGTCTACGTCCACTTTAGCAAAGACGACCTTGTCCGAGTACTTTTCAGACAACTTCTCGAATATCGGGGCTAGCATTCTACAAGGGCCGCACCACTCGGCCCAAAAGTCGACCAATATCGGCCTAGACTCACTCTCCAATAGGCTTTTAAAGGAGGCAGGGTCCAAGTTTATGATGTTGCCCTTCTTGAAGCCCCCCAAGAGCTCTTTCAACTTCTTCTCCTTTATCCTCTCGATCTCCTCGTCGAGTTCGTTTTCCAACTCTTTATACCCCCGTGCAAGAGGCGATGAGCTCTACTTATTCAGCTTTTCGCGGAAATTTATTATTGAAGAAACAGGGTTCTCCTAGGGGTCGAGGGCTTTGAGGCTTGCCGTCATCCATGATACAAAGAAGCCGGACTCGCCTTCCCGAGAGCTGTTGAAGGCCATCAAGGACAAGGGCTTGACCCCCATCTTCTTGAGAATATCGGGCTTATCCACCTCGATTGACGAACAAGGAAGGGCCGTGGTCTTTTACGGCAAGCATAAGCTCGCCGAGGTCAACGGGTCAATAGTTAGGTCGATGGGCACGACCACAAGTGTCGAACAGTACGTTCGCAGGCTGACTTTGTTGAGGGAGCTTGAGAGGGAGGGAGTGGTGGTAATGAATCCCGTAGACGGGATGGTTAAGGCCCGCGACAAGTACGAGGCCCTAAGCTACCTCTCTAGGGCTGGACTACGCATCCCGGAGACCCTCGTGACGGAGGACATAGGGCTGGCCTACGACTTTGTCACTAAACTCGGCAAAGCCGTGATCAAGCCCCTTATAGGCTCTAGAGGTTACGGCTCGGTCTTGGTCGATAACCCGGAGATCGCCTTCAGAATCTTCAAGACTCTTGCGAGCTTCAACCAGGTGATCTACGTCCAAGAATGCATAGAGAAGAGGTCTTACGACTTAAGGGTGTTCGTCGTTGACGGAGAGGTGCTGGCCTCAATACAGAGGTTTATAACCAAACCGGGCGAGTGGCGCACGAATGTAGCTCAAGGGGGCAAGGCTAAGGCCTACAATCCCCCCGAAGAGGTCAAGGAGGTGGCCATAAGGGCTTGCGAGGTGCTGGGCCTGTGGTATGCTGGAGTGGACATAGCAGAGACCGACGATAAGGGCTACGTAATATTTGAGGTGAACGCGGCCCCGGACTGGCAGGGGCTTGCAGAAGCCACGGGAGTAAGGCCCGCGGAAGCAATAACGAAGGCCCTCGTAAAAAGGTGCAAGCGCTAACGAGTTTCTCCTAGTAGCTCTTTATTGACGTCAAAGAAGTGGGGGCCCCACTTGAATATCGATAGCACGTCCCTCGCCTGCTCTCTAAATCCGAGTATGTAGAGGGAGGACGCAAGCGCCTCCGCTGTCGACAGGATGTGAGGATTGCCGAAGTTAATGGGGTTTACGGCTATGAGCCTCGGGAGCCTTCTGTGAAGGCCCTTTATCCTGACCCTGTTGAAGAAATCTTCAGCATTCTTCCACGAGCAGTCCACGGCTAGAACCCCGTGTCGTAGAGCGATTTCCCCATCCTTAATCGACAGTACTTCGCCCGCGAGCGGGTTCAATACTATGCAACCACGAGGTACATCCTTGACTCTATAAATTGGTTTTGCTAAGTTAAACTTGACCAGCTTACTGGCTGTGCACTTCTCCGGATCACACTCCTCCATCATTAGGACGTAGAGCGCTACCCTATCTTTCCCCAACATCGCTAATACTCCTGGTGAAGTAAAGTATATAAAGTGTGCCATTGACAAGTTGTAATCGCTCCACCATGAGCTAAGGCGATGTTTTCGTCGACTTCGCGAACTGCTTAGAGGTGATTGATGGCATATGACGTTTGAGTTCCTCACGTTGGATGATGTTGACCTAAAAGGAAAGAGTGTACTCGTCAGGGTGGACATAAACTCCCCCATAGGCCCTAGAGGAGAAATACTCGACGAGAACAGGATCGAGGAGGCCAGCATCACCCTCAAGGAGCTCAAGGAGAGCAAGGTCGTAGTGATGTCACATCAAGGCAGGCCGGGAAAGAGTGACTTCGTGTCTTTGGAGAGGCACGTTACCATTTTGGAGAAGTACGTTGGAAGGCCTGTGAAGTTCATTGACGACTTAATGGGACCCGCTGCTCGAAGCGAGGTAGCCAGGCTTAAAGAGGGCGAAGTGTTGCTTTTAGAGAACACGAGGATGTACTCAGAAGAGGTCATAGAGGCCCCGATAGAGGACTGCGCTAAGACGCATCTCGTGCGAAAGCTAAGCCCGCTGTTCGATTTGTTCGTCAACGATGCCTTTGCAGCGGCCCACAGATCCCAGCCGTCGCTCGTCGGCTTCGCCTACTTACTCCCAGCCGTCGCTGGGAGGCTCGTCGAGAAAGAGCTCAAGGCATTGAGAGAGATAATCCCCCGCCTCAAGAGGCCCATAGTCTACGTACTTGGAGGAGCAAAAGTAAGCGACAGGCTTGAAGTCATCGAAATCCTCACCAAGACCGGGCTCGTGGACAAAGTAGTCGTCGGTGGACTATTGGCGCCAGTATTCCTTGAAGCGCGAGGAGTTAAGCTCTCAAGCAACAACGTGAAGAAGGACAAGGAATTCCAAAGTAACGTCGAGAGGGCCAAGAAAATATTACGATGGAGGGAGGACGTGTTCATGTTGCCAGTCGACGTCGCCGTCGACAAGAACGGCGAGAGGGTTGATTGCCAGGTCGACAGCATACCGAGCGAGTACAAGATCAAGGACTTGGGGCTAAGAACTGCCGAGATCATCGCGAAAGAGGTTTCGAGAGCTGGTAGCGTTATAGCTAATGGACCCCTAGGCGTCTTCGAGGAAGATAAGTTCGCCTTAGCGACCATGGAGGTGCTGAGAGCCGTATCAGAGAGCGGCGCGATCACGATAGTTAGCGGAGGCCACCTGACGGCCGCTTTGCGCAAATTAGGGACCGAAGGCCGAGTCACGTACACCAGCACGGCGGGGGGAGCGCTATTGCACTTGTTGGCTGGCAGGAGGCTACCGATAATAGAGGCTCTTGAGATAGGGAAGAAGAACGCAGAAAAGCTAAAACTCGTCAAGCGCACAAATTAAACGTGAGCGGTTATGAAGGCTAAGGTAAAGGTCCTCGTAAATGGTTATGGGGTTATAGGAAAGAGGGTCGCCGACGCTGTGGCCAAGCAAGGAGACATGGTCCTCGTAGGGGTTTCAGACGTCGTCGCTGATTGGAGAGTGAAAATGGCGGCTAAGAGGGGTTACAGGATCTTCTGTTCTTCGCCCGACAGGCTTGAGAATATGAAGAAGGGAGGGGTGAGCGTCGAGGGGCTACTGACCGACGTGCTTAAAGACGTAGACGTCGTAGTCGATTGCACTCCGGCTAAGATCGGCGCTAAGAACAAAGAGCTCTACGTAAAGTATGGCGTGAAAGCCGTTTTCGAAGGAGGTGAAGCTCACGAGACAGCTGGGGTGTCGTTCGTCGCTACGTGCAACTATGACGAGAGCTTGGGCAAGCAGTTCACGAGGGTGGTCAGCTGCAACACAACAGCCCTCTGCAGGGTCCTCAACGCCATAAACAAGGCCTACGGAGTGGCAAAGGCCAGAGCTATAATAGTCAGGAGAGCCTGCGACGTTTGGGAGTCGCACAGAGCAGGAGTCATAAACACCATAGTCCCAGAGCTCCACGTCCCATCGCACCATGGACCAGACGTGAAGACGGTTCTCCACGACATAGATATAGTTACCATGGCCGCTAAGGGCTCTCACAACCTCTATCACATGCACTTCTGCATCATTGAGGCAAAGTCCAAGCCGACAATCGAGGGCGTAGTGAAGGTCCTGGAAGAGGAGCCGCGCGTGGTTTTAGTGAGTGGACGCGATGGCGTAGAGGCTTTGAATTCCATAGTCGAGCTAGCGAGGGACCTCGGAAGGTCTCGAGGGGACCTCTACGAAATACCCGTGTGGGAAGATGGCATTGCGGTCAACGGCAATGAAGTGTACTTGATGTGGGCTACCCCCAACGAATCAAACGTGATACCAGATAACGTCGATGCCATTAGAGCCTTGACTGAGCTAGAAAGGGATTGGAAAGCCTCAGTAAAGAAGACCGATGAGAGCTTGGGGGTCCTAAAGAGGGCCTACTAAGAGCAAGCCCTGCGCTTCTTTATATAATTGACTAGCCCTCCTTCTTTCAATATTTCCATCAACATGTCGGGCATAGGGATCGCTCTAAAAGTCAAGCCCTTGTTCAAGTTCTTGACTGTCCCCTCTCGCAGGTCGATCTCGAGGACGTCGCCGTTATCGGTCTTCTCAGGTATTCCCTTAACTTCGAGGACTGGCAGGCCTATGTTTATAGCGTTCCTAAAGAATATCCTCGCGAAGCTCTCGGCTACTACGGCCGAGATGCCCGCTGCCTTTATAGCCAATGGTGCTTGTTCTCTGCTCGACCCGCAGCCGAAGTTCCTCCCCGCTACGATCACGTCTCCGGGCCTCACCTTATTGGGGAAATCCGGGTCTAACCCCTCCATCACGTGTTGAGCAAGCTCTCGAGGGTCTATGGTCCTGGCCTTGTACTTAAATGGTATTATTACGTCGGTGTCTATGTTGTCGCCAAACTTCCAAGCTCTTCCTCGAATCACGTTCACAGAAACTCCCTCGGATCGGTTATGGCTCCCCTCACCGCCGACGCTGCGACCGTAGCCGGCGAGGCCAAATAAACTTTTGACGAGGGGTGGCCCATTCGACCTATGAAGTTCCTGTTGGTGGAGGATACGGCCACCTCTCCTTCGCCCAAGACCCCTAAGTGAGTCCCCACGCAAGCCCCACAAGTCGGATTGGTCACCACAGCTCCAGCCTCAAGAAGCGTCTCCAATATTCCTAGCTTCAAAGAGTCCATGTATACCTTTCTCGAGGCCGGCGTCACTATGAGCCTGACACCTTCCTTGACCTTCCTCCCTCGAAGTATCCTCGCGGCCTCAATAAGGTCCTCAAGCCTGCCGTTAGTGCAACTCCCGATGAAGGCCTGGTCTATGGGTGTACCCTCCACTTCTCTTACTGGCCTGACGTTGTCGACCCTGCTGGGGATGGCCACCATCGGCTCGAGCTTTGAACACTCTGCACGAAGCTCGTCCTCTACCTCAGCCTTCCGCCCCGACCTAACTATAGCCATGGGGCTTCTGCCAAGCTCTCTTAAGTACTTCTCTGTAACAGCGTCGTACTCTACTATGGCGTTTTTAGCCCCAGCCTCCATGCTCATGTTGCATAGAGTGGCCCTTGACTCTATTGAGAGGCGCGACAGAGCCTCTCCAGTCCACTCAATCGCCTTGTAGTTCGCACCGTCAGCCCCTACCTCCCCTATTACGTACAACGCTATGTCTTTGGCGTACACGCCCTTCGACAAGGATCCCTCGAGGCGCACACGTATCGTTGAGGGCACTTTGAGCCAAATCTTCCCCTCAAGCATAACGGCGGCTAGTTCCGTGCTTCCTATACCTGTAGCAAATGCCCCCACTGCTCCATGGGTTGTGGTGTGGGAGTCTGCGCCAACTATAAGCATTCCAGGCACGGCGTATTCCTCGAGTATCACTTGGTGTATGATGCCCCACTCTATGACTCTAATACCTTGCTTGCGGGCGAAGCCCCTCATTAACTTGTGAAGGTTGGATACCTCAACAGATGACGAGGGATAAGTGTGGTCTATAACAAACAATATCTTGCTCGGATCCCACACTCTCTCCCCTCCCATCTCCTCGAAGACCTTTATTGCCAGGGGCGTCGTGCCGTCTTGCCCAGCGGCCAAGTCCACTGAGACTATTGCTATCTCTCCCGCTCTCTTGATGCTCTTCGGCTCTACTTGCTTCATCGTCAGGATCTTCTCCGCGAACGTCAGTTCTTCGCTATCGAGGGCCTCCTTTACGTCCACGAAGCTTATCACCCCACCTTAGACTAAAGGGTCTCGAATCTCACACATTTAAGCCTTGAAGTGGCCTTAGCGAGAAGAACAACCTAAGGATCTTGGGTCAGCTCGTCACGGGCTCTTCACGCTTCAGTAGCCTGGGACGGCTTCTTCATCCCTGCTTCTAACTCTGCCCAGTAAAATTTAAGCCTTTCAGCGAGTTGAAAAGCCCTTAACCTTGCCTTCTTGTACGTGCCGCTGACCTTCATCACGTGGATGGCTGATGGTTCGCCATTTATCGTGCTTAAGAGAGCAAGCGCCGCTCTAATGACTTCAAGAGATTGTTGGGCACACTTCAATATGCCCAGCTTGTTCTCCTCATCGTAAGCCATGAGCTTAAAGGTATTCCTTGAGAGACCGTAGATACCCAAGAAGGACTTCATGTGTTTTTTCAAGGCTGTTTTTAAGTCCTCTGGCTTTAGGTTCAGCGCTGAGTGAACGTGAAAGATGAGGTAGCGCCACCTCACTTCCCTTACCATTCGTTCACCACCTTAACTCCCGGCTGTACAAAGGTCGGGGAGAGCTTCTCTCTATTTAAGCGCACGAGCCCCATGGGCTTGGTTGAGACGGCTTCCCTCGCCAATGCCTTTTCGTCTAAGAGTAAAAATGCGAGAGCGTATAGCTCTCGCGGGGCCCTCATGTCTATGATTTTTGATGCCCCTGATGAAATTAAGGTGGGTATGCCCCTTCTCGTGACCCTCTTGAGCACTAAGCCATAGCTCCACAAGGCCTTGGCCTGCTTGTCAGGAGTTGTATGAAGGAAGTCCACTAAGTTGACTTCAACGTAGTGGCCGCTTTCGGCTAGTAGGCTCAACTGCCCTTCATCAAGGATCGAGAGAACGTTTTCTGGGTCGTAGAAAGTGACGTCGACTCGACGATCGCGCGCGGCGGTTCTCGCAACTGATACGTCACGACAATAGACCCCTATTATTTCAACGCTCCGTCGCAACTTCCTCAAATATCCTTTTAATTCATTAAGGCTGGAAGGCCTTAAGTCCACTCTTATTGCTACGTCGATGCCAAGGTCCCTTGCGTAATCTTTAACGTCCTTAAGGTCTCCCAATTTATGGAGGTCGTCAAACGAGAGCGCTATTAGTGAAAAGCCTAAGTGCTTCGCCATTTTGATTAATAACCTTGGAGCGTCTCCTTCGTTCGTCACCCTAACGTGAAGGTCTACATAGCGCCTCTTAGGCATTTTCACACGACCTGAGGTCGCGGCTTAGCAAAAAGTCCTTCACCGCTTCTTTGGGTCCCTTAAAGCTAAAAACCACCTTAATCACGTCGTCGCCCGACGACAATCTGACTTGACCCAAGAAGGCATCTTGCTTATCGAGCCTCATGTAGAGCTTTGACTTGTCGCTGATGTGTAAATCCAAGTCTCTTGTGAGGCGTGTCCTGTCCTCATAGGAAAGACGTGCCCAGATCCAAGCAAACGCTCGGCTTGCGTACTCAGGATTTCTAAATGAGGCCTTAACTATGCGAATCGGATTTTCATAGTGGCCGTAAGTTTCTTCGACTTCGACTTTCTTTCGCTCTCGGAGTTTGGGGGGCATGAGGCTTTCGACCGCTTTAATCACTTTGTCAAAGTCTTCAGTAACGTGTACGAAGACTGCGTATTCTACGGATACCGGCTTAGCCTCTAGATTCATAGCGCGATCAATCCGACTTAGGGGCTTGCGGGCTTGGCCCTCTCCCATCTTTGATTAAAGGCATCAATAAACACCTTTATCAGGCCCGGGTTTTCGGTGTAGTGTGGCTTGTAGTAAGACAATTTCTTCTCAGTAGTCCAGATGAGGAAGACTAGCTTGCTCTCATCAACTAACGTGCCCCTGACTGGATACCACTCCTCAGCCGCGCACCTGACCTCTGCTCCGTTCTCTGCAAGGTCTCTAGCAACACTCTTTGACCGCTCATCTATAACCCGCATTAAGACCCTCACTACGACTTTACGATGGAGCGCGTCGAGTAATAGCTCCCTTACTTTGGGGTACCACTCAAACGACGCCGTGAATATGGAGATGTCACGTTGCGCCCTTGATATTATTTCAGCAGTCTTGACCTCCATAGACCTTAAGTCGTCGAGGGGCTCTATTAAGAGCTCATCTCTAATGCCGTATCGCCTCTCCCAGTACTTGTCCTCCAAGTCGCTCTTCATTACATGCAGATGCTTCCTTAGATCTGCCAGCTCGGCTTCTATGGACCTCGTCTTGACCTCGAGAAGTATTTGAGCAGCCTTTGAAGGAGGAATAACATCGTACTTCCCGCGCCCTAACGCCTTCACGAGGCCCTTTTGTAGGAGCGAAGCAATGGCGGTCTTAACATCGCTCACTGATGCATTCAGTGAGGTGCATAGATCACTTTCACTTGCTTGAGGATTTTCGACCAAGAAGAGATAAGCCTCAGCTTCGAGTTTCGTTAGGCCAGCTTTCTTGAGAGCCTCTATGGCTGTAGATGTCATGTCAAGGGTCCACCGCGAATTACTACTCGACCTCTCCTTATTAACGCGCTGTAGACGATGTTTCGCGAAGCACCCTGTACACCTCTTCAGCTATTATCAATGCAGCCGTCACCTGAGCTTCCCACGTCTGAGAAGCTATGTGAGGCGTCACGACTACGTTTGGTAGCCTTATGAGCTCCCATTCTTCTTCGGTTTTTGGAGGCTCATTCTCGAAGACGTCTAATGCTGCCCCTGCCAGTTTGCCCTTCTTCAACGCCTTCAAGAGGGCCTTTGTATCTATTATCCCCCCTCTTGAGGTGTTTACTATCATAGCACCTCTCTTCATGAGGGATATCTCTCTCATGCCTATCATGTGTCGCGTGCTCTCATTCAAAGGTACGTGGAGCGTTATTATGTCGCTCTCTCTCAAAAGCTCTTCGAGCGTTGCAGCAACCTTAACGCCCATGCTCTCGGCCTCCTCCCTTATGTCCCTTATGTCGTAGGCCATCGCCTTCATGTCAAAGGCCAAGGCCCTCTTAGCAACAGCCTTGCCTATTCTACCGAAGCCTATTATGCCTAAGACCTTCCCCCTTAACTCGAGGCCCATGAACTTGCTCTTCAGCCACAGCCCTTCTTTTAGTGTCTTGTTGGCTTCAGGTATCATCCTAGCTAGCGCCAGAATAAGGGCCATCGTCGTCTCGGCTACCGCGACCGTCGATGCTTGAGGTGATGCTATAACCCTTATCCCCTTCTCAGAGGCGGCCTCGAGGTCGACGTTGTCGAGTCCTACGCCAGCCCTCCCTATGACCTTTAGGCTCTGCGCCTCCATTATCACGTCCCTCGTGAACCTCGTCCTTCCTCTAATTATGATGGCATCGTACTCCTTAACTGCTCTAATCAGCTCGTTCCTCGTCAGCGAGGACTTAACAGTAACGTGGCAGCCCTTGGATCTGAGGACTTCCGCGCATGATTCATGGACGTCGTCGGTGATAAGCACTTTAAACTCTGCCACGAGTCCACCACCGTATTGCCGGAACGTCTTATACCTCAAGGCTTTTATAGCTTATCGCCTTAAGTTCATGAAGCCTCGGCAAGAAATATACCTTCGGTGATATCACTATATAGTGAGCTACGATGCCAGAGGTGGCATTGATCGGGAAGACGAACGTTGGCAAGAGCACGCTCTTTAGCGCTTTAACCATGTTGCCTGTCAAGATAGAGCCTAGGCCCTTCACAACCATAAAGCCCAACGTAGGAATCGCGTACCTGAAGGTCAGGTGCGTGTGCAAGGAGTTCGGCGTTAAGGACAACCCCCGGAATTCTGTATGTCGAGATGGCATAAGGTACATCCCCGTAAAGGTGATAGACCTCGCCGGGCTCATACCCGGAGCGCACGAGGGCAAGGGTCTTGGAAATAAATTTCTGGATGAAATGCGAGGGGCCGACGGGATAATACACGTAGTCGACGCCTCGGGCTCTACGGATGCCGAGGGAAGGCCCTGTCCTCCGGGCTCCCACGACCCGCTCTTGGACGTCCAGATGATAGAGAACGAGGTCCATTTATGGATCTTGGGGATGCTGAAGCATGACTGGGCCAAGTTGTCGAGGTCCGTAGAGCACGGCAGGTTAAAGGCAGAGGAGGTCTTGGCCTCGAGGCTAAGCGGCCTGAAGATCTCCTTGAAACACGTGAGAGAGGTACTTGAGGGGCTCGACCTAAAGGAGAAGAGGCTCGGGGCGTGGAGCGAGGATGACCTGATTGCGTTCGTCAAGCACCTCTTTGAGAAGGCCAAGCCGTTCGTCATAGCCGCCAACAAGTGTGACATTCCTGAGAGCGTCGAGAACGTTAAGAGGCTCAAGAAGGCCTATGGCGATGAAGTTGTGGTTCCTTGTAGCGCCGAGGCGGAATTGGCCCTCCGAAGAGCAGCTGAAAGAGGGCTTGTCGAGTACACGCCCGGCGACAGCACCTTCAAGATAGTCGATCGCGAGAAGCTGACCTCAGAGCAGTTGAGAGCTTTGGAGGTCATAAAACGGCGAGTTTTAGACGTTTGGGGGTCTACAGGGGTCCAAGAAGTTTTAAACACGATGTACTTCAAGAGGCTAGACGTGATCCCCGTCTACCCAGTCGCCGACCCCGACGACTTAACCGACACGGAGGGCAACGTGCTCCCAGATGTATACTTAGTCCCGCGCGGAACGACTGCTCGAGAACTGGCGTACATGATCCACACGGAGCTAGGCGAGAGCTTCATATACGCCCTTGATGCCAGGAAGAAGACCAAGCTTGGAGAGGATAGCATTTTAAAAGAGAACGACGTAATATCAATTGTAGCCGCTAAGAGGCTGAAGAGGAAGTAGCATGATAGAGATGGACATCGAAGAACTAAGGAGGAAGTACCCCAACCTCGCCAGAGAATTGGAGGAGAGGATCATGTGCGTTGAGGTCAGAGGCTCTAGAAAGAGCGACGAAGAATTTCAAGTCGGCATGCCTGACGCCGTTGATTACATAAGGCGTTGCAAGAGCGTTCAAGAGGCCGAGGAGGTCATAAATTTCTTAGAGAGGACCAACCAGATCTCGAGGACCAAGGCTGATGAGCTAAGGGAGCAGCTCTATAGTCAAGGGCTTGAGAGCTTCGGCCCTCGCAAGGAATTTGGCTATTATACGAAGAGGTATTACGCGAAGAGGATGAATGCCGAACCGGATTAACGCTTAAAATCTTCCTCGGAGTTTAGAGTGTTAGGCTTTGGGTGAGAGCATGGAGGAGAAGGCAAAGACGTATGTACTATGGTTCGATGAGATAGACAAGGACGACCTAGCGCTCGTTGGTGGCAAGAGCGCTAATTTAGGAGAGATGACGAAGGCAGGGATATCAGTGCCACCTGGCTTTGCTGTAACTTCGTACGCATACAAAGAGTTCATAGAGAGGACGGGCCTTAAGAGCAAGATAAGCGAGGCGTTGAAGGAGGTCGCGAACAGCAAGGATCCCAAGGCATTTGAAGACGTGAGCACGAAAATTAGGAGAATCATAGAGGAAGAGGAAATCCCAGAAGACATAGCGAGAGCCATCGTTGAAAACTACAGAAAGCTTTGTGAGAGAGTAGGAAGGGCGAACGCCCCCGTCGCCGTTAGAAGCTCTGCCACAGCCGAAGACTTGCCCGGGGCCAGCTTCGCTGGTCAGCAAGAAACTTTTCTGAATGTCGAGGGCGAGGAAGAGGTCTTGCTCAAAGTCAAAAAGTGCTGGTCGTCGCTCTTCACGCCACGGGCCATATTCTATCGCCAGGAGAAGGAGATAGACCACGATAAGGTGCTCATGAGCGTAGTCGTGCAGAAAATGGTCAACGCAAAGGCAGCAGGCGTGATGTTCACCATCCACCCAGTTACGGGAGAGGAGGACAAGATAGTGATAGAGGGAGGCTGGGGCCTAGGAGAGGCAGTCGTCAGCGGCTCCATAACTCCGGACACTTACGTCGTCGACAAAAGGACCCTCAAGATATTGGAGAAGAAAATAGCTGTGAAAACTTACGAAGTCGTCAGAGACCCCTCTTCAGGACGGACCATAAAGGTCGAGGTTCCTCCCGAGAGGAGGAGTGCGCCCTGCCTGACCGATGAAGAAGTCGTAAAGCTGGCAGAGTTGGCCCTCAAGATAGAGCAACACTACAAGCACCCCCAAGACATTGAGTGGGCCATAGATAGGGACATGAAGTTCCCTGAGAACATATTCATAGTTCAGTCTAGGCCCGAGACCGTGTGGTCATTGAGGAAGGAGGGGACAAGAGTGCGGCCCAGCGTCGAAGTCAGAGAAAGGAAGGTCGTAGCTAAGGGTCTGCCAGCTAGCCCAGGCGTGTGGACTGGCAAAGCCAAGGTGGCCAAGGGCCTCGAAGAGGCCTCGAAAATGATAAAGAAGGGCGACATACTGGTAACCACAATGACCAACCCCGACTGGGTCCCGTACATGAGGCTTGCAGGTGCCATAGTGACCGATGAAGGCGGCATGACGTGCCATGCTGCTATAGTTAGCAGGGAGCTAGGGATCCCAGCTATAGTCGGTACGGGCAACGCAACCAAGGTCATGAAGAGCGAAGAGGAGTACACAGTTGACGCTACAACTGGCGTGGTCTACGAGGGCATCGTTGGAGAACTGACAAAGAGGGAGGTCGAGGAAGTCACTAAGCAACAAATGATGCCAGTTACGGAACACTTCATACCCACGGGGACTAAGATCTACATGAATTTAGGGGTTCCTGAGAAGATAGCAGAGTACGTCAACTTACCATTTGACGGGATAGGGTTGATGCGCATCGAGTTCATATTGTCGTCCTACATAGGAGAACACCCGCTCTACTTACTGGAGATAGGTGAAGAGGATAAGTTCGTGGACAAACTTGCTGAGGGCATAGCGATGGTGGCTAGGCAGGTTCAGCCAAGGCCGGTCGTCGTCAGGCTTAGCGACCTCAAGTCGAACGAGTACAGAAAGCTGAAGGGCGGCGAGAAATATGAGCCCGAGGAACGCAATCCGATGCTCGGCTATCGTGGGGTCTCTCGCTACATAAGCCCGCAGTACGAGAAGGCGTTCAGGTTGGAGTGTAAGGCAATCAAGAAGGTCAGGGATGAGTGGGGCCTCAAGAACGTGTGGGTGATGCTACCATTCGTGAGAACTACTTGGGAAGCGGAGAGGGTCTTGCAGATCATGAAGGAGGAGGGGCTTGAGAGGGGAAGGGACTTCAAATTATGGGCGATGGCAGAGGTCCCAAGCGTTATATTCATGGCCGACGAGTTCTGCAAGTACGTTGATGGCTTTAGCATAGGCAGTAACGATTTGACTCAACTGGTACTCGGCGTTGACCGCGACTCGGAAATCATGTCGAAGCTAGACGCACGCTACTTCGACGAAAGAGAGCCAGCAGTGTTGAGAGCCATAGCTCACTTAATTAGGGTCGCGCACAAGCATGGAGTAACCGTAAGCATATGCGGTCAAGGGCCTTCGTACTTGGAGGACTTCGTGGAGTGGCTAGTGCGCCAAGGCGTAGATAGCATATCGGTTAACCCTGATGCGGTCGTCAGGGTGCGCCGCCTCGTCGCGCAGATTGAAAGGAGGATCATCCTTGAAAGAATGCTCAAAGGAGTAAAGAGGAGCACGAGAGGAACTCCTTCGCTCAGGTAAGGGGTTAAGTCCTTAGCCCTGAGCCACCTGTTTGAGCGATCATTAAAGGGGCATCTTAAGGCCTCAACGTCGTTTTAACGCAAGGTCCTCGTGAAAAGACGTTTTTCACGCACAACATTTATTAGAACTCAGCTTAGTAGAGCGTCTTAAGGTGGTCCAAGACGTCCTCTAGAAAGAAGAAGACCGAGGGGCTTAACATACCGGATCACAAGCATTGTATAATGTGCGGAGGGGTCGTGCCAGCTAGCAGAAACCCGCCTGTTTGTGAGGGGTTGTGTGAAGAAGAGCTCATTAAGAGGGAGAAGAGGTCTAGGATGTTCAGCTTGATGATATTTATGATAGTTGGACTGATGGCACTGATGATTGTGGCCTCCTTCTTAGTATCCCGATAGTATCCCGATAGGCTTCACTAACTTTTAGTGACGTCCTTTGTGATTATTATCTCACAGGGCATGGGGAGCTTTGAGGCTGCTCTTCTTGCAGCTTCTTTCGCTACATCCTCTTTATCTACTGGAACCTTTATGGTGAGGACAACATCCCCGGTCTTCACTCTAGCTGCCGTTCCTATAGGGTCGCCGAAGGCGAGGCGCATCCCATCCTGGAGCCTGTCGGCTCCTGCGAAGGCCATCATCTTGTTCTCTCTAAGGATGTGATGAGGATACGGGTGAATTTTGAGGAAATAATTATTCTCGCCGAGCCTCGAAGATAGGTATTTGCTACACGCAACCCTCATGGCCTCTAAGGCGTTCTGCCTTATCTGTGCTGGCTCTTTAGCCACCAATTGGACCGTTAAGAGGAAGTCGGCTTTTGCGTTCCCCATTGTGAACTTGACGATTTTAGGTGGTGGGACCCCATGCACATATTCCTTCCTCGTGTAGGCTGGTCCCTTAACGAGTCTGTAGCAACGGGCCGGCCTCAAGGGCATACGCTGTGCACCCCCTTTTAAAGGGCTGGGATCTTTTTAGCTTTTCCCCGCGACGAGGGAGCCGAGCCTCGTGTGCACTTTATTCAGGAAGGCCAGCAGGACGTGCATCTCCTTTTGAGAGATGAAGGCCTTGCCCAAAATCCTCTTGAAGACTAGCTTGGCCTTCGGCTCCTTTTCCTTTGGGAAGTCTACAAGCTCCAATATGGCAGAGAAGTACTTGAGTGCGACCTCTCTCAACTTAGCATTTGCCAGCTTCGCCTTGGGCCTTATGTGGGCTTTGGAGAGCTCGTAAAGTATCACAGCCATGGCGTGAGTGACGTTCATTACGGGGTATTCCTCGCTCGTGGGTATGTTAACGAGGACGTCGCACATCGAGAGCTCTTGATTTGTTAATCCTATGTCCTCGCGGCCAAAGATCAACGCTACTCCACCCTTGCATTTAATCAACCCATGTAAGTGCCGAGGAGGGACAGCGCTCCTCAAGACGTTTCGAGGACCAGCCAGCTTGCCAGTTGTGCCTATCTTCAAGTCGAAGTCTCTTATGGCGTCTTCTAGGCTATCAACTACAATAGCAGACTCAAGGACGTCACAGGCCTTCGCAGCAAATATCCTCGAGGCCTCGGTGATGGAGGTCCTAGGTCTCACGAGGCACAGTTCCTTAAAGCCGAAGTTCTTCATGACCCTGCAGGCGAAGCCTATGTTGATCTCGTACAGCGGCTCTACGAGAACTACCCTGAAGCGAGGCACTTTTTCACCTCTATGAGGAAAAGTTCCTCAAACCACAGTCTCTTCTTAGCCAATATTATTGGGTTAAGACTAGCCACTTTAAGCTTAGAGATTATCTTCGCGAAGTCCGAGAGAGACGAGATAACGAAGTACAGCTTGCCGTTTTTATTCAACAACCTATCTAAGTCGTCGATTACTCTACTAATTAAAGAAGTACCATTGGGGCCGCCGTCCCACAACGGTTCGTCTATGCACGGATGCCCGGTCGAGGGTAAGTAGGGAGGGTTCATCATTATGACGTCGAAGTCGCACTTGTCTCTCAGGGCCGTCGTCGCGTCGCAACACAAGAAGCACGTCGAGTAGTCGACGTTGTTTATCTTGGCGTTGAACTTTGCGTTACAAATGGCTTTTCTGCTCACGTCTATGCCTACCACATAACAACCTCTCAGCGCGCACTTTATTGCCAAAATTCCCGTCCCGGTCCCTATGTCGAGCACGTACTCCCCGCCGCTCAAGTTCAAGTTATCTAACAACATGAACGTGTCATCAGAGGGGGGATAGACGTCTTTCCATACATATATGACCATGTTGTCAAAGACGAGCTTCAAATATGCTCCCTCAGTGTATCAAGTAGTCCTTTAAGGCGTTTGATATATAAGCAAAATCTGATGGATTCAAGTCCCTGACCCTCTTGTTCATGTACTTCTGCAACCTTGCATCGGAGTACGCCTTTTCACTTAATTTTAGCGGTGAGAGCCTCGACACGACGATCCCCAGAGCCCTTCTCAACAATTTATTGCGCTGAGTGAAGAGCCACTTGACAACTTCTAAGTGCAAGTCTAGGTCTGCAACCTCATAGGGAGGCGGGCGTCTTTCAAGCGCAACCACAGCCGAGTCCACTTCGGGTTCGGGATAGAAATTCCTCTTCTTAATTAACATGAGGAGGCGAGAGGAGAAAAAGGCATCAAGAGAAACCGTCAGCCTTCCATAATCCTTTGCGCCGGGCTTCGAAGTTATGCGAAGAGCTAGCTCCTTCTGCAACGTCAGAACGGCTCTCTTGAAGGAGCACTCTCGTGCCAATTTGAAAAGCAAGGGCGTGGCGATACTGTAGGGGACGTTAGATGCCACGACATCGACTGAGGGGGGTGTGACCTCTAAGAAATCAGCTTCTATCAAAACGATATTATTGTAGTTCTTCAGAACTTCTTCTCGAAGGACCTTGCAGAGTAAGGGGTCGACCTCAATCGCGTAGACGAGGCTTGCCTTAGAGGCCAGTAGCTCGGTTAATGCCCCCAGACCCGCTCCTATCTCTAAAACTACGAGCCCGTCCACCTGTGAAAGCTCCACTATTCGCTGTGCAATCCTTTTGCTCACTAAAAACGACTGGCCTAGCTCCTTCTTCGGCACTATGGAGTACTTCTTGATGAGAGCCAAGGTGCGTTCTCGCAAATTCATGGTCCTATGGCCTTTTCTTTAGGGACAGGTGGTACAGTAAATAAATAGTACCTCTCGTTGCCCTTTAACTCTGTTAAGATCCTCTCAATTATGATACCAACTATGTTGTTGACCCCTGTTCTCTTCTCAAAATCTTCGTAACTGACGAAGGGGGCCTTCTCCCTCTCCTTTATTATCACCCACATAGTTTTCTTCCCTATCCTAGGCAAGAGCTCGAGGGAGTGCATCTTGGTGGTAAGAGGTGGGGCGCTGTTCAAAAACTGTACAAACCTGTTCTCGTGCTCCCTCACTATCCTCTCTATCAGTCGAGGCAATTCGTCTTTAGCAAAAGTCGTCAACTCTTCAAAGCTCAACCTCCTCGTTATCCTATCTATTTTTTCTCTAAAGCCCTTTCCTATGAAGATCCTCTCTCCGGGGGTTAGGGAGACGTTAGGCTTCGGTACCAATTCCAGCAGCATGAAGAAGTCTTCGCCAATGGCTTGCGCTATCGGCTTGCCCATGAAATGAGGGCGAGTCTCCCTCATGTATCCTCGAGGAAGGAAATCCAGCGCATATGCATATTCTTCAAATTTCTTCTTATCTTTAGCCCACAAGTTTTGGCACCTATTCCCAGATAAAAATCGACAAGGGGCTTACCCAAGGTGTGCGCGAATTAGCTCTAAGATCTTCTCAAGGTCCTCACTTAAAAAGACCTTGTCCTCTTTAACAAGTAAGGTTCTAAGCTCTTCTATAGACGTGGGCAAGACATTTACTATCTGCACCGCGGCCGCCCTAGAGATCTTGAATTTTTCCGTGAGGGCCTTGACGAGCTCCTTGGCTTTCTCAGGAGAAAGCTTTGAGAACTTAGAGGCATGGGAAAGGGTAGCCATTTGATATGGGTCTAGAGGGCCTCGTTTCTGCCTTAGCTCAAGTAAATCGCGCACTTCTGGTAACGAAATTTCCTCTAGCTTCAATACCTTCATCTCTAAGCCCTCACAACAGCGCGAGGACTCAACGGGAAGAATTCTCTCGCGAGGAGAATAAATATATTTATGTCTATGTCTTGGTGTTATGCTGTTCAAGCCGAGTCCTCGCAAGGCCCTGAAACTGGGTGGTGGAGGTGAAGCGTTCCAAAGGTCTGAGGAGCAGGAGTAGAAACTTGTTATCAAAGCACCCACGCGAACGTGGCATGAGAGGGTTGAGTTACTTGCTCGCTAAGTATAAGATAGGCGACAGAGTTTGCTTTGATGTAGATCCTTCAAAGGTCAGGACAGCACCTCATAGAAGATATCACGGACTCACAGGGGTAATAATAGGTAAGAGGGGTAGGGCGTATATAATCGAGGCTAAGCTTGGTGATAAGCGCAAAGTAATAATAACCACGCCAGAGCACATAAAACCCCTCGGCGCTACGGCTTAATCCTCGACGTCCAAGACGTCCAGCTCTAGAACCTTAAGCTTCGTACCCAGAACCTCTTGAAAACTGGGAGCAGTCCTGCCCTCATCTCCATGGATGAGCTCCTTGACGTAGAGACCTCCTTGACACTTTATCAAAACCTCAAAGGTTTTGTCCTTAACGTCTATCACCCTTACTTCATAGACCTTCTTTGTCCGCAACTTGTCAGCACGACGATGTAAGACCCTCTTAGGGGTCCACTGCTTTATGATAGCCCCTTGAAAGTAGTTGTTTAGGGCTTTAAGCTTTTCTCTTTCTAGGGGCTCCTCCATCTCCACAAGCGCTCTATAGATCTTCTTCTTTACGTGGGCCGAGAGTTTCAGCTTCCCTATGATCGACCTGTCCGTGTATGAAAGGTTCAAAACCTCTACGATCCCTTGAGACCTCTCATTAATTTTCTGCTGCAACTCCCCTAAGTCAATGAACCTCTTCTTGGGCTCCACGACCTCTATGGCGAAGGGTCTCCCCGAACCTAAGACCCTCACATCTATGTCCTCTCTCCCTGCTCCATGAAATCGGGCTCCACGAGCCTTAAAGGCCTCAACGACGGGTTTAGTTATGAGCTCCTCGACTGAGAGCTCATATCGCTTTCCTGTCCAATTGCACTCAGGACATCCACCCCCTTTACACTTAGAGCAGAACCACTTGGATTGGGGTATTCCGCGAACCAGCTTTCTATAACGCCCGTACATGAAGATCGGGCTCGGCTTTATCTCCACCTTCATCTTATGAAAGTCTAGTATTACGAGGATGTCGGGCTTTCGAAGATCCGGCTTTTTTCCGGACTTAGACATTATGATCAAGCTGGCCTCTCGGTTTATCTCCCTCTTTATGGACTCACCCCAATTCACTTCAAGGTAAGATCTTAAGCTGTCCTCCTTCTCTACTACGTTACCAGGTACTCTGCACCCGACGAGGTAAGTGTTGAAGTCGTATTCGAGCAGACTGGCGGCTGCCTCTTCCGCGAGGCGCTCTAGTGGCTCGTAGAGAAGACCTCCGCATGCTTCGCATGGGGTCGTCTCAGGCACTTCAAGGCCATTCTTGGCTAGGAGCTCTCTCGCGACCTTGAAGCCCGTCCTCGCTATGTTTCGTAAAATGCTGACAGCTTCTTGGCTTCCCTCGTTCAGGAGGCTTGAGGCTATCATGCATATAACGGTCTTCAGGCTCGAGCCCCTCGCCTCATTGCTTAAAGCGAAGCCTAAGTTGGCGAAGAACCTGCCAAAGCACTTGTCACAAAGAGCGGCTCTCTCCGCTAGTTTCAGGGCCTTTTCGATTACCTTTGATGTAGCGCTCAGCATGCATAGAGCCTCTGTTGCTCGATTGGAGCCTCTGCATCAGAGATGGGGGAAGAGCCTCTTTTTTTGCTTTCTCAGCAAGGTCTTTACCATTCGTCTCATCGCTTCGTAGGCGTCCAGGAGCTCTTTAACCTCCTTAACCTTTACGCCGCTACCTCGGGCTATCCTCCTCATCCTGGACCTATTTATTATCTCGGGGCGTTCCAGTTCTTCTCGGGTCATGGATTTGACTATGACGGTCCACTTTTCGAGCTTTTCTCTTGCCACATCTGCTATCTCGTCGGGCAAGCTCAAGCCGAAACCCGGTATCATCTCCAGGATTTTTTGCAAAGGACCTAGCTTTTTGAGTCCTTCGAGCTGGTTGATCATGTCCTCAAGCGTGAACTTGCCGCTGACTAAGCCTTTCATCTCCCTCTCTTTGAGCGACGCCTCCTTCACCTTCTCTGCCAGCGACTTGAGGTCTCCCATCCCTAAGAGGCGGCTCACGAAGCTTGACGGTTCAAAGACCTCAAGCTCCTTAACATCCTCACCGACTCCTACGAACTTGATCCGCGCGCCCGTAGCGACGACGGCCGAGAGGGCGCCTCCTCCCCTCGCGGCCCCGTCGAGCTTAGTGACTATTATCGACCCGATCTTAGCCGCATTATTGAAAGCTTCTGCTTGGGATTTGGCCTGCTGACCTATCGTAGC
Organism: uncultured Nitrososphaerota archaeon; assembly: GCA_964586135.1. GTDB lineage: Archaea > Thermoproteota > Methanomethylicia > Nezhaarchaeales > WYZ-LMO8 > WYZ-LMO8. The sequence goes on from CAZPGS010000001.1 coordinate 31,429, forward strand.
ATCTATCACAAGCATGACCTCATCTGGCCTTATGGCCTCTGACAATTGCTTCATCTCCTCCATTAGAGCGTGTTCGTTCTTATGTCGCCCAGCCGTGTCGATTATTATGACGTTACAGCCCATGTCCTTAAGGACCTCAACACCTCTAAGAGCTATTTCCACGGGGTCCCCCGTCTTCTCGCCGTAAAACATGATCCCGGCCTCCATAGCCAATTGCTTTAACTGGTCATAGGCTCCTGGCCTGAACGTATCTGCGCAGAGTACACCGGGGTGATATCCTTTCCTTTTGTAGAACCACGCCAGTTTAGCGGCAGTAGTGGTCTTGCCGGACCCCTGTACCCCTACCAGCATAAGCACGATGGGCTTGTTCGTAGGGTATAGTACGTCAGGCTGCCTCTCCCCTCCCAAAAGTTCTACGAGGGAGTCGTAGAGGGCTTTTAACGTGACCTCCCTTCGAGTAAAGCCCGAGGGCACGGGCTCTTTGAGGGCCTTCTCCTCAACCTTTTGGGTAACCTTGAGGACTAGTTCGACGTTGACGTCTGCTAGTAGGAGTGCCCTCTGCACGTCCTTAATCAGCTCTTTAACTGCAAGCTCGTCTGCCACGGGCCTTCCCAAGAATTTCTTTATGGCCTCTCGAAGCGATGAACCTAGCTTACTTAACATCGATATCAAAATCCCTTGTTAGCGGATATGCTTAAATCTATAGCGCTGCTTTCAGTTCTTGCTTTGGACATGTATGAGTTAAAGATTGATGAGGTCTTGGACTTCGTGCGCAAAAAAGGCGCAAGGAGGCTGCTCTTGCAATTTGCCAATGGGTTAAAGCAGAATTCGTGCTCTGTCGTAGAAGAGCTAAGTAGAGAACTGCCTAGTGTTGAGGTCTTAGTCTCAGGCTCTAGTTGCTACGGCGCTTGCGATGTGGCGTTTGAGGAAGCAGTGAGGGTCGGCGCCGACACGATTGTCCACTATGGGCACACACCTTTCCCAGAGGCCTTCACCCACGCCAATAAGCTTGGCGTCGGAGTGTTCTTCGTGGAGGCCTTTTCGAGGACGGAGCTTCTGTTCAAGGCCGTCGATAGAGCTCTTGACGTTTTACGCTCGATGGAGAATGTCGCTAACGTAGGCATCACTGCATCTCTCCAAGAAGTCCCCTATATAGAGCCAATTAAGCAACGCCTCGAGAGGGAGGGCTTTTGGGCCCACGTGGGCACAGGCTCCAAAAGGGTCAAATACGCTGGACAGGTTTTAGGTTGTGATTACACATCGGCCCTCTCCATTAGGGACAAGGTCGAGGGCTTCGTGCACTTGGGCGGAGGGCTTTTCCACGCCCTAGGCTTGGGGCTAGCAACCCAAAGTCCTGTAGTGCTGTGCGATCCCTACAGGGGTGAGGCTCAAGATATCGGGCATGTAGTGAGGAAAGTTAAGGCGACGAGGTTGTACTATGTGACCCAGGCCATGGAAGAGGCAAAGCGGTATTGCATAGTCATTGGATGTAAGTGGCGGCAAAGGCACTTGCACTCCGCAATGAAGGTAAAAGGATTACTCGAGAAAAAGGGGAAGAAGGTCTATCTCCTAACCTTGCATGAAGTATCACCGCAAGCCTTGGAGAACTTTCCGGAGCCCGACGCCTTCGTCATAACTGCTTGCCCTAGAATCCCAATCGATGACTACATGAACTACAGAAGGCCCGTGCTGACGGTTCTTGAAGCGTTAATAGTGGCCGGAGAATTAAAGCTTGAGGAGTGGTCTTTGTGTGATTGGAAGCTTAACGAAAAAGCAACTCGCGATGTTGCTTTCGAAGGTAAATGAGCATCCAGAGCCCAAGGTCTCGCTGGAGCAATACACATTAGTAAGCGAAGAAGTGAGCGACTTATTGTGGACCATAGAGACGGTATTCGGCGACATAAGCCGAAAGGTGCTCGTAGACTTGGGTTGCGGAACTGGGAGGTTGGCCATAGGCTCAGCGCTACTTGGCGCGAGCTACGTCATTGGTGTCGACATAGATGAAGTCGCGCTGAGGGTAGCCGCCAACTCTGCTAAAAAATTGGGGGTTGAGGACAGGACTTCGTGGATTTTGGGCTCGGTGAAAAACCTCAACCTGAGGGCTGACGTCGTGATCCAAAACCCTCCTTATGGTGTAAAAAGGGAGGGGGCTGACAGACCCTTCTTGGAGGCCGCCTTGAGAATAGCTCCAATAGTCTACAGTCTACATAAATCAGGTCAGAGGAACAGGCGGTTTCTGAAAAGGTTTATCAAGGACTTGGACGGTGTAATTGACAGAATCATACCTCTTAAAGTGACCATAAAGCCGATCTTCAAGTTTCACACGAAGAGAAGCTACAAGGTCGATGTGGACCTTTATAGGATAATAAGGGGTGAGAAGACGTGAGCGAAAAAGTGTTGAAGGACGTCGTGGTCCCAGGAGAGGAAATAGGCATCATAGAGGAGTTCCTACCGGGGGAGGGCACATATGTAGAGGGCAACTCCGTAAGGTCGATGATTCTAGGCACGGCCGTTTTGGACATCGATGAGAGAAAAGCGAGGGTCTACTCATTGATTAAAAGAGGGCCCCTTGCTATAGAGAGGGGCGATGTAGTGCTAGGCGAGGTCACCGGAATGAGAAGGGATGTTGCGATAGTACTAATAAAGAATGTCGAGGGCAAAAATTTGGTTTTAAAGGAGGCGCTTCACGGAATGCTTCACATAAGTCAAGTTAGTGACAAATTTGTGGAATTTTTGTCTGATGTAGTGAAAGTAACGGACATTCTGAGGGCTAAGGTAATAAACTCGAGGCCTCCCTACCAATTGTCGATTAAGGGAAGGGATTTAGGCGTCATAGTGGCTTTTTGCTCTAATTGCCAAACCCCCATGATTATTAAGAATAGAAAACTTTATTGTCCAAGGTGTAAAGTGCAAGAGAAAAGGAAGCTCTCCACGAAGTACTCGATCAACCTCAAGCTGTAGTGGTTGATAGTAATGAAGATAAGGGTATTGGAAAAAAGCGAGAAAAGCCTGAAGATAGAGATAATAGGAGAGGGGCATACATTCTGCAATTTGTTGAGGGACTTCTTGCTGAGAAATCCTAATGTCGAATTCGCGGCCTATAAAATTGACCACCCATTAATTTCTAACCCGGTGTTTTACGTAAGGACTAAGGACGGGAAGCCTGATGAGGCGTTGAAAAAAGCGACCGAAGACATCATAGTTGCTCTTGAAGATTTCAAAAGGGTCTTTAGCTTTGCTTTAAACAAACAAAGGGCCATATCATGAAGAGAGAGCGAAGAGTTCTGGCCATAGCCGGAGATGAGCGCGTCGTAGTCGGCGTCCTATATAGAGGGAAGCTTTGGTTTGAGAGCTTAGAAGTAAAGGTTTTAGATAAAAAAGGGGTTTGTGAGGTCTTTAAGTCGAGATACCTGGACCAAGCGAGGACCATTCTTATCGATGAAGAGCTCTTGAAGCACTTAAAGATCAATATCGAAGAGAACTTTTCGGCTTTAATTCCAAAAAGAGGAGGGGTCGAAGTAATAATAATTAGTGAGGAGGGCGCTTCCATTTCTCGTGAAAAGATCAAGAAGTTATGCGTCCAAGGTGACGTCCCAGAAGCCTTAAGAGTGGCAAGGAGGATTTTTAACGAAGTACGAAGCATAATCGGAGACTATTTGAGGTGAGAGCTCTGCTACCACTATGTCCAAGATGCGGTACCCTCATGACCTTAAAGAGGGGGGGCGAGAAATCCCTTTGGACTTGCAAGCGCTGCGGCTATTCAGAAGAGAGAGTACAACTTGTGAAGAGGGAGCACATAGCCCACAGCGAGAAGGAGAGGGTAATAGTCGTTGAAGAGGGCAGCTCCTACAAGGCCATGCCCAAAACGACGGCGGCGTGCCCGGAGTGCGGACATAACGAGGCCTATTATTGGATGGTTCAAACGCGTAGAGGAGACGAGGGTATGACGAGGTTCTATCGGTGCACGAAGTGTGGGAGGACGTGGAGGGAGTACCATTAATTAGGACGGGCATTAATTAGAGTTAAATAGTTAAATATCGAAATCTACCTCCTCTAGTTAGGAGGGCGGCTTATGTTTAAAGCTGTGTTTAGAGACGCAAGGTTGTGGTACAGGATAATTGACGCACTGTCTTCGCTGATAAGCGAGGGCACCATCAAGATAAGCGAGGACGGGCTGAGGCTGAGGGCCATGGACCCATCGAAGATAGCGATGATAGATTTCGAGATGCCCCGAGACGCCTTTGACGAATATCAGTGCGAGGGAGAGCTCACCATAGGCCTCAACTTTGATGAGTTGAAGAATATGGTTAAGAGGGGAAGTGCTAAAGAAAAGGTCCAGCTCGAGGTGCCACCTACTGGCGGAAGGCTAAAGATAGTGCTGAAGGGCAAGGCTTCGAGGAGCTTCGCACTACCCCTGATAGATGTGGAGCATGAAGAGTTACCCACGCCCTCGCTCTCATTTAACGTTAAGGCTACGGTGTTGGCTGACATATTTGAAGACGCTTTAAAGGATGTGGAGCTAGTTAGCGACTATGTTAAGCTGGAGGGCCGGGGCAATGCAATCATAGTGAAGGGCCAAAGCGATAAGGGTGAGGTCGAGGCGACGTTGACCTCTGAGACCGGGGCCCTTTTAGAGCTAGAGGTCAAGGAGGAATCCGTTGCCTCCTATAGCTTGGAGTACTTAATGGACATGGTTAAGGCGAACAAGACTGCTGAAGTGACAACCCTCGAGTTCTCGACTGGGATGCCTCTAAGCCTGACATTTCCAATTCCGGGCGGAGGGACCATAAGATACTACTTGGCCCCTAGACTCGAGGAGTAAAGAAGAGAGCTATGATTTTTTCCAAAATAGATGCCGCAACGTATCCTTTCATAAATTTGGCCTCGCAATTAGTAAGAGAGCTCGAGAAGAACTTGGGAATAAGTGCCATATTATCCCCTGACTCAGAAGTGCTTCGAAGAAGCATCGAGAGAATAAGGGAAGCCGTATATTCTCGCACGACTTCGGTCTACAAGAAGGACCTGGACATAGAGATCTTGTCACACCCCGTCGCGCTGTTGCTCATAAAGCACATGAACAATGCGAAACTGGTAAACATATACGCCGAGGCCGAGAAGAATAGGGCCTTAGTGAACCTTCTCAAGGAAGATTATGAGAAGCTAATGGCTCTGGCGGTCGACGGCTTTAATTGGCACGTCAGAAAGGAAGGGGGCTACCTCTTTATCAGGTTCGACGATTACCTCAAAACTTCTGTTAACATGTTAGACGCCTATTGGAAACTCGTGAATAGGAGGCTCGTGAATGGTTATGTCGAGCTACCTCGGAGGGACTTCTCTAGGCTCTTGGCCGAGGCCTACAGAGTAAGGATCTTGGAAAGGGCTGGTCAGGCAGAGGACGTCCAAGTACCCAGCGCTCTTAAGCTGGTAATTGAGGAACTTGACAAAGAGTTCCGAGCCGCCCTCCCAAAGGTCGACATGGATACAACATACGTTAACGAGTACAAGCCTTCAGCTTTCCCGCCTTGCGTTTCGAAATTACTAGAAGAGGCCGAGCAAGGCAAGAACCTCTCTCACATGGCCCGCTTTACTCTCGCCACGTTTTTAATATCTATAGGGAAGAGGCCCGAAGAGCTGCTTAACGTATTCCGTAAGATGCCCGACTTCGATGAAGGTAAGACACTTTATCACTTAAGACATATAGCAGGTGAGTTAGGATCTAGAACGAGGTACACTCCACCTAGCTGCGCGACTTTAAGGACGTTCGGCCTCTGCGTGGCGAATGACAGCCTTTGTCAAAAGGTCAAGCACCCCCTAACTTACTACAGTAAAAAGCTCAAGCTGTTGAAGAGGGAGAGGACTTGAAAAAACTCGATAACGAGAGCTTCATAAAGAAAATGTCTAAAAGGTATTACATCGAGTGGAAAGAGGAGCCGCCTAAGGACTTCAGTAGAAGAGAGTTCGCTTTCGTGGTCTCGAGGAAAGGCGAGGTTATAAGGCATAAAGCCTTCGAGAAATGGAGTGATGTTAAGGAATTCCTTTGCAAGAACTCTCCACTTCACGTCTATTACTCGTCAGCCTATTACGCACAGCCATCAGCTCCAGATATGGACGCTAAGGAGTGGATGGGCGCTGACCTCGTCTTCGACATAGACGTAGACCACATATACACTCCATGTAAAGAGCAACACGATAAGTGGATGTGTCTAAATTGTGGTGCTATAGGTAATGGCATGCCTCCCGAAGAGTGTCTTAAGTGTTCCAGCAAGAGAATAGAGGCGAAGACTTGGTTCTGTGAGAAGTGCCTCGAGATAGCCAAGGAAGAGACCATAAAGCTAGTCGAAGACTTCCTAATCCAAGACTTTGGCCTCTCGCCTCAAGAAATCTCCATCGTGTTCTCGGGGCGGAGGGGCTTCCACATCCACGTAGAAAGTGATGTTGTGAGAGAATTGGACCAAAGAGCTAGGAGAGAGATAGTTGACTATGTAAGGGGCACTGGACTCATGGTACAGGACAAGAAAAGGAGGGCCCTTGCACCTCCCTTGAACGCTGGAGGGTGGCCCGGAAGGATCGCTAAGGGGGTTTACGAGCTTCTCAATTCTGGCAATGTAGAGGGTCTTTTGAACATTAAAGGAGGGTCTAAAGCGGAGGAGGCGATAAGAGCCATAATTAAAAGGCTTGAGGAATCTCAAGACTATTGGCCTTTAGAGGGCGTCACGCGCAGAGTATGGCTCAAGGTCGTTGAGAAAGTTATAGCGCATAAGCATTGCGAGGTCGACGAGAGGGTGACGACGGACATAAAGAGGTTAATAAGATTACCTGGGACGTTACACGGGGGGACGGGACTCATAGCAGCCAAAGTCCGCTTGAGTGGCATAGAGTCCTTCGACCCCTACGTGCACGCCGTGGCCTTCCTAAAAGGCAACGTCAAAGTCAAGGTTTTAAACATGCCTGAGATAACCTTCCTCAACCAGACGTGGGGCCCGTACAACAATGAGGTCGTGGAGCTACCCATAGGACTGGCTGTGTATTTAATATGCTCGGAAAACGCTATCCTGGTCAGCGAGGAGGTCGAAGTTGATTAAGGAGTTACTCAAGGCCCTTCTTCAAGAGATAAGTAGCGAGAAGCTCCTGCCGCTACCCCAAAACTTCTACGACGCTGCTCTAAGCTACATTCACTCCTTGAAGTTGAGGAAGAACAACGAAGTCAGCGAACTGCAACGCAAGATATGGGAGGGAGAGATCGCGCTCTTAGAGAAAACACTCTCGATCATTAAGAGCATGAGGGCCCGAAAGATAATGCTTGAAGTTGTGGACGGTAAACCTCTAGAGAAGTTGCCCCCAGAGGAGGACATTTACTACGTCAATCTCCGAAGAGCCCTCGAGGTCGCTGAACTCGAGCATGTCAAGACCGACGCTGGTGCTGAGGAGACCGGACCTCAAGAAGGAGGCAATGTCCTGCTATTATTGAAGAAGGGCTTAGACGAGGCCCTTGCTAAAAGGCTGGGCCTGCCTAAGCTCGAGCCAGAAGATGTAATCTTTATAAATAAGCGGACCGGTAAAGTGCTCATCGACCTAGGGATTGCAGATGAAATAAGCATAAGGTGATTGCAGTGAAAATGCCAAAGGAGATAAACACCTATTGTCCTAGATGCAAAACCCACACGCTCCACAGCGTGGCTCTGTACAAAGCAGGAAAGAGGAGAGCCTTGGCCCAAGGTGAGAGGAGGTACGCGAGGAAGAAGAAAGGATATGGTAGCAAGAGGAAGCCAGAGCAGAAAAGGTTTGCCAAGGTCACCAAAAAGCAAGTCCTAAAGCTTACATGCAAGAAGTGCGGCTACATACTGCATAGAAGGGGAATGAGGTTGAAGAAGCTGGAAATGGTGGAAGTCGCCAAAAGGTGATGATGGCGTGGTCAAGAGGAGAAAGGAGCTTGTTCCCACGCCCAAATCGAAGTTTTACAACGTTAGGTGTCCAGACTGTGGCAATACGCAGATAATCTTCAGCCACGCCTCAACTTACGTGCACTGCTTCGTTTGTGGTAAGCTGTTGGTGGCACCGACAGGCGGCAAAGCGAGGATAGAAGGGAAGAAGGTCAGCGAACTCGGATGAGCCACGGAAAGGTGGAGGCAATTGATAAAGAAGAAGAGGGAGTGGCCACAACAAGGAGAGGTAGTAATAGGGACGGTGGCGCAGGTATTTGATAAAGGAGCTTACATAACCCTCGACGAATACGGAGGGAAGAGGGCTTACTTGTCATTAAGTGAGGTCTCTTCGTCTTGGTTTCACAACATTAGGGATGTCATACGCGAAGGCCAGAAGACGGCCTTTAAAGTCATTAGGGTCGATCCTTCGAAGGGACACGTAGACCTCTCGTTAAAGAGAGTAGCCGACGTGGAGAGGGACAGAAAGATCTTCGAGTGGAAGAGGGCCAAGAAGGCCGAAGTCATGCTAGACTTCGCGGCAAAGAAGTTAGGGAGGAAGCTCGATGAGGCTTATGAAGAAGCGGGATGGAAACTCGAAGACCATTACGGCGAGATCTATGCTGGGCTTGAAGAGGCCGCTCGAAGGGGTATAGAGGCTCTGCTCGCAGCCGGGGTCAGCGAAGAGTGGGCCAAGATCTTGGCCGAGCTAGCCAGAGAGCACATAGAGATACCCCAAGTGAAGATGTCGATGACCCTCGAGCTGAGGTGTCACGGACCTCTGGGCATCGAAGCGATAAAGAGGGCCCTCATTGAGGCCTTAAACTACGCAAAGAGCAAAGGCTATCAAGTCAAGATCTACGCTGACGGGGCACCTAAGTACAGGATCGACGCCACGGCAGAGGAGTACAAAACCCTCAAGAGCATATTGAAGGAGGTAGCCAACGTGGCTTTAAGCGTGATATCGAAAGAGGGAGGGCAAGGAAGGATACTCGAGGAACCGAAGAAGTAGGTGTTGAGGCTTGAAGAGCTTGTTGATGAGGTGCAGAGAGTGCGGGAGGTACACGCTACAACGCGACAAGTGTCCCTACTGCGGAGGAGAGCTGAAGGTACCGCACCCGCCTAGATACTCGCCTCATGATAAATATGTGACGTATAGACTTAAGGCCAAGCTCCTAAGAGAGTAACCAAGACTTCACGATGATCTCCATGCTATGTAATTCGCAATAGGGTTAGGTTGTCCAGCTAAACTCATGCAAACGCGGTACGGGGTCACCATATTACGCGATAGATTGCTATGTACTGTGAATCGCAGTAGACCTTTTCAAAGTGAGCTAAGCTAGCTACATATTCAGGCTGCCATATTCCTAGGACGAGCTTTGTTAAGAGGGCGTTAAAATTGCCTATGCCCCACCCTTGTTGGGTCAGCTGAAATGACGGCGTTGGAGAGCCAGCTATCTTCGCTATGGCGTGGCTTTTAGGAACTTCTTCGAGTGAGACCAACACGTACACTTCTCTGCCCTCTAAGCCGAAGCTTCTCTTCAAAATCTTTAGTGACTCCTCTTCGCTTTCCGACATGAAGAACTTTGCTACCTCGACGTTCCTCCACTCATGTACATTCCCGGGGTCTACGATTGTGGTCCTATTGGCGTAGTATTGTATTAAGTAGCCGTAGTCCCACCAAGAGATTACTATGGCGTTTTGATCCGTGTTTTCTCTCAGCCATAGAAGCGCCCCTAGCCAATAATTATGACCGCTCATGCCTATGTTTTCATATAGCATTGCATGGCTGACGACCGGGCCATATCCAGAAGAATACGTGGGAATGGCGAATAACGATAGGATGGCCAGTACTGCTAACGCCATTGAGAGGCCGAGGCCCATCACCGCTTCTCGATTGAGCCTCAAGCCTTTCTTCCACCTGACGAAGAGCCTAGAACCGTAATGATTTATGAGCCTTGACGTCACGTCCCCGGCCATCACCGCCACGGCCATCGACAAGAACATCAATAGTCTCGTCTCAGAGGACGCGAGGACGGCGGACACGCCGAAGAGCGACACCATGAATAGATAATTGTTCCTGTCCTTTGGATCCTTCAGGCTTCTCGGCACAAGCGCAAAGACCGCAAATATGAGTGGTAAGCCCACTTGGTTCCACACATCGTAAGCAACAGGTCTTTGGGACTCCGCGACCGTCGAGCGGACTAGCCCTTTGCTACCGAAGAGCCAGTCCACCAGCCTGAAGACGTAATTAAGCTCTGTCAACCAAAAGACCGCCGCTAAGACTATCAGTATGGCGACGACGTATCTCCTCTTGACTTTGCTCAGGGCCATTAGGGGGATGGCCGCGCCTACAGGAGCGAGGAACATTATCGACCTGAAGAAGTCCAGACCGCCGTGCCTGATTGTGAAGAGGGCAACAAAAACGCCTGACACCATCAACGCCAGTAGGTAGGGTATGGAAATGAGGCTGAGGCTCTTACCGTCCTTGCCGAAGAGCGCCATTAGCAGGGCGTAAGCCATTAGGACGAGGTACGCGAATAGAGAACCCACCCAGCCGATGGCCGCGACACCGATGAGCGCGCCGGACGCTACTGCAAGCGCTACTGACGCTATCAAGTTGCGCTTGCGCCCTTGGGCGGTCACGAGGTTAAATGACGAGAGGGCGAGGGCGAGGCCCGCGAACATCAAGGGCGTCGTGAAGGCCTCCTTGTCACAGAAGCCCTCGAAGGACCTCAGGAGGAAGGCTGGGGCGGCGGCTGACAGGAAGGCGGCTATTACGCCGGCGGTCATGGATCTCGTGAGCGCTCTAGTGATGAAGAACACCGGTATCACTATCAGGGGGGCGAAGAGGGCTGGCAACAGTATGGCCACGTCGATCGGTTGCAAGCCAGTCAGCCAAGAGAAGCCAGCTATGAACCACGAGACCAAGGGTAGCTCGTACTTGGTGTTGAACCCCTGAGGGTAGTACCTCAGGGTGTCGTTGGAGGGCATGGAGCCGCTCAAGAGCGCCTCGGCGTACCTTAGGTGCACGTAGGGGTCGTCGCCCGTCAGGACGTGCTGATCCGAAAACCGCGGCAGAGACCTCAGGTAACAGCCTAGGGCGTAGGCCATTAAGAGCAAGGCCACGACTATGAGCGGCCTAAGTCTAAACAATTTCTCGTAAACCGCCCTCCAAACCTCTGGCTTATTCAATGTACTTCACCACCTGAGGGACATGACATTAACGATGCCATCTTCGATCACGTTCCTCGCGCCGAGGGACGCTAAAATTGTCTTTGTCCTCCTATTAAAGCAACGCACGCAAAGGGCATGAAAGGACCACCTAGCTGACAAGCCCAGTCCGTACTTTAAAGTTTAAAACTTTTGACGGCTCTAGTGTTGAGAGACGTAATCATAACATCTGAGCATGGTAAAGGACTTGAGCCGGCCTAGTAACGTGAGAGATGATGGGCATGGAGATGAAGAGTTACGATCCGTTGAAGGTTGAGCATTGCGTGAGGGCTTTCTGGCACGACAACGACGTAATAAACAAGTGCTTCGAGGCACGGAAGGGGAGAGGGCTCTTCAGCTTCTTGGAGGGTCCGCCCACAACAAATGGCTTCATGCACGTGGGTCATGCAAGAGGTAGGACGCTCAAGGACATAGTCATTAAGTTCAAGCTCATGCAGGGCTTTGACGTGTGGCACCGTGCCGGCTGGGACACCCAAGGCCTGCCAGTCGAGCTTGAGGTCGAGAAGAACTTGGGCCTGAGGTCAAAGAAGGACATAGAGGTCGTGGGCTACGAAAGGTTCGTGGAGGAGTGCAATAAGCTCGTGGACTACTACTTAGGCCATTGGAGGAAGGCCTCAGAGCTACTAGGCCTGTGGCTCGACTACGACAGCGCATATCAAACGAGGCGTAAAGAGTACATAGAGTTCATATGGTGGGCCCTGAAGCAAACGTATGAAAGAGGGCTACTAGTCGAAGATCTTAAGGTAATAGCATTTTGCCCTCGTTGCGAGACCCCTCTCTCAGACCAAGAGGTCGCTTTGGGCTATGCGAGCATAGAAGATCCCTCGATCTACGTGAAGATCTCGTTGCTCGATAGGGAGTCCACGTACGTAGTCATTTGGACCACGACCCCCTGGACCCTGCCAGCTAACGAGGCCGTGTGTTTGCATCCGGACGAGTACTACGTCGAGGTCGAGGTGGGAGGCGAGAGGTGGATTTTGGCCGAGAAGCTCTTGGAGAAGGTCATGGTAGAGGTGGGGATAAAGGGGTACAAAATACTCAGGAAGTTCCTTGGATCGGAACTTGAGGGTACCAAGTACCTACACCCGCTTCTAGACGAAGTGCCCGAGCACAAGGACCACCATGCCTCTCACATAATAACGTGTGATCAAGGAGTTAGCATGGAGGAAGGTAGTGGATGTGTGCACATAGCCCCAGCTCATGGACCCGAGGACTTCGAAATAGGCAAGAGGTATTCGTTACCTGTGTTCTGCCCGGTGGAGGTCAACGGATTCTATTCGGACAAAGCTGGCAAATACAGGGGCATGTACGTAAGGGAGGCCAACAGGGTCATCATTGAAGACTTGAGGAAGAAGGGGCTGTTGGCCTACGAGGAGACGATACTTCACGAGTACCCTCGTTGCTGGAGGTGCGACACCCCCTTAATCTACAGAGCCGACAGGCAGTGGTTCTTGCGCATAGAGCCCATAAAGAGCTTGATCTTGGAGGAGAACGAGAAGGTGAGGTGGGCCCCGCCGTGGGCAGGTAAGGCTAGGTTCCACGACTGGATCGTCAACGCTAGGGATTGGTGCATTTCGCGCTTAAGGGTGTGGGGCTCGCCCTTGAACATCTGGACGTGCACAAAGTGCGGGCACAGGGTCTGCGTGGGCTCAATTGAAGAGCTCAAGAGCTTGGCCTTAACCCGCCTCGAGGACGTGGAGCTTCATAGGCCGTGGATCGACGCCGTCAGGCTCAGATGCCCGAATTGCAGGGGCGAGATGAGGAGAGAGCCGCATGTGCTTGATTGCTGGCTAGACTCTGGAGTAGCGCACGCTGCAAGCATTGACTACCTGGAAGACAAAGCGCTGTTTGAGAAGTTGTTTCCCTACGACTTCATAACCGAGGCGGTTGACCAGACAAGAGGGTGGTTCTTCTCGCTGATCTTCACGAGCGTGATGTTGTTCGGTAAAGCTCCTTACAAGAGCGTGTTATGTCAAGGCCACGTGCTCGATAAACTAGGCCAGAAGATGTCGAAGAGCAGAGGAAATGTCATTTGGGCTCGCGACGTCATAGAAGCCGAAGGAGCTGATCCCTTGCGCTTGTACTTAGTCATGAAAGCGGCTCCTTGGGAATCGTTGAACTTCGACATCGAAGAGTTGAAGTCGGTCAAACGCACCTTGAATATAATCTTCAACGTATTCAAATTTGCCAATACATACATGGATCTCGATAAATTTGATTACAAAAAATACCCAATAGATTTGTTTATCAACAAGCTTTATCCAGAAGACCAGTGGATCCTCTCGAAGATTCAGACCACCATCGAAGAAGTGACCTCAAACATCGAGACGTATAACATACACGAAGCGGCGAAGGCCATAGTCAACTTCTTTGTCGAGGACCTGAGCCATGGCTACATAAGGTTCATTAGGAGGAGGGTTTGGCTAGAAGAGGAGAACGTCGAGAAGCTCATGACTTATAGCGTATTGTACTATGTGCTCGATAAGGCTCTCAGACTCATGGCCCCCTTCGTCCCACACTTAGCTGAATGGTTGTACCAGGCGTTCTTGAAGAAGTTCGGCGGCTTAAAGGAAGAAAGCTTGTTCATGCTTAATTGGCCCTCGACCGAGGCCAAGTTCATCAAGAAAGAGCTTGAAGAAGGCGCATCGCTACTCATGGAGGCGCTAACGCTTGTGGCAAGCGCGAGGCAGAAAGCCAAGCTCAAGGGTAGATGGCCAGTCTCCGACGTCGTCGTTGTGGTATTCGATGAGGGACAGGCCGCGAAGCTAGGCGCGTTTCATAAAGCGCTACGCGAGCAAGCCAACGCCCGAAACGTCGTTATCACAACTGCCATACCCAATAACATGAGGTTAAAGGTAATGGTTCAGGAAGGTAAGGTCAAGAGGGCTCTGAGGCCTAAGATGGCAAAGCTCCTCGAACAGCTGGATAAGGCCGATGTCAAGAAGATGGTAAAAGAACTTTGTGTTCACGGTAAGGTAAATGTTAACGTAGAAGTCGAGGAGATATCGCTGAACAACGAGGACGTAAAAGTGATCGGAGTCGAGGACTATGAGAGTTGGGCTTTCACCTTGGGCAAACGCATGTTAGTATGCATGAACACGACGCGAGACAGAGAGCTTGAGGCCGAGGCCTTAACTAGGGAGCTCGTCCGTAGAATACAGTACATGCGCAAGGAGCTTAACTTAAACATCGAAGATTACATAGATCTAGCAATCGAGGCGGACGAGGGCGTTCTAAACATCTTGAGCACAAAGAACGTAGATTACTTGAAGAGTGAAGTCAGGGCTAGGGAGTTAAAGATGGGTAGTAAAGTGGACGTGACCGGAGAAGGCTGGTACGCAAAGGAGTGGGACGTAGATGGACTGGGGGTCAAAATACACTTACGAAAGAGTGGAGAAGGAAGACAAAGTTTTTAGTTGAGCGAAGAGCCGAGTAATTTTGGGCCGGGATGGCCGAGCGGACCAAGGCGCCAGCCTTGAGAGCTGGTGCCCCATTGGGGCGCGCGGGTTCGAATCCCGCTCCCGGCGTCACAACAAGTGTTACTCGACGAAGGGATCGGTATGAGCATAAAGTTCTTAGACCATCCATCTGACGTCTACGTCGAGGTTAGGGCCAAGAGCTTAGAGGAGGCCTTTGCTCTCAGCGGAATGGCAGTTTATGAGGTCATGACCGACGTGAGCCGTGTTAAAGAGCAGGAGAGGGTGGAGGTCGCGGTCGAAGGTTTCGACTTATACTCCTTGCTCTACAATTGGCTCGAGGGATTGATATACCTCTTTGACTCAAGAGGGTTCTTGGGCTCAGAAATAAAGGTTGAGAAAGTGAGCAGAAACGAGAACGGCTTTAAACTAAAAGCAGTAGTACTCGGCGAAAAATACGATGCCAAGCGTCATGAGTCGAAGACAGCCATAAAAGCTGCAACGTATCACTTAATGGAGATAAAAAAGGAGGGCGACGAATACGTAATTAAGTTCGTCTTGGACATCTGATGCGCTCAGCTTTTCAGATCGACTTGAGGTACTCCTCCCTCTTCCTCAAGAAGTCACCCATTTCGCTGAAAGGCTTGGCAGGGCTCCCCCTTACGGCGACGCCTTCTGGAACGTCCTTCGTCACTACGCTGCCAGCCGCGACAAATGAGTTGGGCCCCACCTTTACCCCTGCAATGATTACGGCGTTGGCGGCGATAATAGCTCCCTTACATATTCTAGTCATGACTATTTTACCGCTTGGGGGATACTTGTCGTTCGTTATGACCACTCCAGGGCCTAAGAAGACGTCGTCCTCTACCACGGTACGCCTGGGTATAAAGACGTTCGATTGGACGTTAACCTGAGAGCCTATGCAAGCTTCACCCTCTATTATGGTATAAGACCCAATACTTGAGCCGTCGCCTATCTCGGTATCTTCACGAACGAGCACGTTATGCCCGAGCTGGACTCGATTACCTATCTTGACCCGCTCATAGATGATGCAACCGCTACGTATCATGCAACTCTCTCCAATGATGCAACCCTCGCTCACTTTGTCAAAGGCCTGGTCTAAGTCTTGAGGTCGCACCCTCATCTCTAAGACTTTAGCCAAGTTCTTACGAGTAGGGTAGCCCAACACCACCATATCATCGACTATCGTGTTGCTACTTACTACCGTCCTACCGTAAATCCTAATTAAAGACCCTAAAAATGGCGTGTTTACTGAGGCCTTATGAGAAACAAAGCGCCACAATGTTGATCACCAGCTCAGGGCCTCAGCTCATGAATGGCCTTTCATTTTCAGTTTCAACACTCGGCAAGCTCTTCATCGGCCAGTTAAACTTGTGAGAGGGGGGCTATAAACTCTCTCGAGGGGACTATTAATTGAGGATAGCAGTCGCATTGCCATCGACGGCCTTAGCTGAGGCAAACTCTCTACTTGAGAAGACTATCAAAGTCGGATTCATGGCCAGGGCCCTAGCCATATTTAAGGTTGAGCAACTAATCATATACTGCGATGAGGCCGAGGGCGTCGATGAGAGGGCCCTCTTGGGAAAGCTCTTCAACTACTTAACCTGTCCGCAGTACTTCAGGAAGAGAGTCTTCTCCCTTGATCCTAGCCTAAAATACGTAGGCCTGCTGCCACCTCTAAACACCCCTAACCATCCAATAGAAAAGAGCGTAAAGGACTTGCCCGAGATCTGCTATCGAGAAGGGCTCGTGATAGGCAGTGCTAGAGGAAGGTATTTGGCCGATGTGGGGGTCGAGGTCCCTCTTGCATTTCAAAGCTCGAGAAAGTTGAGGAGGGGTGATAGGGTAATCTTGAGGATCATTAAAAGGGGCAACGAAGTTGCTGAAGTTAAAGAAGTCGAGAGGGGCGAGGTGCCTCATTACTTCGGATTCACGGTCGACGTGACGAATTTAAACCTCAAGGGGATGATATCTTCGTTTAAGGGAGATGCTCTAGTCATAGCGACTTCTAGATATGGTAGAGAAGTGCACAGAGAAGTGCAAAATCTCCTAGAGTTAATGAGGAAGTACGAGAAGATGCTCTTGATATTCGGCTCGCCGCTTAGGGGGCTCTACGAGATAGCAAAGAGAGAGGGATTTGATCTAGACGAGGAGGTTCACATGACCCTGAACTTCGTGCCTGGGCAGGGAACTAAAACCGTGAGGGTCGAAGAAGCGCTGTACTCGACGCTTGCGATAATCAACTTACTTCGCTACGAGGTCGAAGGACTGTCCGTCTTAAGGAAATAAAAGATTAAATAGGGGGCTGGGGGATTTTACTCTTCAACGCCGTTGAGCTGAAAACTCCGAGGGATTAGGAATTGGGGAGAAGCGTTCATCAGCCTCGTCGCGGATCTCTGGGCTTCTACCCACGGGTGAGAGCTAAGAGTGTCGTCGCTAGGATAAGAAATTGGCCTCAGGTCGAAGTCGAGAAACCGCAATTGCTGGGCTTCGCCGCGTACAAGGCGGGCATGACTCACGGTGTCGTAATCGAGGACAGACCAACGAGCCCGTTTTACGGTAGAGAGGTTGTGAAGGCGATCACCATACTCGATGCCCCGCCCCTCTTCGTGTGCGGAATAAGGCTCTACTCTTCAACTCCCTATGGGCTTAGGAGCGTTTTCGAGGTCTTAGCAGACAACCTCCCGAAAGACTTGGAGAGGAAAACGTCGCTCTC
Organism: uncultured Nitrososphaerota archaeon; assembly: GCA_964586135.1. Lineage (GTDB taxonomy): Archaea > Thermoproteota > Methanomethylicia > Nezhaarchaeales > WYZ-LMO8 > WYZ-LMO8. The sequence goes on from CAZPGS010000001.1 coordinate 48,735, forward strand.
CAAGAACTACAACAAAGAAGAGAAGATAGCGAGGGCCCAACAGTTATTGAACGAGGTCGCAGAGGTCAGGGTCCTCGCGTGTACTCAACCAAGATTATCTGGACTGAAGAAGAAGACCCCCGAAATTATGGAGATAAAGGTCGCAGCCAAGAACGTCGAAGAAGCTTGGGATTACGCGCTATCGATACTTGGGAAAGAGGTAAGGGCCCCAGATATATTTAAGGAAGGACAATACGTCGATGTCATCAGCATAACCAAGGGCAAGGGCTTTCAAGGCGTGGTGAAGAGATACGGAGTGAAAATTATGCCCCGATGGCACAAGCACCGCAAAGGCCATCGAAGAACCGGTACGGCGAGCCCCCAGAAGCCCGACATGATGTATAGCATACCAAGGCCTGGACAGCTGGGATTCCACCAGCGAACCGAGTACAACAAGCGCATAATAAAAATGGGAGAAGATGGATTAAGTGTGACGGTCAAGGGGGGTTTTGTCGGCTACGGCATTGTTAGAGGGCCTTACATAGTGTTATTGGGCTCGGTACCAGGGCCTAGAGGTAGGCTCGTGAGGTTGAGGTTCCCTATAAGGCCTCTGAAGGACGCGCCCACGAGCCCTCCTAAAATAGTGAGCATAAACATAGACTCTAAACAGGGTGGTTAGCGGTGCAAGGACCAGTCAAGGTAGCTACGGTTTATGACCTCGAAGGAAGAGAGGCAGGGAAAATAGAGCTACCGGAGGTCTTCGGCTATGAGGTCAGGGAGGACGTGATAAAGCGGGCTTACTTGGCGGCGCTCACGGCAAGGATACAGCCTCAAGGCAGGGACCCCATGGCTGGTAAGAGGACTTCGGCTGAAAGTTGGGGGGTGGGCTATGGCATTGCTAGGGTCCCCAGGGTCAAGGGAGGGAGGTACCCACGCGCAGCGAGCGCTGCCTTCGTGACGATGGCCGTCGGAGGGAGGAGGGCCCATGCACCAACAGTCGAGAAGAAAATACGCGAAAGGATAAACAAGAAAGAAAAGCGACTCGCCATCAAATCCGCGATAGCCGCGACTGCCATCAGGGAGCTCGTGGAAAAGAGAGGCCATATACTTCCACCAGAAATCTCCTTGCCGATAGTGGTGAAGGCAGAGATAGAGGGGATGGAGACTGTCAAGCAGGCCAAAGAGTTCTTGGCGAAGATGGGGCTATGGAGCGATGTAGAGAGAGTGCGCAAAAGGACCAAGATAAGAGCGGGCAAGGGGAAGATGAGAGGGAGGAGGTATAAGGAGGGCAAGAGCTTGCTCGTGGTTTTCTCCGGAAAGTGCGAGGCCGTGAAGGCCTTTAGGAACCTCCCAGGGGTCACCGTTGCCTACGTCAAAAATCTATCGGTCCTGCACTTAGCCCCGGGAGGAGTTCCGGGACGCTTGACCTTATGGAGTGAGGGCGCCATAGAGGCATTAGCTGAAATGGTGTGTGAAAAGTGAGTAGCGAAAAAGTCAGTGAAAAAACCTTGAAGTACTATGACGTTGTCCTGAGGCCTGTGGTCTCAGAGAAAGCTCTATCGTTGATTGAGAAGAGCAACACCTTGACCTTCATCGTCGACTTAAGGGCTAACAAGCTCCGCATAAAAGAGGCCGTCGAAAAGCTCTTTGACGTCAAGGTCGAAAAGGTCAACACCTCTATAGTCCCGAAAGGGGAGAAGAAGGCCTTCGTGAAATTAAAGCCTGAGCACAAGGCTTCAGACGTAGCAGTTAAGCTGGGCATCTTGTAGGGTGGTCGTTATGGGCAAGCGCATATTAGCTCAACGCAAAGGCCGTGGAGGCTCCGTCTTCAGATCCCCAAGGTGGTTACACAAAGGCCCTGCCAAGTATCCTAACTTAAGTAAGAGGGAGTGTGAGGGCCTGATTGAGGGGAGGGTAGAGGCGATAATTCATGATCCAGGCAGAGGGGCGCCGTTGGCGTTAATTAGTCTGCCACACGAAGTGAAGTTCTTCAACGTCGCTGCCGAGGGGATCAAGGTAGGACAGAGGGTACAAATAGGGGACAAGGCCGAGATAGCTCCGGGCAACATACTGCCCCTGAGGAGCATACCTGATGGGACCAAGGTCTTCAACGTGGAGCTCTCCTACGGCGATGGCGGACGCTTAGTCAGGGGCTCGGGGTGCTATGCCATCGTATTAAGCCATTCGACCGAGGGCGTGTACATTAGCTTGCCCTCAGGGGAGACAAAGCTCGTCAACGGCTTAGCAAGAGCAACCATAGGAGCCGTAGCCGGCGCCGGGAGGACAGAGAAGCCCTTCGTGAAGGCTGGCGCTAAATACCACTTGTCAAAAGTTAAGGCGTGGAAGTACCCCGAGGTCCGTGGCAAAGCGATGGGCGCTTATGCGCATCCTCACGGCGGAGGAGCCCATCCAAAGGGTAGCTCGCCCGTGAGCCACGGAACGCCTCCGGGAGCGAAGGTTGGACACATATCTAGCAAGAGGACCGGTAAAAGAGAGTGAAATGAACTAGGTCTCTTAATCGCCGACTTCGGGCCCTTTGTGCCTTAAGGCTAGGCCTTATCTCCCTTACGACGTTCCTACTTCAGGGGCACGTACATCGAGCTTCGCGTCGCTCTCAGCCCAGGCTCGCCATGCTCCACCTTCTTGCACGTAGGAGCGAACTCTCCTAGGTAATGTCCTATCATCTCTTCAGTTATCGTGACAGGAACGAACTCTTTACCATTATAGACATGGATGGTCGTATCAACCATTTCAGGCAATATTATCATGTCCCTGATGTGCGTTCTAACCGTAGATCTCTTGCCGCTTTTAAGCTCTCTCATTTTCTCGAGGAGCTTCCTCTTCTCCTCGTTCAGGCCCCTTAAAAGAGATCTCCTTTGCCTCGCTGGGAGTAACTTTATGAACTCGTCCATGGGCATCTCTAGCAACCGCTCTAAGGTATAGCCCCTATACGTAAACTTGCTCGACATAGACCTCTCGCTTCTTTTTGAGCTACTCCAGTTATAAGAATTACTTTTTAAAGCGGAAACCTAATAGGTGAGAGTCCTCTTTTTCCCAGCGCTAACAGTATTGAAGAGAGAAGGTAGCTCTATGCCGGAATTTGGCTACTCTCTTCAAGTCTACGAGCCTGAGAAAATGGCCATAGCCAGTGGAAGAGACTTGAGGATAAGTTGGAAGAAGGCGGTGGAGGTTTGCCGGTTCATAAAGGGTAGAAAGCTCGACGAAGCCAAGAAGCTACTAGAGGGGGTTTTAAAGAGGGAGGTCATGATTCCCTTTACCACTTTCAACAGAAAGCGCGCACATCATGGTAATATAAACAAGCATCCAAGCGGTGGCTATCCCATAAGAGTTGTGAAAGAAGTATTGAAGATATTGAGGAATGTGGAGTCCAATGCTGAGAACAAAGGCCTCGATGTCGAGAGGCTAGTCATAGTGCACGCCGCCGCGCACAAGGGACCTGTCATCAGGAAGTACATACCGAGGGCGTTCGGCAGGGCCACTCCGTTCTTCCAGCAGTTGGTTCATATAGAGGTAGCGGTCAAAGAGGTCTAGAAAATCGCGAGCAAAGGGGGTTTCATGCCGGACATAGAGAAAGGCTTCATCACTAAAGCGTTAAAAAGGCTTGACGTAGACTCCTTTCTAAAACGCGAGCTGGAGAGGGCTGGCTACGTTAAAGTGGACTTACAGAAGACGCCTCTCGGCACTAACGTGACCATTTATGCAGAAAAGCCGGGAATGGTCATAGGAAAACATGGCTCTACAGTCCATGAATTAACGCAGAAGTTAGAGAAGACTTTCGGGATCGAGAGGCCCCAAATCGCGGTAGCACCAATTGAAGTCCCAGAGCTTAACGCTAGGATAATGGCTCAAAGAATCAAGAACGCTCTCGAAAGGGGCATACACTTTCGAAGGGCTGCCTACATAGCTTTAAACCAAATAATGGAGGCCGGTGCTCTCGGCGCTGAGATAAGGATCAAAGGCAAGCTCAGGACTGAACGAGCTAGGTATGAGAAGCTTCGGTCAGGGATAGTCTTAAAAGCTGGCCAGTTATCGCAAGAGCACGTGGACGTAGCCGTCGAGCACGCACTCTTAAAGCAGGGCAAAATAGGCATAAAGGTCGAGATATTCTTGCCTTCGGCGGTTAAGGCCACAGAGGAGTTAGACAAGAGCAAGGTCTTCGTAAAAAGCGAGAGCGAGGGTTGTGGCGATACTCAAGGTTAAGGATATAGGGAAAATGTCTAAAGAAGAGAGGCTTGCCAAACTCAGAGAACTAAAAGCAGAGCTCCTGAGGCTTAGGACCCAACAGGCTTCAGGGGCTCCGCTCGAAAACCCCGGCAGAGTGAGGATTATAAAAAAGACCATAGCCAGGATCTTGACGGTCATAAATGAAGAGAAGAAGGGTTCTAAACGTGCCTGAACCTGTCCTTAAGCTTCACCAATATCTTGGGTAATGTCGTGTACTCTAGTTCTTCAGGTCCGACCCTAGCCGGCATGAACTCTCCCATCCTCCTCATGTAGTCAGCTATCTGCATCGCGATAGTCCTTGCCACGTCAAAGGCCGGGTCATCGAATAGGTCGGCGGGCTCAGAGCCCGTAAGGCCTATTAACTCGCCGTTTGTCAGCTGGAAGCCAAGAGCTACGACTCGAGGCGGGCCGTCGAAGAAAGTGCAACGCGCATGCTTCAGACTTACTGGCATCAATGGACCATAGTGCGAGCCCCTCATCCAACCTGCCACGAGGTGGGGGTACGCGAAAGGCGCTAGTATTTCACCGACGGCTGGAAAGCCGTGCTGGGCCCTGATTATTAAGGCGGGGTCATCCTTGCCGACGTACTTGCCAGCTATTAAGCTGAGCCTCGTCGTGGTGGCCACGGCAGCAATCTCTCTATCCACTTTTCTCAGAACCTTCTCGACGACGTACCTCCCCGTCGTGCCCAAGAGCGCCACTAAGCTGTAAAGCTCTTCAGGGCAACTGAGGTCGACAACCTTTCCCTCTACGACGTCCATGACCCTAAATATGAAGCCTTCGTGCATGCTGGGATCTATTACTAAACCAGCGGTGTTATCTGGTGACGCGAAGATCTTGTAAAGGGGGTAGTTCCAAGCTCCGGGCTCAGTCTTATCGGCTGCGAACACTACTATTGGCTCGCTGAGCCTCTCGGTTATCTCCATCTCGGCAACTCCAGGGCCCATCCCCTTCACATTGCCTGAGAAGGTGTCTGAGAGGAGGTCCTGTCCGGCCGCGTAGAGCTTTAGAGGTTTTGAAACCTTCTCTGTGACCTCCTTGAATGTGTTCCAAGCTAAGCCATGGATCTCCGGGTCGCCTTCTCCCTTAGTGTGGGTCATCAACAATTCCAAGTCGTCGCCACAATTGAAGACGTAGTAGTCCATAATGATTCCATTTTTCTTGGCCTCTTCAAGCCGTTTGCGGGCCACTTCTAGTTGTTTGGGATGGACGACGTGGTGTCCGCAAAGAGAGCCCACATCGGCTTTTATCAAGCTAATGGTGACTTTTTGCGGCACGAAAGGTCACCCAGTTAAAAAACTGTGAGATGACCATATAAACCTTTAGCCTTGATCATGTAATTCATGGTCCCTCCTTTTCCTCTGCCTCCTCCCTCTCAGGTATGTAATAGTACTCTCCTATGCTCTTCTGCTTCCTGTGGAGATAGGAGTCCGGCTTGTTTATCCTAACCCTCCCGCTGTGAAGGTCTCTCCTAAAGGTCACGTCGACTTCTCTCAAGAAGGCGTTGAAGCCACTCCTCAAGTCCATGGGGCTCGAAGCAACACCGTAGACTCCGGGCTTACCGCTAAAGACCATTATCGAATCAGCGACGGCGTCCATTACGACGAGGTCATGCTCAACGACGAAGGCCGCGGCCTTCCTCTCGTCGACGATCTTCCTGACGAGCTTTGCCATCATCAAGCGTTGTTCTACGTCTAAGTAAGCCGAGGGCTCGTCTAACAGGTAAATGTCCGCCTCTCTGGCCAATGCACACGCTATGCTAACTCGTTGGAGTTCTCCGCCGCTTAGGGATGATAGCTTACGATCGAAGAGGTGTTCGAGCATGAACGGCTGGCATATCTCGCTCTTGAACCAAGAAGAAGATAACACGCTCCCTAAATTCCTCGACAAGTAGTCGTATACAACTTCGTCGCTCTCAGGTGTCAAGTATTGTGGTTTGTAACTCAGCCTTATCTCGCTCTTTCCTTCCTTCGATATGCCCTCCAAGAGGGACCTCACGAACGTAGTCTTGCCGATTCCATTAGGACCCAGTATACCGATAACCTCCCCCTCGTGCACGACCCCTTGATTTACGGTGAGCTCGAAGACCCCTCCCACTTCGACTTTGAAGGAGGGCCACGAGAAGAGCTCGTTGACGGCAAGTGATTCCCTAGGCCTAGGTCTTAGCCTGAATTTTACGGGCTCGCTCCTGAATCTCACGTTCTCGCCGGGTATGTAGCCATCGAGGTATATGTTTATGCCCACTCGGACCCCGTATGGCTGAGAGGCTATGCCATAGGCCCCTGGCTTGCCGTACATGATGCACACCTTGTCCGAGGCGTAGTCTAGTATCGCAAGGTCATGCTCGGCCACGACGACGGCCTTTCCCTCTTGCGAGAGTGACCTTATGACCTTTGAGACTCTGAGCCTCTGCATTACGTCGAGATAGCTTGCCGGTTCGTCAAATATGTAGACGTCGGCTTCTCGGCTACACGCGGCTATTATGGCCAACCTCTGCAACTCCCCGCCGCACAGGGCTGAGACCTCTCTATCAGCTATGTCAATTAAGTCGAGCTCCTTCGCTAAATCCCTCCACGAGCCCTTCTCATCAACTTTAGTGAGGAGGTCTTTGACGGTGCCCTTAACATATCTAGATATTAGGTCAACATGTTGTATTTTATGTACAATGCGTAATTTCCCGGAATACAAATCTCGAAAGTATGGCTGAAGCTCGGTGCCTGCAAAAAAGCGCACTACGTCGTCCCTCGTTAGTCGAAGCTCTATGTTTCCGAGGTTCGGCACGAGGTCGCCAGCTAAAATGCGAAGTATCGTGGTCTTTCCCGTGCCGTTGGGGCCTATCAAACCTAAGACTTGGCCTCTTCTAGGCGGGGGGAGCCTGTATAGCCTAAAGCCATTGGCTCCGTACTGATGAACACACTCACGCCCTATCTCCTCTGGCAAGTTGACTATAGTTATAGCCGAGAATGGGCATTTCTTGACGCAAATACCGCACCCTACACAAAGGTTCTCCTTTATCATCGGCCTTTGAGATTCCTCGCTCATCTCGATGGCCATCACTTTATTTTTGACCAGTGGGCAGAAGCGGAGGCACTCCTTGTAACACTCTTTCGGTTTACAGAGGTCTTTGTCTATGACGGCTATTCGGGGCATGGTATTCCCCTCCATCGGACTTCAGAATCGTTTTAGCAAAATTGAGCTACACGACGACTCAATAAATCATTCACCTACTTCATGGTCGCCTACAATACGTTTGCTTTTACAGACCTCTTCATCTTATTATCATAATTAACAAAGCGTTTCCCGATAACTAAGCAAATCGGGGGTCGCGTGTCGTCAGGGTTCAAGACTTAAATCAAAAATGAATGGGGGTCATCACCACTCCTCTTCCCATTCCTCCTCTTCCCATTCCTCCTCCTCTTCCCATTCCTCCCATTCTTCCTCCATTTCCACGCCCCCTGAAGCGCTTTCTGAAGAGTTATGGCTTTATTTAAAGTTACCGATCAAATTCTTTAGGGAAGCTTTTAAAGGTCTTCCTTATAAAACACACACGAAGGTGTCGTCGGTGAAGTTCAACTTGTTAGTGTCGACGTATCGAAATAGGGAGGACGACTGTATCAGTGAGCTGTGGTACCTCTTTCGAGAGCTAGGCGACGACCAAGTAGAGGTGCGTAGGGCTCTAGTCCCCGGCCTCTTATTGGTGAAGACTAAGCTGGACGCCTACGAGGCCTCTAAGAAAATAGGAGAGATAGCTAAGGAAAGGCCGTGGGACGTTAGGTATACGCTTAAGCTCACCCCGATAGATGCTGTCACAAGCGATGATATTGAGGAGATAAAGAGGGTTGCCGTCTCGTTTGCCAATAAGAAGATAAGCGAGGGCGAGACTTATCGAATAACCGTAAATAAGAGGGTCTCCGGTATAAGTAGCCGAAGGCTTATAGAAGAGATAGCCGAAGAAGTCAATAGAAAGGTCAACCTGAAAAATCCTGATAAAATTCTGCAAATAGAGATCATCGGCAAAGACGTGGGGATAGCAATATTGAGGCCAGAAGACATAGTTTCTATAGTGAAGATAACTACCTCCTAAGTATTCAATAGGGACGTCCTCGTCAAAACGCTCTTCAGCTCAGGGCTTAAGGCCGAGGATTTATAGCTAGTCGTGCGTAGCTCTTCGTCGCTTATACGGAGGATTTTAAGTAAGGGCCTTGCTTCGCATGGTCGAGAGAAGTCGAGCTGCTCTACCTCCTTTATGAAGGGGGTAGAGAACAGGAGCTTAAGCCTCTCGTCGGAGGTCCCTCTACTTAGTGACAATATGTAAAGGTAAAACTCCCTAGCTCTATCGCCCATCCCTGCGATTTCTAGCGCGCAGACTATTTGATTCTCGCAGGCAAGACGCAAGAGGAACTCTATGTTGAATTTGTTGCTTATGTTCTTCCCCAAGGCGAAGGCCTTAATCGTATGATAGAAGACAAAAAATACATGAAGCGGCGATAGAGCTAGTCCAGGTCGTGACGCTGCCCACACGACGTCGGTACCCTCAAAAGTTCTCTCAAGCAGTCGAATAACTTCTCGTGATGGCAACTCCTCTTTCAACCTTATGTGCAATACCCTTAAATCCATTTCACCCCCTTTTTCACTCATCATAAGGGTTAGCAACTTTTTTGCTTTGTCCGCTGTGGCCGAGGTCGTAGACCCCCCGTGAACTGAAGGTATTAGCGTGATCTCGTTAATGTTGTCCGCTGAAGAATATAAGCCGCCCATTAAATTTACGTCAACGCCATCAACTAAGACTATTATGTCGCTCCTAATCTTTTCTCCGCTAGACTCAAAGACCCTCTTGAAGAGGATTTCATTGTCTTTACACGCTAAATAAATCACATCTCTTATACTTAGCCCTTGACGAACCTCGACCTCGACAGAGCTCGTCTTAGCCAAACCCCTAAGAACGGCTAAGAAGTTCACTTTAACCTTCACGCTAGCGAGCCTCCTATTGAGGTCGGTTGAGGTACATTTTTTCACCCCTCAGAGTAGGTCAGCCTCGTCATCCCTCGCTCCTAAGAGAGACGACAAATGTATTTAAACGTTAAAGAGAGGTTATGTGCAGGAAGCTATGACGGCACTTACTGGCAACAGTAATCCTGTGTGGCTAAAAAAGGAGCTACTTAAGGCAGTCCAAGAAAGGTTGAAAGATGAGGAGCTTAAGGTGGCAAAGAACGATTGGCACTCGAGGCGAAAGCCTATAGGTTGCGGCCTGACGATACATCCGGGCATCGGCTGTCCAATGCAATGCAGTTACTGCTACATCTACGACATGGGCTTTAGTAAGCACGTCACCCCCTACTCTCTTAGCGGGCTTCAGCTCGTAACCGCCCTCCTCTTCAACAAGTACTTCTACCCAACTAGGTGGGGTACCTACTTAGCATTTGGTAGCGTAACAGAGCCCTTTCTTCCAAGCGTATTGCCAAAGACTCTTGAGTACCTAAAGGCTATAAGAGAGTACTTGGGCAATCCTTGCCAAGTCTCAACCAAAATGGTCATAAATGATGAAAGCATCGATGAACTTGCAAGAGCCAGTAACTCTAAGCTCTCGATCTTGGTTACGGTGACGACTCTGAGCCAGTATGTGGACTTAGAAAGGAGAGCTCCACATCCCTTTAAGAGGTTAGAGCTCGTAGGTAGGCTCAGGAGCAAAGGGTTTAAGCCATTCATTTTCATGAGGCCCCTATTGCCAGGTTTAAAAGTTGAAGAAATAGACGAGATCGTAGAGCAAGCGAAAGCTTCAGGAGCTTATGGCGTGGTCGTCGGAAACTTGAGGTTGTCATCAAGTATAATAAGAAGGTTGATGAGTGAGGGCGTTGATGTTGTCCGGTACTTAAAGGTCGACCCCGACAAGTTGCAAAGCACGTTTGTCAACGTGAGGGTTAACCACTTTGTGCAATCCCTCATTAAGGAGAGGGCTTTGAACAAAGGGCTCATATTCTTAAAGAGAGCATGTTGCGCCAACACTGTTTCGCAACTACTTAGCGGATACAATGATGTCATATGCCCTTCTCTATGCTTTTTAAACGAAGACTCATGTGAAAAATCTTGTCCCTCTCGATGTAGGGCAAAAGCGAGAGGCGAGCCCAAGCATCTCAACTTCAACGAATTAATAAGAGAGGTTCTCGGATCTGACGACTACGAAATGGAAGTGGAGGACTACACGGTGTACATCAAGCTGAAGAAGCCTTTGAGGTATGAAGGGGTAGCGGGCTTCGCGCTATCGTACTTATTCCGTAGAAGAGTTCGCTTTGTGAGGCGTTTTTAGGTCTTGGCTTTGTGCGACCGCTCCGGGGGCCTTGTACCGCTTAGCGAGCCTGGTCAAATATCCGCTCACTCTGTTCAGCAAGTGCTTGGCCCTGATCGTGGATACTTCCAAGACCAGTTTTTTGTTCTGCCTGTAATCCAGGCTCACTTTGTCGTAGTACTGTTGGAATATCTGACGAGCTAGCCTTTTAACGGATGCAGGCCTAACCTTGCCCATGTCTCTTCAACCTGTCTTTGTCTTCTTCTGCTCTAACAAGGTTTAGTTTTTAAATTTTCTCGATTGGGGGCTTTCAGGGGGTAGCTGGTAGCTTAATACCTCAGGGGGTAGTAGTACTAGGTGGTGGCGATAGTATGGCTGAGCTACCGTTAGCCCCTATAGACAGGATAATCAGGAGAGCCGGTGCTGAGCGCGTCGGAGACGATGCCGTCAAAGCCTTGTGCAAGATTCTCGAGGACGTCGCCCTTGACATCGCACGAGAGGCCGTAGAACTGGCTCGCCATGCGGGTAGGAAGACCGTTACTGCCGAAGACATAAATCTAGCAGTAAAACACGTACTTCGCTGGCTCAGTGCAAGCCTATACAAGTGAAATTCGAAATAATTAATCCTCTTCCATTAGAAAAGATTATATAGAAGCCTTTTCTCATAACTGTCCGAAAAAGTATAGGCTAATGTTAGGTGATGATGCCATGGCCGCTGTTAGCGGAATTCCCGTCCTAATATTGAAAGAGGGCGCAACAAGGACTCATGGTAGAGAAGCTCAAAGGGCTAACATAGCCGCTGCAAGAGCAGTAGCCGAGACGCTAAAGACGACCTTGGGTCCACGAGGCATGGACAAAATGCTTGTGGACAGCCTAGGAGACGTCACCATAACAAATGATGGCGCGACGATACTCGACGAAATGGATGTTCAGCACGCCGCGGCCAAGATGCTCGTGGAGATAGCCAAGGCCCAAGACGAGGAAGTCGGCGACGGAACAACTACCGTTGTAGTCTTGGCGGGCGAGTTACTGAAGAAAGCAGAAGAGCTCATGGTCAAGAACATCCACCCGACTGTCATAATAGACGGCTACGGCAAAGCGCTTGAGTTCTGCCAAAAAGAGCTTGAGAAGCTAAGCTTGCCCGTCGGCCTCCAAAATGAAGACCTCTTGAAATTGATAGCCCAGACGTCGATGCACGCTAAGGTGGTGAGCGCCGCGAGGGATTACTTGGCGGAGCTGGCCGTCAAGGCCGTTAAGCAGATAATTGAGGAGAGGGACGGCAAGCTTGTTGCTGACGTCGACCAGGTGCAATTAATTAAGAAACAAGGCGGCAGCGTCATGGACACTAAGCTGGTTCAAGGAATTATAGTAGACAAGGAGGTCGTTCACACTGGCATGCCAAAGCGCATAGAGAACGCGAAGATCGCGCTCCTTGATTGTCCATTAGAGGTGGAGAAGACCGAGATCGATGCAGAAATAAGGATAAGCGACCCCGCTCAAATGAAGGCCTTCATAGAGGAAGAGGAGAAGATGTTAAAGGGGATGGTAGAGAAGATTAGGAGCATCGGCGCAAACGTCGTGTTTTGCCAGAAGGGCATTGATGACGTAGCTCAGCACTACCTAGCCAAAGCCGGAATTTTAGCAGCTCGAAGAGTGAAGAAGTCAGACATGGAAAAACTAGCTCGAGCCACTGGCGCTAGGATCGTCACCAACATCGAGGACTTAACGCCAAACGACCTAGGATATGCCGAGCTCGTCGAAGAGAGGAAGATAGCCGACGAGAAGTTAATATTCGTTGAGAACTGCAAGAACCCGAGGTCCGTGGCCATACTGATAAGGGGAGGGCTGGAGAAGTTTGTAGAAGAGGCCGAGAGAGCGCTAAAGGACGCTCTGAGCTCAGTCGCTAGGGCAATCGAATGGGGGCGCTACGTACCCGGCGGCGGAGCCATCGAGGTAGAGCTGGCTAAGAGGTTGCGCGAGTACGCGGCTAAGGTGGGAGGAAAAGAGCAACTAGCAATAGAGGCCTTTGCCAGCGCTCTAGAGGCGATACCGAGAACGCTAGCGGAGAACGGAGGGCACGATCCGATAGACGTGATGATGGCCTTACGCGCAGAGCATGAAAAGGAAGGCAACTACTACGTGGGTGTGGACGTTTACACAGGAAAACCCGTCGACATGCTTAAGATGGGCGTCATAGAGCCTCTAGCAGTTAAGGCGACTGCTCTGAAGGCTGCTACCGAAGCAGCTGCCATGATATTGCGCATAGACGATGTAATAGCAGCTGCTAGGAGCGAGGCAACGAAGGAGAAAGGAGGAGTAGGGACTAAAGAGAAGGAGGAGGGCGAAGAGAAGGAGAAAGACTAAAACGCCGCTTTCTTTTTAAACAAATAGCCGTGAAAGAACTTGAGGTTGTTAATAACTGGGACGCCTTCTACTGGCAAGACGACTATAGCAAAGAGGTTGGCCGAGGTCCTAAATTATCGGCACGTCGAGGTTGCAAAGGTAGTAGTCGAGGAGAAATTGTATAAAGGTTTGGACAAAGCGAGGGGTAGCCTCATTGTAGATGTTAAGAGAGCTAGAAAATTTTTTGCGGCATATTTCGTAAAGCACCGCGATGTCATCCTCGACAGCCACGTTGTTGAGATATTTCCAAGAAATTTCATAGATAAGGTGCTAGTTCTAAGAGCGCATCCTCTCCTCATCTTAAAGAGAGGAGTCGAAAGAGGGTGGCCCTTGGAAAAATGCTTGGAAAATGCGCAAGCAGAGCTATTAGGGGTATGTCTTTTTGATGCCTTACGATTTTATGGGAGAAAGAAGGTCTGGCAAATCGACTGCACGTGTCGCTCGGTAGAGGAGGCTGTCTCAGAGATCCTAGACATACTCCGAAATAGGAGGAGAAGGAATATAGATTGGCTTACAGAACTTGAGAAGGAGAGGAGGCTCGACTTATTACTGGAGCTGGAAAAAGCTCGTGATCTTCCTGTAGATCTCTTCAAACTTCTGAGCGATTGTAGATAGGAAGTCTCCTGTGGCTTTGCCCGCGCTATTCAAGGTCGTGCTGACCCCTCCTAAAAGTCCTATGACCATAGATAAAATTATCGAGAGAAGCACAACTGAGATGCCTATAAGCATGCCCTCCTCTAAGAGCAATGACCCTCTAACGCTTTTCCTGCAATTTTTATACACGCTTCTCACGACCTCTTCTAAGACAAAGGGCTCTTAAACATATCCATAGGGTGGTAAGAATATTATCACGGCTAGAATTATGAAGCAAATGGCCAAGTCTTTGAATGAGGGATAACGAAGTTGAATTATGCAGGTGAAAACTGTGAAGATCGTTATAGACAATGAAGCAAATGATATAAAGACGAGAGCGCTGGGGATGGGGTTCACGAACGAAAACTTTGCAAACGCGAAGAACGTCTTCATAACAAGGCCCAAGGTCATGGACGAGGCCATTTGCAACACCCTATACTTTAACTTCTCCACGACTATGAACTCTCTGAGCTTTTTAGCGTTAAGATGAAGTGAAAAACTCAAGTCATGCAGTGAGGTTACGAGGTTCCTCAAAGAGGCTTCGTCTACGAGGTTAAGCTTTTCTAGTAGCGAAAAAGCCAGCCTCGTTAGAGGAGACGAAATCTTCGTAGCACTTGAAGGATTTGTCCTCTTGGCCCCTGAGGTCCTCCTGTAAAGCAGGTCCCTTACAATCCCCTTCGTCTTCAGTTGGGCTTCGGATTCCTTGTGGGACATTTTATATGTCTCTTTTAGTAGAGAGAGCAAATTCCTTTGACGGCCTAAGGACTCTATAGACTTCGTAGTGAATGAATAGAAGGCTTCGTAGTCAGTAAAGCAATTATTTAGTTCTGTTACCACTTCGATGCAATCCTTTATGACCGTATATACGAAGAAGGCCACAGTAAGAGAACAAGAGGAAGAGAGGAGGAAGTTTGAGGTCATCGAGAAGAAGAATAAGAAGGAGTTCGAAGCAAAGACAAGCGCTAAGAAGACGGCTTTGATGATTAAAGCCACAACGATCACCTAAATGAGGATTGAGGCGTAACGCTTTAAGACCACGATTATCAGTTGCAGGGTGATACCGTAAAATAGCGATGCTATGATTGGTAGTAGTGCGAGAACTCCTTCTTGGTGAAAAAGCGCTGAAATGATTATCACTACAGGGGCCATAGTGATGCTAGTAAGCACTATTGTGACGATGTTTCTAACGTTGGACGTGAACAATCTCTTTCTCAGGTCTTTTACGAGCTCTTGAAACAGAAGCTCATTGATCTTCTGCTCATTTCGAGTATATAGGTCGGAAAGACTCAGATTGAGGAAGGGGGTGTTAAAAGACATGGTCTCTGCGCTACGCCCCAAAGAGAGGTTCTGAGCAAGCAATTTCAGTTGCGAGGACAGTATTTGACGCGAGCTCTCAAGCCTCGCTAAGGCTATAAATGACGACAAATTGTTGCGATATATGTGACGCATTATCGACAGCATCTTAAGCAACAGAGGATTAGGCTCTGCCACAAAGCCGCGTCTCTTTAAGCCCTTTAGCTGATGACTAAAAATCAAGCTAAAAAACACTATTAAGAGCAACGATAACATGACAGTGTGCTCAGGTAACATATGCACCCTCCTTTGCGAGTCTTTGAATAAGGTCGTCAAACGCTTTGGTGAAGCGCTCGACATCGGGTGGAGGGCTTAATGCTAATGAGTTTAATAGCACCTTTAGCTCTTCGTATTCTTTCTCTAGCATAGCGCGGCTATTTCCTAGCTCTAATAGCTTGAGTATCGAAAGCGACTTAAAAACGTCGTCTAAGACGATATCGTGTAAGTCTCTTTCCGGGTCCCACTTATATATCAAACTTAGAGGGACGTCGAATAGATCGATGGAAGCCGACTTTGGCGAGCCGACGGCCCACACCTCCGCAACTCGCCTTAGAATTCTAGAGCCTTGATAGCACTTCACCATGTGGACTATCAAGTCTATGCCGCTCAAATCCTCCTTAGAGATGCCACAATGTAATACTAGGCGTCTTATTAGACCAAAGACTGACGAGGCATGACATGTGTGTATCCCTCGAAGACCTGCCGCAATGGCATGGAATAGAGCTTTAAAGTGTTCCCTCGACTGTAACTCTCCTAGGCAGATCCAGTCTGGAGTCCTATGTAAGAGTTTAATTATCTCCACGGATTTTTTCCGGGTTTTCTCTTCCACTTCAAAGGGCTCCACATAAAGTCTAAGTTGGTGGCGACCTTGACCTCTTTGGTCCAGGCTCTCGATAATGTCTTCTATGTAGACTTTACGCCAGTTCTTAGGAGTACATAAATCAAGAGCATTCATTAACGTGGTTTTCCCTGTTCCGGGCTCGCCACATATTATGATGTTCCTTCTATTTATGACGTGTAGAATCAAGAAGGCCGCTTCCTCTCGTGAGAGCACATTGTTGAGAAAAAGGTCTACTATCGTGTACACTCTGTGCCTCATCTTTCGAAGGTCAAGAGAGGGACCTTCATGAGAAAGAGGGGGTATGTCTATTGACGCTCTGACGATAAAATCGCCCATTTTCATGTTCCACTTCAAGGATGGATTTAAGTAATTTAGCGGTAGCCTGCTTTCAAGTAATACATGATTTATAAAGCGCTCTACATCTCTGTCACGTAAAGCCACATTACTTACACATCTTCCAAATTCCTCGTGGTCTACGTATACTCTTGTCCCAGGCCTGTCAAGATAGATCTCATCAACATGCTTATCCAATAAGAAGGGCATTAACTTGTGCACCCCCAAAGCTTTGTACGCCGAGAAGCATGCAACTTTCTTGGCTAAGCGGTCATCTCCAGGGGCTAAGTTCTTGCTTTTTATGATGTCCTCGAAAGTATCCTTTAAAAAGCATATTTTATCCCATAGAGAGTCCTGTTTTATCATCTCGTCGAAGACCTTCTCGTCAATGCTTTCAATCAACACATAGGATAGGTACTTTAATGCGAGGGGCAAATTTTGTGACACATAATAGAAATAATCAGACGACTCTGAGCAGCGTATCTCCACATTGAATATGTCAAACTCGTAAGTTTTGATTTGTAATTTTTTGAAATGAGAATCAGAGAAAACCGATTTCTTGACTTTCTGTGGGCGAAATACATCCTTATAAATTTCATTTCCAAGGACTCCTTGACCCTTCTCTATAAGTAGCGAGATCAATTGCGACCCTTCAATCTCTTTTAGAGAAAGCGCCAAGAGGGATTTAAGGCCCTCAACGCACCTCTTGTCTCTACACCGCGCTTTATTGGCCTCTAGAAAAGCTAGACGCAGGGAGTTGTAGAAGGCAAGAGGGTCAATATAGGCAACGCCTAAATCTTTGAAGAAGGATAGGTTATCCTTACAATCGGCGACGCTCCTATATAACACACAGGACTGAGAGCATTGGTGTTGCAAGGACCGAGAATTGCTGACGCAATATTTTGCCCAAACCCTCATGAAGGCTTTTCTAAGCTTGGAAAGCCTAAAAGAGTAGTCCCTCAACAACTCTACGGTTGAGGGGCTGTATTCTAAGAGGGAGTCCCCTTCTTGTACCAAAAGGGAAATCCCCTTCACACTCTCGCTTAATAGCGATAACCTTAAGAGTAACTTGCCCCTGCATACTTCATTGTTTACCATATCGGGTTTGTCCTGACGACATTTCACAGCAATCATCGTCCTTCCATCTCTAAACAATATTTTGATGCAGTTTTCGCTGAGGCAATGGGGTATCATCATTGTATTGATTTTGACTTAAGTATTTTATAGACCAACATCGCTAGGTAACGAGAACACGCAATAGCATGAGGCTATGCACATCTGGTTTCTGGTTTTAGGTTTTAGCGGACCCGAAAGGTTTTAGTCTATGCTTGAGGGACTATCCTTAAGTTCGACTTCGCACTTCGATATGCGGTAAAAAAGAGGGTACGTTACATGGCGATAGATATCATATTAAAAGAAGGCATACCCAAGGATTCCGTGTTCGTCACTGGTTTTCAAGGAATGGGCATCGCAGGATACATAGCTGTTAGGCATTTAATCCACACATTGAAGGCTAAGCCATTGGGTTTTGTGACTTTGAAAAGAATGCCCCCATATGTATGGATGGAGGAGAGCAGGCTTGCGACTCCCATACAGCTCTTTGGATATCAGAGCTTCGTCTTCATGCTAGTAGAGTTCATGCCCCCCATGCCAGATCTATATGCATTCATAGATAAGCTCTGTAAATGGGCTTCTAAAACATTTGTTGAGGCGTTTCTCATAGGTGGCCTTGACATAAGAGTAAGAAAAGAGGGAGAGAGCGAAAAAGCAAAGTTCGCCGCCACGACTAAGGCCGTGGACAAGGTGCTCAAGTTAGGGTATAAGATATTGGATAGAGGTTTATACATAACAGGCCCTCTAGCACTAATGCTCATGAAATTTGAGCAACTGGACTACCCAGCTCTAGCTGTATTAGCTTACGCGAACGCTTCAAGGCCTGACCCTATGGCCGCTGCGGTAGCCGTTCAATATTTTAGTGAGATGTATGGAGTTAAAGTGGATACCGATCAACTCATAAGAGATGCGCAGAGGATAGAGGCAGAAATCGAAGAAAGCCTAAGGAGAAAGCAGGAAAGGGTGACCGAGGTAAGCGCGCTGTACATCTAAAGGTTCTAAGGGGTATGAAAGGTTAGACGGCACATTGCTAGCCTTCGACTAATTCTCTCAATAAGTGGATTAAGTTTTCTAAATCCTCCATCGCGTAGAGTTCTTTTGATCGAAGGACTTTGACGATGTTACACGATTTTTTACATGCGACCTCCAAGTGCTCGCCCCATCGCTCGACGTCATTGTAAAGGAGTATGGTCTTGGGTTTGAGGATTTTTAAAAGCCTCGCCACCCTAGAGCTGACATAGACTTTAGATAGGGCGTCAAGTTTGCTAGGCGCTTCGTACTGCGATAGAGGAAAGAAACCGTCAAGCTCTATAGGAATTAAGCAGAAAGGATAATCATAAAGGAGCACCTTGATTTCCTTGTCGTCTTTGAAGGTGTCGTAGATTTTCTTAACCAATTCTTCAACAAAGTTTTCAAACGGCTGGCCATCATTCCTAGGTATTAGAACTAAGGTCCTTTCATGAAGGTTGCTTAAACAGTTCTTAAGCCTCTTAAAGTGCCTTGTAACCTTAGGCCTGAATATGTCATGGTAATCATAGAAGAAGAGGCCTGATATTAAGGGTTTAGTACTAGGGTCAAGGCGTTCAAGGAATGAGTTATATTTTCTGAACTTTAAGAATGCTGAGAAAAGACGCGAGTGGGCCCTCGATCTTAAAGAGACGTATTCCCATAAAGATCCTTCTTTTATTGATTGCTTAATTCTCTTGATCTCGCTGACAAGCGCATAGAGGTTGTGCAATGCTATTAGTCTCACTCGCAAGTTTGACGGCATTTCGTTGAATTCTTGAGGCGCGTACTTCGAACATATGGAGCAAGAACATGGGAAGTACTCTAAATCCTGTAATCTGTAGGTCCCGTAGGGTGTCATGTATCTATTTTCTTTAGCATAAATTATGTAAGAGGCTGAATCGAAGAGGTCGCAACCTAGCGCTACAGCCATTGGAAGCATCATCGGATGGCCAGCGCCGAAGAGATGGACAGGCTTCCCTAGTGGCAATATTGTCTTAGAAACATATATGATGTCGACCAACGCTTCATAGTTATACGTTTCCATGATCGTTGTTGGACTTCCTATAGCATAGATATCGAAGTCTAGCGTCGAGAGCTGTTTAGCGCAGTGCCGCACTATATCTATATAAGGTGCCCCCTGGACCGGCCCGACCCATAAAATGGTTTCATCATTCTTAATGAGCTGCAAGGCCCTTGCTCTCTCTATGGTCTCGCCAACTCTGCGCAAGGCCTCGTCATAAGACGTCATGCCCGTAGGATAGTCGAGTATTACCGCTATGTCGCTACCGCACCTTTCTTGTAGGGCTACGGCCTCTTCCGGGGTAATGTCAACTTCCCCATAGACCAACAATTGATAAGCCCCTGAGTCGGTCATCACGGGCCCGGAAAAGCCCAATAAGTCATGCACGTCGACCACATCGAGCTCCCGTAGGGCTCTTCGCACATGCAGTATGTTCGTTATAAATGCGTTAAACCCTAGTCCCTCGATGTCCTTAACTGTTATCGTGGCGTCAAACGGATTTATGACTGGAAAAAGGTAGGGGGTCTCTATCGTACCCCTTCTCGTTTTAAGCCTCCCTATCCTTCCTGCTAAGTCCTTGTCTAGAACTTCGAAGCTCATATCACGCCTTGCTCTGTAATTGCTTTGAAGCCACGAACTCTTCGAATATTCTCTTAACTCTTTCGGCTATCGGCCCCGAGCCCTCGACCACGCCTGATTCCGTTACTCGAACTCTATCCATTACTGTTATGACGCCTGCATCTTCGTGTAAAGTTACCATGTTTGGAAAGGCCTTTTCGAGGGCTTCGGCCAAGCCCTTGAGGTCGAAGGGCTCCTCCAACCTCAAAAGCTGAGCCACATAATTACCATTGATGAGTACCCTTGCATACGCGTCTCCCTTATCGTCCTTAGCGTTTGCTAAGATGAGCGTTAGGGTGTTTTGGTCGTAAGCTATGAGCTTGCCCTCATAAGATGAGCCACTTGCTGTGATGACTTTCACCTTTTTGTCTAAGAGGGAGGACAATTCCGTTAAAAATCTCCGTGCGGCTAGGGGTTGAAAACTACTCATCTTACATGACACCTCGCCGTTTCTATCAGGCCTAGAGTTGTAAGAGCTTGCAGATTAATTTATATTCTCGAGGGGTCCATCTTTGCTAGGTGTATTTAAATGACAACCGACATATTGATGGACATAGAGGCTGAAATCAGCAAAATAGAGAAGAGCGAGCTAAAAAACCTAAGCGTTGTTAAGTTCGTTGCTTCAGAGACCGTTAACGTCAGTTTAGAAATCCCTCGTTCTCTACTTCAAGTAAAAGAGGGAGGGAAGGCGCGCTTAGTCATAAGTACCAATCCCAGCATCGAGCAGGATGTGAATGCTTTGTTTCTATTTATGATATACAATATCGAAAAGGTCAAAAGCGGGAAAGAAGAAAGGACCCTCATATATGGATCCATCGGAGGGCTTCAAGTTAGAATAGAAGGCAAGGGGCTTCATAAAAAATTCAAGGCCGGAGACGAAGTTTACTTAGGAATTAAGTTACTGTAAGTATACTTTCACTGACCCCTCTCTGCCTACAACTCTAGAAAATCATTGCCACGTACATACCCTTGTTCTAGTACTTATTGCAATCGCTCATTTAACAAGTACAAGATAAGCTTTAACTTTTAGCTTTTTGGCGATAAGCCTTGGTGATCATGGTTGCATGGAACTGCTTGCAAAGAGTGTGGCGGGGTACTAGTACTCTCAAAAAATGGTGAGTATGTCTGCGAAAGTTGTGGACTCGTTCATGAGGAGGCTGGAACAGCCTTATTCAGTTGTTTGAAGACCAATGACAAGAGAAGGATGCAACACTTCGAAGTTCTTGACAAAACGCCTTTCAAAGTGCCGAGACTCTGGCGCAATATAGATAGCAACAGTATTGAGAAGGCCGAGGTAATGAAGTACTTTAGTAGATTAGATTTCGTCCAGCGGTATTACATTGATAAGCTCTCAATAAGGGCTATTCGAAGGGCTTACGCTGTTTTATTGTCCCTATGTTCGCTTCTTCCGACGCAATTATCATCAACTATTAAGAGGAGGGCTCTAGAAATGTACTACAGCGCTATCTTGAGATTAAGGAGTGTCAGAAAAAACCACGTAGCACTGATGACTGCTAGTTTTTATGTAGCTACAAGGGAAAGGTATAGAAAATGTGATCTGACCTTAAAGCAGATAATCATTCACTTGAGAAAGATGAGCATTAACGTATCATTTAGCGATGTCTTCAAGGCTATCTTCTTATTAAGGAAAGTCGTAGGCGTTGCTTTGAGGCCTAGAAGCCCTGAAGAGTTGTTATCCGTCGCGGTAAGAAAGGTTATGTGTGACGAAAGGGTCAAGAAAAGACTGCTAAAGAATAACATAGACTTCCTCAAATATTCAAAAGAGCTTTACGCAGAAACCTCTATGTTACTTAAAAAAGTTAAGTGCAGCAAAAGCCCCTTATCGCTTGTAGCCACAGCTCTATACACCGCTGACAAGATTTTGGTTTTGAAACATGGGTGGAAGGACGTGTTGACTCAGAAGTCTTTAAGTTCTGTACTAAACGTGAGCCCTTTCACTATTAGAGAGCTATACTATAAAACATTTAGAAAGCACATTTTTGGTGATCAAAATGAGGAGCAAGACTGTAAAGCTGACCTTAGAGGACTTGCTTGAGGTATTGTTAGGTCATGGAATTCAACCTAGGAAAATAGAGGCAATAATGGCCAGCTTGGGCATCCCTCAAGAATGCGTTAAAAGAGCATTAGCAAACATTATGGCAACATCTTCTCAAAGAGGGGTTAAGGAGAGCGGCTTAAAGGGAGAAGATCTACGACTGAATGGAGCTAACAACTAAGTAGTTGAATGAAAAGGGTCTACAAAGCGGGTTGTTTAGAATGATGAAAGTAATGGGCCGGCCCGGACTCGAACCGGGGACCTCCCGCGTGTGAGGCGGGCGTTCTAACCAGCTGAACTACCGGCCCTTCAAAGAGAGAGTCAGTCTCAGATTAAAGGCTACTTCTGGATTGAGCGCTTCTTCCATCTCAAGTTATAGGAGCGACATCTCCTACACCTTTCAGCGGTAGGAGCGTTTCGGGCACCGCACTTTCGACAAATCTTCACCATTAATAACTTCTTCTGGGCCATTTGCAACTTAAGCGGGTCGGTTATCGGCATAGGACTTCCTAAACTCTCCTTAAGAGTCTGTCAAATAAAACTTATCCTTGACTTTACTCGAGGTAGACCCGAGAAGCGATATAACTCCCAAGCCATGGTATAAAGAAAGCGAAACTAAGGGAGGAGACATGAAGGAGAACATCGTAATAATTGGACGAAAGCCCGTTATGAATTACGTCCTCGCATGCCTCACATTATTTCACCAAGGCTCTGGTGAGGTGACCATAAGAGCCAGAGGAAAGGCCATATCAAAGGCAGTTGACGTCGCGAATATTGTTAAGGAAAAGTTTATCCCCACAGCTAAAGTTAAGAGTTTAGAACTTGGCAACGAAAGAATCGTGACGGAAAGGGGGGAAGTTGTCAACTTAAGCACCATAGCAATAACATTAACAAAAGAGTGAGGGGTGCAAAGTGCAGTTTCCGATATGTTACTTCTGCCTAAAGACAGGTCTTCTCTGTAAGACTTGCTATGAAAAGTTGAAGAAAGGCGAGATAAGTAAGCTCGATATAGAAGTCGCTAAGTGGTTTCTAGACAACGAAGAGAAATACCCGCAGCTCAAGGACTGCACGTTCTATAAGGCTGTCCAAAAAGACGATTTTTTAGTAGTGCTTATTGGATGTAAGAACAAGAGGCTCACAGCACTTTGGAGGAAGTTAGGCAAGGTGTTGAGTGACGAAAAAGGAGTTAATGTCAGGATTATCGAAAAGACCTCTTCTTTAAGGGGGCTCTTAAGTCAGTTATTCTTTCCAGCTAAAGTTATCTCACTAAATACGATTTGGTTGCCTGACGGCTCTTGTGAGAGCACGATCAAGGTAGCACCAGAGGACTTAAAGAAGCTGCCTACTGATGTAAAGGCACTAGAAGAAGTGATACGAGAGTTGGTAGGAGAGACAGTTTATATTGCTACCTGATAAATGTATTCTGGTAATGATGCCAACCATAGACCTCATGGAGACGTGGAGGAAGACTCACAGAAACTCTGAAGTTGCACAGCTGCCTGACGGATCTGAGGTAGTGCTGATTGGCTGGCTTCATGAGATAAGAGACCTGGGCAATATTAAGTTCTTACTTCTACGGGATGCATCGGGCATCGTCCAAGTAACGATTAAGAGAGGAGCTGTTGATCAAAGTCTACTGGAGAGGGTCTCCCAAATAACTCGTGAGAGCGTCATAGCGGTTAGGGGCGTAGTCAAGAAGAGTGAAAAGAGCAGGCTCGGAGTAGAAGTGTTGCCTCATGAAATTAAGGTGCTCAATATATCTAAAGCCCCTTTACCTTTGGAAGTTACGGGCAAGGTCCCGGCAGACTTCGAGACCCGTATGAGTTCTAGGTTCATGGACCTGCGAAGGCCGAGTGAAGTCTTCGTCTTCAAGCTGCAACACGAGGTTTTAAAGGCCATAAGGGCTTTTTTGGACGAGAAAGGGTTTATTGAAGTCGTAACGCCAAAGATACTTGTCTCTGCGACCGAGGGTGGCGCGGAGCTATTTAAAGTGCAATACTTCGAAAAGACGGTCTATCTAGCTCAGAGCCCCCAGCTCTACAAAGAGGTTCTAACAAGCTGTTTTGAAAGAGTATATGAAATAGGAGTTTACTTTAGAGCCGAGGAAGTCAATACCCCTTACCATCTCAATGAGTTCGTGTCGGTAGACATAGAAGCTGCATTCATGGACTATAAGGATGTCATGGAGATCTTAGAGGAGTGCATAATCCACGTGTATCGATATTTAAGAGAAAAACACTACGATGAGTTAAAGAGAATTCATGGTGAGTTCAGGGAGCCCGAGACACCCTTCCCAATAATCACGTACTCTGAAGTTATAGAGCTTTTGCAAAGAAGAGGAGTAAACGTAAAGTGGGGCGACGATCTAACGACGCCTGCTCTAAGAGTGTTGGGCAAGGAATACGATGGTTACTATTTTATAATTGACTGGCCGAGCGAGGTGAAGCCCTTCTACATAAAGCCCCGCCGAGGCAATGAAAAAATATGTGAGAGCTTCGACCTCATGTGGCATCACATAGAGATCGCAAGCGGTGGGAGTAGGATATACCTTCGAGAAGAACTAGAGGAAAGCATCAAGCGCAAGGGGCTTAACGTTGAGAGCTTTAAAGAGCATTTGAGGACCTTTGACTACGGAATGCCGCCTCACGCCGGTTGGGGGTTGGGGCTTTCAAGGTTCCTCATGGTGTTGACCGGTAGGCAAAACATAAGAGAAGTGGTGCTCTTCCCGCGCGACAGAACGAGGTTGACTCCCTAAGTCAGCAAGGTTGTTAAGAAATGGCAGGAGGTCCTTTCTATTGGTGCATGAGGTACAACGTTCCTCTTCTCTCTAAGAAGTGCGATGTGTACGAAGACAAGGTAGGAGCCCTTGGACAAGAGGTTTTACGTATTATTCACGGACACTGGGAATAGAATATCCTGAGACGATAAGCTATAGAGAGGGTTCTAAGACGGCTGAAGCTTGAAGACAAGACTATGAAGACAAGCTCGCTTACAGGCTTTTTTAAGGCTCTTGAGCTCTTCGGTCCTCTAGCTCGAGACTTTAGGTGGTGTTGCAAGACTTGCGAGTTAGCGCCTATAGCCTATGCCATAAAGAACTTGGGAGGAAGATGCTTAACGTTCATCGGTTTACGTGGAGTAGAGTCAGCAAAGAGGAAGAAACAGGCTCCATGTGGAAGGGCATATGGATCAAGGGGCAATTGGGTGTCTCTCCGATACACGATTGGAGCACGCTCACCGTGTGGTTATACTTGTTCAAGGAGGGGATGGAGTTGAACCCTCTCTATTACAAGGGGCTTGGGAGAATAGGCTGTTGGGTCTGTCCCAGCATGGACTTAGCTGAAACGCGCATAGCCGAGGAGGTGATGGGCCCTTTATGGCAGGGATATTTGAGGAAAGTATCTGATGTGCTCTCCTTGGGCGAAAGAGAAGTGAAATTGGGTCTTTGGAGGTGGCGTTTCAAGTTCCCTAAATGGTTAAATGTCGAGGAAGTGAGCAAAGGCCCGATGCAGTGCTTGTTCGAGAAGAAAGAGGTCTGGATCGAGCGTGAAGGCGATTTCGAGAAAATACTTAGCGTGTTAAAAACCATGTACGAAGTGCGTAAAGAAGACGAGGAAAAATAGCATTGATGGACGAAAGGAGAAGAATCGCGAGCTTAGTGAAAGAGGTAAGGAGGTAAGAAAGAGGTAATAAGATAATCGTAGAGGCACAAAATAGAGATCGAGTTAAAGTCTTTAGAGGCATAGCTCGCGCTTTACTACGTGTGAAGTGCATGCTATGTTACGCGACGTGCCCCAACGAAGCCATAATGATAAGACAAAACAACATTGAGATCCTGACAGAGAAATGCATGGCTTGCGGCGAGTGCAATTACACATGCCCAATATGGGCTTACAGCCTGAAAAGCCCTCATATTGCGAAAAGGTTATTAGCCTAAATACATTATCTTAGGCTGAGTTTTTAACGACGCGGAGATGACTAATATGTTTACGCCACCAAGCTTGGGGTATGACAGAGCGATAACGGTCTTCTCGCCGGAGGGGAGATTGTACCAAGTCGAGTATGCGTTGGAGGCAGTTAAAAGAGGATGGACGACTTTGGGCATAAGATGCAGAGACGGCGTAGTGGTTGCCGTGGAGAAGAAGAGGATCTCACCCCTCGTAGACCCCGAGACCATGGAGAAGATATGGAAAGTGGACGATCATATAGGAATCGCGTATGCTGGGTTGGCCTCTGACGGAAGGGTCTTAATTGATAGAGCTAGGATAGAGGCGCAAATATACAGGTTGATATACGACGAACCCATAGACGTCGAAGTTATAACTCGTAGGATAAGTGATCTCAAACAATTATATACACAGCATGCAGGGGTTAGGCCGTTTGGTGTCTCGTTCATAATAGCAGGAGTCGATAGAAGTGGAGCTAGACTGTACATGACGGAGCCCAGCGGCGCGTATGCAGGTTATCACGCTGTAGTCATAGGTGCTGGCTCACAGACAGCTCTCGAGATCCTCGAAAAACATTACAACCAAAGGATGAGCATGGAAGAGGGCATAATGTTAGCACTTAAGTGCATGGAGGCTGTGGTCGAAGGAGGGCTAAGCGTCGAGAAAATAGAAATAGCAGTAGCCGAAGTTAAGACTGGACGCTTCGACAAGCTAAAGGCTCAAGAGGTCAGGGAGTTGATAGAGAAATTTAGAGAACAGATGAAATAGTTATGAGTAAAGGCGAGCATTCTATAGCAAGGCTCGTCCTCGGGCCAGAGAAGTTCGAAATACTCATAGACCCTGAGAAGGCTTGGCAGATAAAACAAGGAGCTAGGGTCGACATTAGAGAGGCCATGATAAGTGACGTGATATACAAGGATGTTAAGAAGGGGTTGAGGGCTTCGCGCGAGACTCTTCAGAAGGCCTTTAAGACCCTCGACCCCTACGAGGTGGGAAAAACTATAATTCAACGAGGAGAAATTCAGCTAACAGCTAAGCAGAGAAAGGAGCTTATAGAGAGCAAGCGCAAACAAATAGTAGCATACATATCAAAGAACTGCATTGACTCGAAAACTGGCTTGCCGTTGCCTTCGACTAGGGTAGAGCTGTTACTAAATGAGGCCAAGGTCCCCATAGACCCCTTCAAAGATGCCAAAGAGCAAGCATTAGAGGTAATCAAAGTATTGAGGACCAAGATTCCCATAAAAATCTCGAAGACATTGCTGGAGATAAGAGCTTTTCCTCAGCACGCCAGCAAAGTCTACTCCTTAGTACCCCGCTACGGTGAAGTGCTAAAAAGTCAATGGCTAGAAGATGGCTCTTGGAAAGGTGAAGTGGAGGTTCCTGCTGGATTGCAATTGGAATTAATCGATAAGCTTAACGCGATGACGCAAGGGAACATTGAAATAAAGGTTATAAGCAAGGGCTGAGACCCTATGCCCATTTACGTTAAGGATTGGGATCTCGTAGTTCCCGGAGAAGTCTTGGCAGAAGGGGATTATGTCGCTGGTCCTTACGTGTATAAAGAAGGCAACAAACTATTTGCTACTGTTATCGGGATAGCGGAAATTAAGAGAGGAGTCATAAGGGTAGTACCATTGCAGGGGCCTTACATACCTAAGGTGGGCGACGTGGTCATAGGGATAGTCGTAGACTACTTGCCCACGGCCTACGTCCTTGATATAAACTCCTCCTACAAGGCCATATTACAAGTAGCGGAGATATTACCTCCTCAAAAAGAGGTAAACGCCTTAGCCGAAGACTTATCTAAGTACTTAGATGTAGGAGACGTTGTTGTGTGCAAGGTTGTGAGGTTTGACAAATACTCAGACGTTGTAGTTTCTTGCAAAGGTAAAGAACTAGGTAAGATAGCTGATGGAAGGCTAATTAAAGTTAGCCCGGCTAAAATACCAAGGCTCATAGGTAGGAAGGGGTCCATGATTAACTTGATCAAGAGAGAGACCGGGTGTAAAATGATGATAGGACAAAACGGCTTCATATGGATAAAAGGCAAGGACCCAGCGTCCGAAGTTTTAACAGAAAAGGTCATACGAAAAATTGATGAAGAGGCCCACATAAGTGGGCTTACGCAACGAGTTCAGGTCATGTTACAATCGGAGAAGAGAGGCTGATGTTTAGTGAGCGTAAAGGGCAAGGAACTCACGTTGATAAGTCCTGATGGTAGGAGGCTCGACGGCAGGAGGCCAGACGATATAAGGGAGCTCAAAATAAAGGCCGGGATATTGGAGAACGCCGGCGGCTCTGCTTACGTCGAATTGGGCAACACCAAGATCTATGCAGCCGTTTACGGGCCGCGTGAGGTGCATCCTAGGCACTTGGCCCTGCCCAACAGAGCCGTCATAAGATGCAGGTACCACATGACGCCCTTTTCGGTCGAGGAGAGAAAATCGCCTGCGCCTACTAGGAGAGAGATAGAGCTATCGAAGGTGATAAGGGAGTCTTTGACTCCAGCAATAATCGTGGAGCAATTCCCATTTTCGGCAATCGATATCTTCATAGAAGTGATTAATGCGGATGGGAGCACTCGTTGTGCAAGCATAATCGCGGCGTCCGTCGCATTGGCATCTGCAGGCATACCTATGAAGGACCTCGTGGCGGCGTGTTCTGTAGGCAAGATAAATGGCGTGCTTGTCCTCGACGTCACTGACGTCGAGGATAAAAACGGAGAAGTCGACATGTCTTTTGCCATGATGCCCAATAGAAATGAGATAACCTTGCTCCAGCTAGATGGAGTGTTAAGCCTCGAGGAGATAGAAAGAGCGATTTCTATGACCAGTAAAGCTTGCAAGGAGATATACGAGAAGCAAAAAAGTGCTCTAAAGGAGAAGTACATCGAGCTACGAAAAGCCGTTGAAGAGGGCGCTAGAACATGATGCCAAAGCTAAAGAGGCAAGAAATAGTGGACCTCCTTTCATCTGGGAGGAGGATCGACGGGAGAGGGCTAGAGGAGCTGAGGGCTTTGGAGATTAGATGTCGAACTGTGAAGAACGCTGAAGGCTCAGCTGAGGTTCGGCTTGGCAAGACTTTAGCGATAGCAGGAGTGAAGACGAGCGTGGGGACGCCCTTTGCAGACACTCCTAACATGGGGGTGATGATAGTCAACGCAGAGTTCCTTCCAATAGCGTCGCCTACTTTCGAGCCTGGTCCCCCCGATGAGAACGCCATAGAGTTGGCAAGGGTCATCGACAGAGGACTAAGAAGAGCCGGGATGATAGACTTAGAGCAACTTTGTATAGTTCCCGGCAAAGCCGTGTGGGAAGTGTGGATCGACATATATGCCCTGAACCACGACGGCAACCTCATGGATGCCTCGGCTTTAGCGGCCGTTGCGTCTATCTTAACAGCAGAGATGCCCAAAGCCATGGTAAACGAAAAGGGCGAAGTGATGATAAACAAAAGCGAAAAACAGAAGCTACCAATAAAGAGCATACCGATCACGGTCACGATAGCCAAGATAGGTGATAAACTGGTGGCCGATCCAAGCCTGGACGAGGAGGAGGTCGCGGACGCGTTTCTGACAGCAACCTTTGTGAAGGACAACGTCTGCGCCATTCAAAAGAGGGGAGAGAAAAGCTTAACTGCAGAGGAGACTTTGAGGGCTCTTCAAATAGCAAGGCAAAGGGCTCGTGAGCTCCTCAAAATAGTTAAGGAGGTCGTGGGCAGTGGGTAGAATGAAGAAGGTCAAAACTACTGGCAGGTTCGAGGCGAGGTATGGGGCGACGATAAGGAAGAAGGTGGCAGAAATAGAGGTGATGATGAGGGGCCCTCACAGGTGTCCTTACTGCTATTCAGTGGGCAAGGTAAAACGTAAAGCCGTGGGCATATGGTATTGCAGGAAGTGCGGGACGATTTTCACCGGAGGGGCTTACGTACCGAAGACTGGGCTATGATCGAGCCCCCGTCTAGCGTCAAGTACGTGATATCGACATGTCTTAGACCTTCGAGAAGGCTGCGCACTTTTGGACGAGATCTGGCACACGCTTTAATTAGCGGTCATTTCATAACTCGAGGCAAGAAGAGGATACTGGACCTAAAGGGCCTAGCCTTAAACTTTAAAGCCTCTAGATTGATCATAATTCAAGCCAGGAAAGGCAACCCCAGCAGGTTGAATTTTTACGACGCAACTCTCAAGGAGGTACCACTCTTAGGCTTGCTACTTGTGTCAGGCGTAAAGCTGGTTAGGGAGCAAAAACACACTACATGGGCTCCTCAGCAAGCGAAGCTCGTCGTCGATTACGACCTAGAAGCTGTCCCCTCAGAGGTAAGGCGAGAAATAATGTTGATTCCTACATTATTTGACTTGGAGGTCAGCACGACGGAAGATGATAGGTGGGTTATGAAAGTTTCATGGACTGAAAAGGGCCTTGAGATTTCATTTATGGACAGGGGACGGGCTCTGTCGTTTGGCCCAGTCATAAGGGTGAAACGGGTTGTGCTATCGACAACATAGCGCAAAGATAATCATCGAAGGCGAAGAACACAAACTCGGCGTGTTGTTCTCGGCCCTCAAGCCTGAGAGTGAAGACAGGGGTAGGGGGTTTTCGGCTGAGATATCCATCGACGAGGAAAAGTTAATAATAAGATTGAGTGCTAAAAGCTTAAGTAGGTTAAGAGCGGTAACGAATTCGTATTTGAGGTGGATAAAGTCGATATTTGAAGTCATTGAGAGTGGTGATGTAGTTGCAGGCGCAAATCCCACCAGAAGTGCAGCATAAGATAATGCAACTACAGGAGTTGCAAGAAAGGATTAGGACACTTACCTTGCGAAGACAACAGCTTGAAGTGGAGCTAAGAGACGTCGAAAGCGCATTAGACGAGCTCAAAAACGTCGGCGAGGATGCTTCCATCTTTAAGTTTGCTGGGAGGGTTTTGATGCGCGTGAGCAAGGATGCTATGGTCAAGGAGTTGACGGAGAAGAAGGAGACTCTGGAACTGCACATAAAGACATTAGAGAAACAAGAAGTCCACGCTCGGAAGAGATTAGAGGAGTTAAGACAAGACTTGAGCCAGAGCCTAGTGAGCGTATCGATGTAAATGAAGTGTTCCACGAGATATAAATGCCCAATGTCGAGGAAATGCTTAAAAAAGTCCAAGAAGCAACTATAAATTACTTAATGGGCCTAGTACAACCCAAGGAGCTCATAGATGCGTGCGTCTCCCTATCCTTTGAGGACGGCGTCCTAAACGTCGAGGTTGAAGTGTCTTTACATGAAACAAGCTTGAAGAAACCTACCGAAATAGCTAAGAAAGTTGCACAATATGCGCTCGATCTATTCGATAACATATGGAGGGAGGGCCTTGAGAGAGGTTCTCTTAACAAAGATGGTAAAAAAGGCCGAGAAAATAGTCATAACCAGCCACCAGAACAGTGACGTTGACGCTGTGTTGAGCTGTTACGTTGCGAAGAAGATTATCAATAAACTTAATCCACGAGCTATAGTCAGCATAATAACGCCCGGAATGAACCTTCAAGCGAGAAAGGTAGCTGAAAGCTTGGAGATCGCGACTGAGATCGTTGAAGGGGATGACCTTCCCCCATATGATCTATGCCTACTGGTAGACGTCAATAATTTAGCGCACATAGGTGCGTTGAAGGACCACGTAGCGAAGGACAAGCCAGTAATAATAATAGATCACCACCGACCTTCGAGTGGCATGCCTTCTAACGCTTTTTCAATAATAGATGATGGGGCTGTGGCGACGGCGGAGGTCATATGCGACATTCTGATGAATTTAAATTTAAAACCAACGAGAGAAGAAGCGCGGTGCCTATTGATCGGCATACTTTCGGATTCTAGGAGGTTAATGATGGGGACCGAGAAGACGCTACGAGATGTAGCCTTTTTACTATCTCACGGTGCCTCGCTACCTGAAGCCGTCACTGTCCTCAGCATGCCGATGAGCTATTCCGAGAAGATAGCGAGGCTTAAGGCTTCGCAAAGGGCATCGTTGTACTCCTTAGGCCAATGGGTTGTGGCCGTTTCAAGCGTAGGTTCACATGAGGCTTCAGCGGCGAGGGCGCTAATTGATTTAGGCGCTGATCTGGCTGCTGTTTGTAATGAAGTTGACGGTGAAGTTAGGCTATGTGCTAGGGCCAGCGAGGAGTTCGTTAAGAACACGAATGTGCACCTCGGAGAAGAGTTGGAAAAGCTGGGTTCGATTATGTCTGGCTCAGGAGGGGGCCACGCCAGCGCCGCTTGCGTCACCGTCCCAAGACGGTGTAGCGAAGTTATAGACGGATTTCTCACACTTGTGAGTAGCAAGCTAAAATTGCCCACCAAGAAGATAGACTAAGACGGCATATGGAGTGAGAGAGTAAGAGGTCACAAGCGCAAATATCGCTTAATTCTCAAGCATCTTCATTGCTTCCTCAAAACTTCTTGTTACAATCTTCTTGTCGTAACCAACGTCGACTACATCCCATGGGGCCTCTTCTTTCGGCTTAAGGAAGTCCTTCGGCAAAAGTCTCATCATAGCGGCCCACGACTTTAACTCGAGCTCTGCCAACTTCACTAAATAGGGGCCCAGCTCGTCATCGCCGAGAGAGAGTATGGCCTGGAAAGCGGCCCTATAAGGATTTAGAGTCTCAAGCTTCACCCTAGGACCTCTCAAAAGCTTTGAGTAGAGTTTGTAGCTCCTCTTCACCTCATCTGGCTTGGGCGGAGGAAGCCATTGGAAGGGCGTGTGCGCTTTAGGTATCAAGGGGTTCATAGATATGTGAAGCGCTGTTCTGCCCTTAGACATGATTTTAAGGATCTTCTTGATTAGTTGAGCGCTGCTTTCTAAGTCTTCTTTGGGCAGACATGTGATTAAGTAAAACTTTATCTCCGCAAGGCCTTTGTCCACAATCATTTGCACGACATTTTCCAACACTTCATCGTCGTAGGTCTTGCCCAGAAAAGCTCTGTTCGCTTCAGACAGCGACTCTACTCCGAGCGCTATGGTCCTTTGGCCCCCTCTCTTAGTGAGCTCTAAGAGTTCTTCGTCAATGACTTCAGGTCTAAGAGATGGTATGGATAGGCTGAGGTTCCTCGACAACACCTCTACGCATATGTCCTTAAGCCACGGGACGTCAAAGATGCCCGCGCCGATGAGGACTACGCTATTGGCTCTGCTTCTCAAGGGGCCTTCGTCCAGCAAGTCCCTTATCTTGCTTAAGCTCCTATACCTAAGGGGGCCGTTGGTCCAAGACACGAGGCAGAATCTACACCTTCTATTACATGATCGAGAAACCTCAAGGCAAAAGGCATTTGCGAAAAGAGGGTCGATGAGCGCATCAGTGCTCGCAGCGGTGAGCTGAGCTAATATGTGAGGGGCCTGGTCGAGGTCCAGAGCTAGACATCTCTCCGCCCTATCCTTGCCGTGGCGATAAACAAACTTTAAGTTGCCGACGTCCTCTATCTTCCTTCTCTTGCTCGATTTCGACTTCAATACCTCTAATAGGTCACTGAGGCAAGGCTCCAAGTCGCCTACGAAGACGCAGTCCACTATTTTTGAGACTGGCAACGGGTTGGCTGACACAGCCTGGCCGCCAGCAATTACTATGGGATCGGCCTCACCGCGCTCGTCTGCAATAGGGTTTAGGCCAGCATCTAAGAGCATTCTCACCATGTTCACGTAGTCCTCTTCGTATTGAAGCGTAAAGGCGATGACGTCGAAGTCCCTCAGTTCTGCTCCACTCTCAACGGTCCTGAGAGGTTTTGTGAGGAAACACCGCTCGCACAGCACTTCGTCGTCTAGGTTAAACAGGTAATAGAGCTGTTGAACCGTCAGGCCAGTCATTCCAGCTTTATAGACGTTTGGATAGCAAAGGGCTATCTTCAACTTGCTCCTCTGCCAGTTCTTCCTCACCACGTTGTACTCTAGGAAGCTAACTTTTTTCGCTAAGTCCATTTTTGAGGCTCTCCCAGCTTAAACGAAGAGCAGGCCGACACTTAACTTAAACATACTTAAACATAAAAATGAGGCACACTACTAGATCATGAGGTTGAAATCGGGAAAGCCTAAGCTGGTTGCTGGAGGGCCTTTGCCTCTTCGCTTTCGAGCGGTACTTGAAGGAGCTTGCTCTTCATCGCTTCGACTTTTCTTAGTGGGTATATCTTCTTAGCCTTGTTGTAGGCATCGGACGAAATCTTTCCGAGGACCAGTTCTTGGACGAAGTCATCGAAGTTTAACTGCGACGCCTTCTCCTCCACCACCTGCCTCATTATTGCTCTTATAGCCGATTTTTGAGAAGTCTTGGCCCTCTTCACTGTCACAGCTAACATGAAGATCCTCACTCGATACCCATCCTTGGTCTCGACGTCAAAAATGCTGTCCACCCTCGAGGAGCCTCTTCTAACTAGGCTCCTCACGTAGTCCCTAGCAAGCTCATGTCCTTTAAAAATGGTGTACGCCTTGTCCTCCTTGACCTTAATGATCTGAAAGCGTAGCTTTATGTGTTGATGCGAAAAGTCATTTGTGATGCCGTATAGAGTGGTCCAGAAGGTCCTCTTAATGACTTTTCCAGGCGAAGATGCCATTGTCTTGCCCAGTTCTGCGAACCCGAAATACTTTGGCGCCAATATGGTTATCCATACCTTGGGTTGCGCCTTTATCGCTTTTACCTTCTTTGAGGACAATCAGAGGACACCTCTTAATCGCATCACCGAGCGTTTTCCCGTGACGTCGACTATAAGCGTAAAGACGCCGATTTAAACCTTTTCATTCGGCCACTAAGAGGGGTCGCCCTTACTTAGTAGTTTAAGGAGGGGTTGTAGACAGATGAATATGTCGTTCATGGTATTTATGATAGTTCCGACGTCTTCGGCTTCGATGATTATTTTTACGCGAGATTCATCAACCTTATCGACCCTTAACTTTAAGTTCTCGGGGAGTTTTGCGTTATCGGGGTTCAAGGCTTTCATCACGACGTCGACGAGGCCCGGGAACAGCACAAGAAGCTCTAACGCAGTTCTCTTTTTGCTCTTCTTCAAGATCGAGCCCCTGCTTTCAAAGACTTGCCAACCAATAGATCCACAGTCTTTATGAAGGTGTTGAGAGATTCAGAGGGAATTATAGCTCCCGCAGCATTTTCGTGGCCGCCACCACTACCACCCACCTCTTCGGCAGCTGTCTTAATCATGAGGCCCAAGTTGACCCCCCGCTTCGATAGAGCTTCATGCATGCGAGCTGATACCTTGACCTTGCCTTTGATTGAATGGGCTAGCGATATCAGGGGCTTAGATGCATCGCACATGTAAGAGGAGACGGCTATGGAGGCTACGGCCCCTAGTATCCTTTCATCAACGACGTTCCTCATGTCCATGACTTGCACGTTATTTAGCACCCGCATGTAGGAGGAATTGCTACGCAATAGAGATAGGTATTGAGCTAACCTCCTCCTATACTCTAGGGATATAGCCTCGGCTTGGCTTAAGGCCTCCTCTTTATCCCCTAGGCCTACAGCTAGGCCGACTCCATGCTTTCTTAGTCGACCGCACGCGTTCAACGTTTGCGCAAATTCATGAGCATACCTTAACGGCGAATCCTCGGGTTCATAGAGGAATTCGTAGATGAAGCCGAAGAGGGCATTTGCTGACTGAGGACTAAACCCTTTCATTAACAGGTGCTTTATCACTGCCGTGGCCAGCTTAGAGATCTCATTAACGCTTAAGTCCTTGTACGTCGTTAAAGAGCCGTTAGACTTCTTTAAAGTTATGCCCAAGCTCTCTAAGAAGCGCTCAGAAGCTGCTTCGTCGTACGTTAAGCCAGGCAATAAGGGGTCCACAGTATACATGAGTGACTTTACTAGAGGATAACGCGGAACGCCATAGAGCCTTAGCCCTGTGAACCTTCTGACCCAGCCTCTCTCTATCGCTTCTTGAGCTATCACCCTGTTCAGTCCCATAAAGCCTTGGGCGCCTTCCTGTCTATCGCCTATGGCGCCAGCCATGGCAAGATACGCTATCTCGTGGTCTAAGACTTTCATGCTCTTAGACACAAAATATGCCAGCCCTGAGGCGCTGACGTCCCTTCCACCGTTGAGCCCGAAGACGTGCGGGTTTAGCTCTCGAAGCTCTTTGTCAACGACTTCCGAGCTCCTTAAAGGCTCGTGGTGGTCAATTACGCTGGCTGGGAGAAGGCCTTTGTCTGCTATGGCTCTTACAGCTGAACTACCCAAGTCGACAAAGACGTAATGATCTCCCTTTGGGAGAGAGGTCAAAGTCTCCTCGTCTATCTGGTCTACGACCCTTACCACGAAGGCTCTCTCAATCTTCATGAGCAACCTAGCTATTATCGATGCGGCCGCCAGTCCATCAGCATCGTAGTGGGTTACTATTACGTATAGGCCGGCTGAAGAGCTCTCAATGCTCTCAGCTATTTGAAGAGCTACATCACTTAACTCGAATGGTCCCTCAAGCTGTCCATCACTTGAGACCATAGCTTATTCAGCTTACGCTATCACGCTTATCTTTCCGGGCTCATATTCCCAGTCCTGAGGCAGTACTCCCTTTCGCTTATAGTATTTCACAAGCCTATGTATTTTAGATTCCGTAAGCTGAAGACCTCTGAGCGAGAAGTAGTCCTTCGGATGT
This sequence comes from uncultured Nitrososphaerota archaeon, assembly GCA_964586135.1. GTDB lineage: Archaea > Thermoproteota > Methanomethylicia > Nezhaarchaeales > WYZ-LMO8 > WYZ-LMO8. The sequence goes on from CAZPGS010000001.1 coordinate 85,202, forward strand.
TCCTCTAAGTGGCGCCTTATCCTCGTGGCCTTCTTAATCAAATTGGCGAGGTCTTCTGGAATTTGGGGGGCTAACCCTTTTTCAGCAAGTACTTGGGTCAGCTTCTTCCCTATGATGGCCTTAGTCAATGCTATCCCGTGCTGGTCTCTAAGCAATGTACCGATCATCGATGGGGCGTAGCCCTTCTTAGCATAATCGACGATCAGAGAGATTACTTCATCCTCGGACACCTTTAGCTTTGCCGCTACATCACTTGTTATGGGCCTCGTCGAATGGGACTTCCCCTTCTTTTTGCCTCTCCGCACCTTGTCGACACCTTCCAGTTAAACTTTATGGAGTTACACATAAATATTACGTGTAATGAGATGAACTTCTATGCTTACGCGGATCGCCTACGTCACTGACAACCCCCACAAAGCGCGCGAGAGTTCCTCTATACTGAGAGAGCTGGGCGTAGAGGTAGAAGTCGTGCAGGCCAGCATACCAGAAATTCAGTCTGACGACGTAGTGAAGATAGCCAAGTTTAGAGCAAAAAAAGCTTATAAATTACTGAAGAGGCCGGTCATAGTGGAGGACGCTGGATTATTCATAGATGCGCTTAATGGTTTTCCGGGCCCCTATTCTTCATACGTCTTTAAGACCATAGGGGTCAATGGAATACTTAAGTTAATGAGGGGTGAAAGGAAGAGGGCGGCTACCTTTAAGTCTGTGGTAGTGTTTCACGACGGGAGGAAGGTGCGTACCTTCGTGGGCCAAGTGAGGGGGAGGATATCCTTTGAGCCCAAGGGATCGTCGTGGGGGTTTGATCCGATATTCGAGCCCAAAGGCCTGAAAGGACTTACGTACGCTCAACTGCTTCCTGCGATCAAAAACAAGGTGTCCCACAGGAGAAGGGCTCTCGAAAAGCTCGCCCGGTACTTAATAAGGAGGGCCAAACATTTAAAAAGAGAGGAGGGCTAACGCTCTCTTTGCTTAAGAAAAAGGAGGGTTAGCATTGTCTCTAAAGCCCGTAGAAGCTGGGTCGCTCAAGGAGGGCTCCTTCGTTGTGATAGACGAGGAGCCATGTAAGATAGTCGAAGTAGAGAAGTCAAAACCAGGAAAGCACGGCTCGGCAAAGGTCCGAATAACTGCTGTGGGGGTTTTTGACGGAGTTAAGAGGAGCATAGTCGTGCCAGTGGACCAGAAGGTCGACGTCCCGATAATCGAGAAGAAGGTCGCCCAAGTCATATCAATAACGCCGGCGGGCGTCCAGTTGATGGACCTCTCAAGCTACGAGGTCTTCGAGGTGGCCAAGGAGGTAATAGAGGCGGACTTATTTGACAAAATGGCGGTAGGAACCGAGGTAGAGGTATGGGAGTTACTAGGCAAGAGGAAGATCATACGGAGGCGGTAGATGTCTGAGCAATCCATTAAACCAAGGTGATGCGCATTAAGGATCAAACGCGTGGGCATAGTCTCAAGGCGAGGCCTAAAAGAAGCGTTGGAAGTCATAGAGAAGGTCTACCCGTTATTTAAAGCAAGAGGACTGGAGGTCTTCGTCGACCAGGAAATCGCCAACGCCTCGGCAAATCCGGACGTCAGGCGCTCGGCCTCGCCAATCCATGATTTGAAGAAGACCGACATGATCGTAGTGCTCGGAGGAGATGGCACGATATTACAAATCGTGCGAATGCTCAAACCTCCTCTCAGGATCTTAGGCGTCGATATGGGCCATATGGGCTTCCTTTGCGAAGCAGCGCCTGAAGAGCTCGAAGAGGTTATGGACAAGATTTTGAAGGAAGAGTATTACGTGCAAAAAGTGAATTTGTTGTCCGTGAGCGTGAATGGGGTGGAGAAGGGCGTTGCGCTCAACGACGTCCTCGTCCTCACGTCAGAGCCGGCCAAAGTTTTAGAATTCACGGTTAAGGCCGATGGGATTGAGATATTTGACGGCAGAGCCGACGGGGTCTTAGTGTCGTCGATTGTCGGCTCTACGGCCTATGCTCTTTCGGCGGGTGGCCCCCTCATAGACCCCCTCGTGGAGTGCTTGGTGGCCGTAGTGTTGAATCCCCTGAAGTTGGGCGCTAGGCCCATAGTGCTTCCACCAAGTAGCAAAGTCGAGGTGTCGTTCCCCAAGCACAGCTCTAGAACGGCATCGATATACTCTGACGGGGCCTTCGTTTGTCACGTCAGTGTAGAGGACGTCGTAGAAATATGTAGGTCGAGCCACCACCTAGAGCTCGTCAGGGTCGAGGACCTCAGGAAGGCCTTTTACAAAAAGTTCTACGAGGTACGCATTCGTGGAGGAAAAGAGCGCCCACGTAAGGTGTAATGAGTACGCTGTCGTCGATACCAGTGCACTCCTCGTGAATAACGCGGTACAGTACCTGCAAGGCTATCGCTGCTTTACCGTACCTAAGGTCATCCAAGAGGTCAAGACCCTGAGGCACAGAGCCGGTGCGGAGGTCCTCTTGGACGCTAAAGTGCTAGACGTCGTGGAGGTGGCTAAAGATTGTCTGAGAGAGGTGCTCGAAGCCGCGAAGAAAAGCGGTGACATAACGTCTCTCTCCGAGACAGATCTTGAGGTATTGGCTTTGGCCCTTCAGCTCAAGAGGCAAGGATGTGACCCGCTACTCGTAACCGACGACTACACAGTACAAAACCTCGCCTCGCGCTTCAAGATAAGGTGCAGTAGCATAAAGGCAAAGGGCATAGAGAAGAGGATAAGGTGGCGTTATCGGTGTACGGCCTGTGCCAAGGTATATTACAAGTTCCTGGAGGAGTGCCCTATTTGTGGTCACAAGCTGAAGAGAGAGGTAGCGGGGCATGAGGATCTTTGATACCGTATTACGAGCCCTCAGAGACGGCCCTGAAGATAATTCAATCCGTTTACGGAGGGGCAACGGATCAAGTAATAAGGGCGCTCTCGTCTCCTGGCTCGTGGTATACGGTTAGGGTAAACACCCTCAAGAGCTCCGTTGACAAGGTGGAAGAGGAGCTTCGATCCCTAGGCTTTGAAGTAAGAGCCCTCGCCGACCTCGACGTCGTGTTCATCAAGATCCTAGGGCCGTTTGACGTGCCCGAGCTCCAGAAGAAGATAGTAGTCGACAAGTTGACGGCAGAAGCGGTCATGGTCGGAGCTAACGTTTATGCGCCAGGGGTAAAGAGCATGGAGGGGGTCGAGAGGGGCGAGATGGTGACCGTAACAGATCCAAGAGGAAGGGCCGTGGCCATAGGTAGAGCCATAGTGAGCTCAAAAGAATTAAGGCTCTTAAAGAGGGGGTTGGTAGCCGAGACACTGACGTCTATCTATAGGCTACCGCCCGTAAGGAGTTTGGAGCTCTACATGAGGGGCGAGATATACCCTCAGTCCCTGCCATCCATATTGGCCGTCAGGGCCCTGGACCTCAAGAGGAGGGAGTTGGTCGTGGACCTCACGGCCTCTCCCGGCGGAAAGCTCACCTACGCTAGCCAGCTCATGAAGAACGAGGGGTTAGTGATAGGAATTGATCGTTCGCCGAAGAAAGTGGAGGTGTTAAACGAGAACATACATCGTCTTGGGGTCAAGAATGCCAAGACTATGTGCATGGACTCAAGGTATGCTGATTTGGAGTTAAAGGGCTTGAGGGGTAAGGTGGATGTGGTCATAGTAGACCCCCCGTGCTCTGCCATAGGCGTGAGGCCGAAGCTCTACGACTGCTTGACTGAAAAGGCCGTTCGAGACCTCAGCGAATACCAGAGGCAGTTCATGAAGGCCGGGTCCAACCTGTTGCGGAAAGGGGGCAAGATGCTCTACTCCGTGTGCACTATAAGCATAGAGGAGTGCGAGGACAACGTCAATTACGCCGCGGAGGAGCTGGGCCTGCAACCAGTCAGAGGCTCGAGCCCTATCGGGGATGTCGGGCTACTAAGATACTCGAGATACGCCGACAAGCTCGTCAGGTTCCACCCGCACGTACACGACACGCCAGGCTTCTTCTACGCAGTACTGGTGAAGGACTGCTGAGGCCCTACTCCTTCTTCGAGAAGAGCACGTCTCCGCTGACCCTGTTACGTATGAGCAACACCCTATGGTACGGGATAACCTTCTCGTCTCCGTCAGCGTCCTTAAACTTGAAGCCCTTGCTCAAGACCTGGGTTATGCAAGAAGTCGGAACAACCTTGACGTCGCCAGGAGCCCCTCTATGCACTATGTAGACCTCGTAGTCCTTAGGGTCGAAGCCTTTGTGCCACCTTATCTTGTTGAGTACATTTCTAATGAGAGACACCATACATCCTCACGACGGCCTTCCCCGTCCTCCACTTAAGCTTGCCCGCTGTCGCCTCCTTATTTAAGACGAGGAGGTCGTCGGTGGGGTCTGCGTCCTTGACGACAAGGACCCCGAACGTGGCCTCGATCGAGGTCGCGCTCCTCGACCTCTTCATGTAGCTAAGGACCAAGAGGCCCCTGCTCTTCAGCGCGTGGAGGAGGGAGCTGACAGCCTTTAAGGGATCGCAGTTCTGCAGGACCGTGAGGCACAATATTAGATCGAAGGATCTAGGGCGGAAGGGCAGGCACTCGACGTCGCCAAGCACGAGGTCCGCATCGCGTGACCCCAGCCTTTCTCTGGCCCTTCGGAGCATCCCCTCGGAGAAGTCCACCCCGACTACGAAGCGCCTTCTGCCTCGAAGCCTTCTCGTTATTAGCCCGGTCCCGCAACCCGCGTCCAGCACCACTCCTTTGAGGGGGAGAGGTGCGAGGCGAGAAGCGACCTCGAACTTCCTAGTCTGCTCGCCTTCATAGAGGGCATCGTAGGAGGCCGAGGTGACGTCGTACATCCGGCGAAGCTTAGCCTTCTTCGACGCCACAAGCCTTACTCGCGGAGCCGAGATATCAGCTTTCGGCGCTTAAGTGCTTTAGTCAGGCATGCGCGTTTGCGCGTTGGGTGACGTTCGCGGTTTAAAATAATGAGAGAGGTCAAGTCAGCACCTTACCGACTCTTCATCTCAAGCGATAGGGTGAGAGGAGGCTCATCATCGACTCGACGTAGTGAGCCCGAGAAAGTCTGGTTTTCGCTCCAATAAGGCCTCTGCCCGTCGAAGCGATTACCGAGGGGCTCCCTCGAGTGCGGGAGAGCTGGTTATGGTTGATGTGCCACCTCCCACACGAAGGATTAGTAGCGGGGGGTGGATTTGAACCACCGATCTCGGGGTTATGAGCCCCGCGGGATAACCTGGCTTCCCCACCCCGCTTCGTAACCGGCCCAGGTATTGTACTATAACAGAGGTTCACAAAAACTTTTTCTCTTTGTCAAAGGTTCAAGTTGCTTTAGAGGTCATAGCCAAAGACGAGGTCTCCCGAGTCCTTTTTGAAGTGGATTAGCCACACCCCTACGTTTCCACTGGAGAGGCTTCTCACTCCCGTTGCGACCCAAAGCTAACAAAGACTTTCTCTCAGAAGAGAGTATAAGAAAGAATAAAAATTCGTGGCAAAAAGAAGAAAACAGTTGCGGTCTTTTTTATCTATAATTTCCGATTTACTATTTTCTGCTACTTTCTCCAGTGGAAACAGAGGGGTTTCTCTGGGGAGGCAGACCGGCACATCAGCATGACCGCCTCCCTACATGCCTCTTAAAAATGATGAAACCCCTTGTAGAAAGCTTTGCTCGAGAAACTAAATCAATTGCTCATAATTTACTTAGTCTCTTCCATTTTTACTCTTAATTTATTTGTAGAAAAATTGTCATTTACACTTTTAGTGAAAAAATTGAGGACGATTTTGTTGAGATCAGCTATTTCTACTTTTCTGACATGAGGTGAAAAACCCTTTTTGGCTCAGATTGTGCCCCCGATGATTCTTGTGGAATGGCCTGTCTTCGTCTATGTAAAAGTTCTGCAACGGTAAATTTAAAAACTGTGAACTGTGAAAGTAAACTGTGAGCTGTAGAGCGTAGTCTATCTGTGGTGGCTATGGCTTTCAACGACTTCAGGTTCACAGTATCCTTCCCCGACGGCTCGAAGATGATCATAATTTTTCAAGGCAAAAACATACCGTGGAAGCGCATTCAAATGCTCAAGGACTTGATAGACATAGTTTCATCGGCCGAGCTCACTAACAACCAGAGTGAAGCCCAAGAGCAGACGCTTATGGAGAAGTTTAAGCAAGTCATAGAGGAAAGCTTTGGGGATGGCTCTTGGTTCACGAGCAAGGACGTTCTCGACGCCTACAGGAGGACTTACAACGAGGATCTGAGGCCGTCTACTGTCTCAACGTATCTTTTGAGGCTGTACAATAGCGGTTTTTTGGAGAGGCGGGGCGAGAGGAAGAATAGGATGTACAGGTCAGTCAAGAAGGTCGAGGTCTCGAGGATTTAACGGACCACAGGGTTTAATAGCCTTCTCGCTCTTCGTCCTTGGAGGTTATGAGCGACCTAGCAAGGGCGACAATCTACGTAACTGGGCTCGTCCAAGGAGTGGGCTTTAGACCCTTCGTCTATCGCCTAGCTACGCTGATGAACCTGAAAGGCTACGTCATTAACTTAGGCGATGCAGGAGTCGAGATCGTCGTTGAGGGCAGCGTGGACGCCATTAAGAAGTTCGTCGAGAAGTTGAAGCTGGAGAAGCCGGGTCCTGCCCGCATCGACAACATACTGATAGAGTGGCTTGACTACAGGGGGGACTTTAAAGACTTCCAAATCATGCCCAGCGACGACAGGGTCAGGCAGAGCGGCTCCTCGATCCCGCCTGATATAGCGATATGCAACGATTGCGTGAAGGACTTAATGAGTGACGATCCCCGCTGGTCTAACTATCCCTTCACGTGTTGCGCGATCTGCGGGCCTAGGTTTACGATGATAGTCGACCTGCCCTACGATCGCGAGCGCACCTCCATGATCAAGTTCCCTATGTGCGAGTTCTGCCGGCGAGATTACGAGGACCCAGCTAATAGGCGCTACCACGCCGAGGGCATATGCTGTCAGCTCTGCGGCCCTAAGAACGAGTTGCTCGACCGCTCTGGGGTCAAGGTGCCGTGTAAAGACCCCATAGAAGAAGCAGCCAAGCTCATCAAGGAAGGCCTCATAGTTGCCGTGAAGGGCATAGGAGGCTTCCACATAGCGTGCTTGGCGACTGACGACGACGTGGTGCTGAAGCTTAGGAAGAGGCGCAGAAGACCTCAACAACCGTTTGCCGTCATGTCCCCCTCTATCGAGCACGTGGAGAGCTTCGCCTACGTCAACGAGGTCGAGAGGGAGCTCCTTACGTCCAAAGAGCGTCCCATAGTCGTCCTGAAGTCTAAGCCTAACAGCCCCATATCGCCTTGGGTCTCTCCGGGCCTAGATAGCGTGGGCGTCATGTTGCCATATACTGGGATTCACTTGCTCCTGTCGGCGCAAGTCAACGAGCCAGCCATCATAATGACCAGTGGCAATTATCCCGGAGAGCCCATGGCCATAACGGTGGACGATGCGTTGAAGAGGCTGTCAGGGGTGGTCGACTACTTCTTGACACATAATAGAGATATAATGAACCGATGCGACGACTCTGTCATTCGCGTGTCGAGTGGAAAGCCCACGTTCCTGAGACGATCTAGAGGGTACGCGCCGTCGCCTGTAGTGTTCTCGGGGATAGAGGACAAAGAAGGATGCGTCATAGCCCTCGGAGGAAATCTAAACGCCACGATATCCTTCTTAGTGGGCAATAAGTGCTACGTGAGCCAACACATAGGGGACCTCGACAACCTCGACTCGCTCGACTTCTTGGCTCGGACCTACCGATTCTTTGAGAAGGCCCTCAAGGTGAGGAAAGTCGACGTGATAGCCTGCGACTTGAACCGAGCCTTCACTTCAACGAAGTTCGCTGAAGAGCTTAGCAAGGAGCTTGGGGTCCCGCTAATAAGGGTCCAACACCACTACGCGCACGCGGCCTCCCTCATGGCGGAGGCGGGGCTTGGGCCGGACAACGAGGCAATAGTCATAGCGATGGATGGAGTTGGACTGGGAGACGACGGCACCGCTTGGGGAGGCGAAGTGCTCCTGACGACGTATGAGCGATACGAGAGGGTGGGGTGCATTAAGCCCTATCCATTGCCCGGAGGAGACTTCTGCGCTTACTATCCCATCAGAGCCCTGGCTGGTCTGTTAAGCCAAGCAATGAGCCTCGAGGAACTCGAAGAGCTCTTGATTAGTAGGTTCTCAAGCGCCTTTAAGTACGGTCCTCGCGAAGTGCCGGTCGTCGTGAAGCAGTTGCGCTCGGGGCTGAACGTCGTGCTATCTTCAAGCACCGGCCGCTACTTAGATGCCGTCTCAGCCATGCTGGGAGTTTGCACCTACAGGTCTTACGAGGGCGAGCCAGCCATGAAGCTCGAAGCCCTAGCCCGCGCGAGCAACTCCAACGTCGCAGTAGCCGTCCCGATAGCCTATAATAAAGGTAAAGTCAGCGTGGTCGATGCCTCCCAAATAGCGCTACAGCTCCTGACGTCCATGAAGGACAGCTCGCCGAGCTGCATAGCCAGGGCGGCGCACGTAGCTATAGCCAAGGGTCTAGCCGAGATAGCTTGCTCCAAGGCGCTGGAAGAGGGGGTGAAGTTCATAGGGGTTTCTGGAGGTGCGGCAGTGAATGAGATATTGATCGAGACCATCGAGAAAGAGGTCTCGAGTCATGGCCTCGTTTTGCTGAGACATAGAGCTCTGCCTCCTGGCGACGGGGGCCTCTCGGCCGGCCAAGCTGTGGTCGGTAGGTTCAACCTCAACGCTTAAATCGAGTGCGAGGGACAGAAAGACGTATGAGCGAGCCAAAGATCAAGGTAGTCCCCATAGAGATACCCAAGGGGTCTAACGCCATAATAGGCCAAGCACACTTCATAAAGACTGTCGAAGACCTATACGAGGCCTTGGCCAGTTCGTCGCCACACATAAAGTTCGGGATAGCCTTTAACGAAGCCTCAGGGCCCCGGCTCGTGAGGAGAGACGGCAATGACCCCGAGTTAATCGAAGCGGCCGTCAAGGCCGCGCTAAGCATAGGCGCAGGACACGTTTTCGTGATATTCATAAGAGATGCCTATCCCATAAACGTGCTGAACGCAATAAAGATGGTGCCTGAGGTCTGCAGGATCTTTTGTGCAACTGCCAACCCTTTACAGATCATCGTAACGGAGACCGACCAGGGGAGAGGGGTCATAGGGGTAGTGGACGGCTACACCGTCGTTGGCATAGAGAATAAGGAAAAGGAAGACGAGAGGAAGAGCTTTCTCAGGAAAATAGGCTATAAAAGGTGATAGCGGCTGCAGAACATCGAGTCACGCCGCACGAACCAGTTCGAAACGTTTTGCTTCGTGTGCGGCAAGGAGTCGTCGCTAGTAGTGAGCGAGATATGCTACGAGTTCTCGGATTTCGGCAGCGCGTACCTCCTATCTGCCGTTTGCAGGAACTGCGGCTTTAAGCATACCGACGTCGTGGAGGTGAAACCCCACCAAGATCCTTTAAGAATCACGGTAATCGTCGAGGAGCCCGATGACATAAACCACTTAGTCGTCCGCTCGAGTTACGCCACCATAAAGATGCCGGAGCTTGGCGTGACGATAACGCCTGGCCCCTACGCCCAAGGAGTCATATCGACAATAGAGGGCTTCCTCCACAGGGCCAAGGAAATAGTCGAGTTCTTGGCCTCCAGTAAGCTAGACGAAGAGCAGATGGAGAGGTGCTTGGAGACCCTCGACAAGCTGGCAGCAGCGATAGAAGGCAAGCTGAAGTTCACCTTCATAATTGAAGACCCCAGCGGTCTGAGTACCGTAGTGCCTAAGTGTGGGAGGACAGCAAAGATAATAAAGGAGCTCCTGAGAGTTGAGGATTGAGCCATGTCGAGGAAGTCTAAGACCAAGTCCACGAAGACTGGCAGATCTCATGGGAAGAGGGCCGAGTTCGCCCCGATAGCCGGGGCTGGCTTGATAAGGTTCTTCAGAGAGGAGGCCGAAGGGACCTCCTTACCCCCTTATGTGGTAATAGCCATCGCGGTGGCTCTAATAGCGTTAGTACTGGCGCTTCCTGTGCTCCTGCCCATTTAAAAGGGATGCCTCATGCACGTAAGGGAGTTTCAGAACCTCATTAAGGAGATGTACTGGCACAAAGACGCGCGGCGGTCGGCTGAGAACAACTTCATATATTTGGTGGAAGAGATAGGCGAGCTCGGCAGCGCTATAGTCAAGGGGGACAGAAAGCTAATAGAGGAGGAGCTGGCAGACGCCTTTGCTTGGCTCGTAACCGTCGCCAATGCCCTCTCAATAGACATAGAAGAAGTGACGTTAAAGCGTTATGGAGGGAGTTGCCCTAAGTGTAAGGCTAACCCCTGCGAGTGCTCGACTAAGTAGAACGCTCACTTCTTGAGCTTGAACCTTATCTCAGAAGCCAAGATCCTCAAGTCAGTCCTCAAGAGTACGTCGCTCTCGTTCACTGCCAATCTCTCGAGCCTCTCGACTAAGTCATGGACGTCAGAGGCCTCCTTTAAGAGCCTCTCGACTACTTCTTCGACCTCTTTCCAACAAGTTAAGTAGGGTTTGCTGTCTACGAGGGCATCCCTAACCACTTCCTCGCCTTTCACGAGCATCTCCTCGCCAAGGAGCCTTATTCGAGTCTAAGTTGCGATGCCTAAAAAGCCGGAAAAGAGTGAGTTCTTACTCTGTGCACTACAAGAGGTCCTTTTTGACCATGAGCTCGCCTATCAATATCGAGTTGCCCGTAGCGCCCCTCACGATGTTATTGCCAAGGACCATGTACTTCAGCCAGCCGTCCTTACCGTACCTGAGCCTTCCAACTACCACGCTCATGCCCTTGTACACCTCTCTGTCGAGCCTGGGCTGAGGCCTATCCTCCTCCTCTCTAACGATGACCGGTGAGGGCGGCGCCATAGGCAGTTTGAGCTCTTGCGGGACCCCCCTGAAGTTTCTCAAAACGTCTTTGAGCCCCTCGAGGTCCACGTTCCTCTTCAACTTAATAAACACGCTCTCGAGGTGTCCGTCGAGCACGCAGACCCTATTACACGATGCCGAGATCGCTATGTCGGCGAACTTCACGGAGTCTTCAGATAGCCATCCCAATATCTTCAAGCTCTCGGTTTGGATCTTCTCCTCCTCCTTGGCTATGAACGGTATGACGTTGTCAACTATGGCCATGGACGCGACGCCCGAGAAGCCAGCTCCCGAAACGGCCTGCATGGTGGTTACGTGTACCGCTTCAACACCTGCATGGTCGATTATCGGCTTTAGCGACAGCGTGAGTATGATCGTGCTGCAGTTCGGGTTAGTAACTATGAACCCCCTCCAATTCCTCTTCCTTCTTTGAACGTGGATTAAGTTGAGGTGTTCAGGGTTTATTTCTGGCACCACGAGCGGGACGTCGTCAAACATCCTCATCGCGCTGGCGTTGCTCACCACCTTGAAGCCTTCCTTAGCAAACGCGGGCTCCAGCTCCCTCGCTACGTCAGAGGGCAGGGCCGAGAAGACCAAGTCGATGTTGTAGCCACACCTCTTAACAGCCTCGGGACTCGTCTCAAGCACCTCTAGGTCTTGAACGGCCTCAGGGAAGTCGGGCCCTAGCATCCACTTGGTTGCTATGCAGTATCTCTTGCCAGAGCTCTTGCTAGAAGCCGTCAAGGCAACGACATCGAAGAATGGGTGGTCTGCCAAGAGGCTGACGAACCTCTGCCCTACAAGACCTGTGGCACCCAGCACGGCCACTTTGAGCTTGTCCACTTCAATCACCCATGAATGCGTCATGCAAGGCCTTAACGGCTTTAACAGCGTCCTCCCTCTTGACCACGAGGGATATATTCAACTCTGAAGCCCCTTGAGCTATCATTCTAACGTTAACCCCCTTCTGGGCCACTGCGCTGAAAACTTTAGCTGCAACTCCCGGCCTCCCCCTCATGCCCGACCCGACTACTGCTATTGCGCACACGTCACCCTCCCAAATGACGTCACAATTTTCAGGTAGGACCCCCTCGAGTCCCTTTAATATCTCCTGCACCTTCTCCTCTGGCACCACTATTGATATGTTAGTCTGCGACGAGCTTTGGGAAACCATTACCGCGTTGGCACCCACGTCATACAGTACCTTAAATACCTTAGTGATTACGAGCGGGGCCTCGTAGAGCTCCGCTCCGCTCACAGTTATGATCGCCACCCGGGGGATCATGGAAATCGCCTTAACTATCTTATCACTAGAGGTTTCATGGTGGACTACTGTGCCTGGATTCTCGGAGTTGAAGAAGTTCTTCACCCTCAGCGGTATGCGCTTCTCGATCAAGGGCTTTAGAGCAAGCGGGTGTAGCACCTTTGCTCCAAAGTACGCCAGCTCAGTAGCCTCTTCGTAGGAGATCTTTGGTATGGGCTTTGCATTAGGCACAATCTTCGGGTCCGCGGTCATGATCCCCTCGACGTCCTTCCACACCCACACCTCGTCGACCTCTAAGGCTGCACCGATGATCGTGGCGGAGTAGTCAGAACCCCCTCTACCTAGCGTCGTCTCTACGCCCTCAACCGTTTGCCCTATAAAGCCCGTCACTACCGGGACCACCCCCTCCTCCAGAAGCGGCGCCAAGTTCTTCTTTAGCTTTTCTTCGCACAAGCTCATTATCGGACTGGCTCTGCCGAAGTTGTCGTCAGTTATGATCCCTGCTTGACCACCCGTGAAGTATTCGGCCTTTATCTCCTTCGACATCAATGCTCTCCACACAGTATTCGTGGCCATTTTCTCGCCAAAGGCCAAGACCCTGTCTCTAGTCCTTGGAGAGGCCTCCTTTAAATAAGAGATTATCCTCAAGGTAAAGTAGAGCTCTTGAATCAAGCTCTCGACGTCTCGTATAGCCTCGTGCCTCAACCTATCGTTCTCGATAGCTTCTGAGCACGCTCGCGCGTGTCTATCTCCTATCATCGTTATCGACTTCTCGACCTCCTCAAGTTTTCCGGCCAAGGCATCGTTTATGAGGCCTATGAGCTCATCAGTTACCCCGGCCATGGCTGATATGACCAGTACTACTTCGTCTCCTCTCTCCACATGCCTTCGTGCTATGTCTACGATGCGCAGGATATTTGTTCCCGAGGACGTGCAAACCCCACCAAATTTCATCACGAGCTTCATGTCACTTCACCGCTGCTTGCCTTTCTCCTATCGACTTCGCTATGGCGTGCAGCACTATGGCCGCAAAGCCTAGGGGTCCTAAGTCGTCCTCCACGCCTATGTGCATTGGGACTCCGAGTCCCAGCTCTTTTGCTGAAATCCCTGGCTCGCTACCCCCGAAGACTATCGCCACTATGCCTTTCTGCGCCTCTGAGATTACCCGCTCGGCATCGAACGATTCCTTAGCGTACTTCTTGGGGGTGACGAAGATGAGGAGAGACGGCCTGATTACCTCCACAACGTCCTCCAACTCGCTAAGCACCACTAGGGCTCTGCCTTTTTTAAGGGCGAGTTTCTGCGTCTCGGGCACTCCCGCTTGAGCCGCCGCGCCGCTAGGCTTACTTACAACGACTGTCTTGAACCCCAGACCATAGCATATCTTCGCGAACTGCTTGACTACCTCGACGCTGAACACGTTGTGTATCACTGGAATGACTTCGTCCATCTTAGGTCGCTTACTAGTCTCTCAAGACCCCCTTAATAACTTAAGCGCCTCCCTAGCTATAGCTCTCGAGAGCGGCGGGGGCACGGCCTCTCCTATCATGTTGTACTGAGCGTCGAACCCTCCCTTGAACACAAAGTTATCTGGAAAGCCCATGAGCCTCGCCTGCTCTCTTACGGTCAGCAGTCTGTTTTCATAGGGGTGCACGAACCTGGAGCTCCCGAGAACGGTCGGAGCGAGCTTAAGCGGGTGTAGCCTAATCCAGTTAGGCAATACCTTCCTTCCAGAGCCCTTGTACAGCACTAGCTCCTCCCTCCACTTCAGTTTGGCGATCTTCTTGATCTTCCTCAGGGGTAAGGGCTTGATCACGTGGTTGGGGACGTCATTAATCTCTCCTGGGTCTGGAAGTCCCGCCAGAGCCTCCTCTACCGTAACGAATTTCTTGACGGACCTCGGCCTAAGCTTGAAGTTCGATATGAAAACTCTCTTTCTATGAGAAGGCGTCCCGTAGTCCTCGGCGTATAGGACGTTGAAGTATATCTTGGGGTAGCCCACGACCTTGTGCTCGTGCTCTATCGCCTCCTTCAACGAGGGCTCCAATATCGAGGGGACGTTCTCGATTATGAAGAGCTTAGGCTTTAAGTCACCTATGATCCTTATGGCGTGAAGGAAGAGCCTGCCAACTTCGTCATTGTAGAGCCTGCTAAGGACGTCGACCTCCCTTCGTGGGTTGGCCCCTGTGAATGGCTCGCAAGGGGGACTCGCTATTATCACGTCAACGTCGGCTCCCAAGACCTCTCTCAAGTCCAGGGAGTGGACGTTTCTTATGTCCTCGCATAATACGTCGACCTTCAAGTTCTCCCTATAGGTCTCGGCGACTATCCAGTTCACGTCCACTCCGAGTAGCACTTCGAAGCCCTCCATGATGAAGCCCAGCGAAAAGCCCCCGGCCCCACAAAAGAGGTCCAAGACCTTGTACACGTCACCGGTCCCTCACTAAATCCCTCACTTCTACCCCTAACCCCTTTAACGCCTCAACTATGAACCTCCTGTGACAGAACCTCCTATCCCTCTCTAAGCACATCAAGCAAACCACTTTATCGCGTACGACGCTTAAAAGGGTCTCCATTCCTTCCCTAAAGCCATTGCTCTGCACATACTTTTCATAGCCTTCCCTCCTAAAGCCCCCGAGCTTGTCTCCAAGCCATAGGTATTTCACGCCATTTCTCTTGAGCTCTTCCTCCAGCTCCTCGCGATTAAACCCCTTAATCCTCGACCTCGGAAAAGCTCTCAAGTCTACGAGCACCTCAACCCCCTTAGCCTTTAGCACCTTGAGCAGTTCCTCGAGGCGTTTGAAGCTCCCATAACCGACGTCGTACAGGAGCAGATGGCCCCCACTGAGTACGAGTCCGCTCGCAGATTGATAAAGGCTCCGTGACCCTCGCTTGATCGGAGCTCGACTCGGAGACAAGCCTTACCTCGCGCGGTACGGACATTCTGGCAACAGGGAAAAAGCGGCAAGGTCGTTTGGACCTTGGCCGCAAGAACGAGGGTCACCTGCCTTTGAATTGAGGCCCCCTCCTCTCTATCAGCGCTTTTATGCCCTCCTTAACGTCCTCCGTCCTTAAGCAGAGGGCTTGACCCAAGGCCTCTCTCAAGATATAGTCTCTTGAGATCTGCCTTAATGCTCTCGTATACGTCCTTCTTTATCAACCTCATTGCGAACCACGGTCCTCGGGCTATCCTCTTCGCCAGCCCCATGGCCTCGCTCTCGACCCTCTCCGAGGGGACTACCTTGTTGACGAGCCCCAGCCTCTCAACCTCTCTGGCGTCCACGAACTCTGACGTTAATATAAGCTTCAGCGCTTTGGAGGGATTGGTCAACTTAGTCAAGAAGTAAGATATGCCGAACTCCGTGTGCAGGCCCATTCTCGCAAAGCCCACCTTGAGCTTGGCGTCCTCTGCGGCGATGCGCAAGTCGCACGCGAGGGTCAAGGCAAGGCCAGCACCTATGGCGACCCCTTGATGGCAACTATGGTTATCTTGTCCTTAGTGTGGAGAGTGTACATAATCTCATCGACCTTGGTAACTATCGCGTTGTATATATCCGTCGAAGAATGCCCACAACTTTCTAACAGAAAGCGGAGGTCGCTACCCGACGAAAAGGCTTTCCCGGTGTCAGTCAATACGACGCCCTGACCTCCGGGTCTTTCTTTAAGTTCTCAACAGCATCGGCCAGTTCCAAGATCATCTGCACGTTTATGGCGTTAAGAACCTCGGGCCTGTTGAGGACCAGCTTGGCTATACCGTCCCTTTCTCAAGGACTATTGTACTATGACGTAAATGCCCACCGTACTCCCATCTGCTTGCATCGCTATTAAGCATTGCTCTGCACGCTTTCGTGCCATTCCTGCCTCGACCTCGACCATATCATCGCTCTTGCAAGGCTATGAGGGGCTCTGTCTCGAACGTCTTCAAATCATCGACGAAATATGAGGACTTGTGTTGCTTAAGAAAGCCGAGCCAACTAAGCCCTGCAAGTCCACGCAGAAAGCCCTTGCAGAGCCCCGCTGTCGCCCAGCCAAAAGCATCTTAACAAGAAATGGCGCCGGGTGGGGGACTCGAACCCCCGCTCCCCAAAGGGGAACGGGCTTAGCAAGCCCGCGCCCTACCAGACTAGGCGAACCCGGCTCTG
>CAZPGS010000002.1:0-59665 GCA_964586135.1 uncultured Nitrososphaerota archaeon
GGCTGGCGCCTCACGGCGCCGCGCTCCCCGACGGAGGGGGACTTTCCTCAGGTGCGCGATGACACCCGAAGGCTGCCCGACCTCTCCCGGCACCCAAGTTAAGAGGTCCTTTCAAGTATTTAAGCTTAAAAAGCTCTTGTACAAAGTTTGGAGGCTCGGAGTTGTCGTACGACGTCCTCCACGTGGGAGTGGATAGCGTCGACTCTTGGATGGGCGGCTGTACAACCCACTTCGTCTTCGAGGTCTTGAGAGACGTCGCGAACCGGCTTGACGTCAAATTGCTAGACTACCCTCTGCTGGTGAGGCTAAACCCCAACATCCCTTGGAGGACGCGGGGCAACGGTGCCGTGTGCTTGAGGTTAAAGATCCGGAGCAATGAGATCACGACTTTCGAGAAACTGCTTGAGCTAAAGCTTAGGAGCTACACCGACAAGTCCTACGACTGCGACCCCGTAATAGCCTTGCTCTACGGAGAGGGTCACGAAGGTCTCTCAAACTTCTACGAGAAGGCCCTGACCCGCGTAGTGGCGTTGCAAGAGGCACTAGACCTAGCGAAGAGGCACGACGTCAAAGTAATCAAGACTAGGAGTGGCTTGGGGCTCATAGGGGCACTAGCAGCAATAGGCTCCCTGGCGGAGGGGGACTACACATACGAAGTACTGGCCTATAGAGAAGAGGGAGCTCCTAGGCTCGTAGACCACGACAGCGTCTGGGCCTTGGAGTTTGAGACGTGGCCTTACACATTCAACAACATCGATCCCGAGACGGGGAGGGTGCTCTTGACCCCTCGCGGTCCCGACCCTGTCCTCTATGGGATTAGAGGGGAGGACCCTGGGACGCTGATGAGGGCTCTAAGGACTCTTAGGGTCTACACAAAGACCGTGGGCCGCTTGCTGTTCAGAAGCAATCAGGGGACGGACTGCCACTACATGAGTGTGAGGGACATAGAAGAGGTAGAGCCCTACTCCTCAATATCTATCAAGGGGAGGGTGGCGTCTAAGCCCATAGTCATGAGGGGTGGGCACGTGATCTTCAAGCTATCGAGCGGCGGGAAAGAGATTTACTGTGCTGCCTACAAGCCATCGGGCACCGTGAGGGATGTAGCTGAGAGGCTCGTGGTCGGCGATGAGGTCGAGGTGTGCGGAGGGGTGAGGAGGTTTCCGGGCTTAGAAGCTCTATCCCTAAATGTAGAGAGGCTCGTGGTCTTAAGGGCAGAGGAGGAGGTCGAGGAGGAGAACCCTCCATGTCCGAGGTGCGGGAAGAGGCTTAAGAGCATGGGGAGGTGCGGTGGTTATAAGTGCAAGAGGTGCGGGTTCAAGAGCGTCGACGCCTGCAAACCACTCTTTAGGCGCTCAAGGAGTAAGGTCGAGGGTGTGTACACGCCCCCGCCTAGGTCGATGAGGCACTTGGCTAAGCCTCTTAGGAGATACGGCCTCGAGAAAAAAGGGCTTTATGAGGGCGAGGAGATGGAGTTAAGGAGGGCCCTAACACTTGAGCGGTGAGGATCTCCCCAAGGACATCGAGCTGACGCGCATGAACAACATAGGAAGGGTCTTCAAGTGCAAGTACTGCGGAGCCATCTTCGTGGGTCTCAACGACGCTAAGAGGCACAGCGAGAGGCCTGATCCTCAATGCTTAAGCCTAAGGAGGAGGGAGAGGGCCTAAGCTAGGCCTAAGAGGGCCTGGCTACCCCCCACCAGCCGGCGGAAATATGGAGATGGTAGAGCCGTCCCTGAGCTTAGCCCTCAACCCTCCGAGAAACATGCAATCTCTCCCGTCCACCAAGACTTTCAAATAACTCTTCAAGTCCTCTCCTTCAAAAATCAGCTCCTTGACCTCGGGCTTCTGATCGACTAGCGACTCTAGCAGTTGCCCCACAGTAGAGTCTTCAGCAAGTTCCATCTCGATACTCTTCCAGCCCATGACATTTCTCAAAAAGCCGTAGACTTCTACCTTGACTTTCAAGAGGGCCCCTTCAACTATCTCCTTAAAAACTTTAAAAAATTTGAGGGAGAAAAAGCCTTGGGGACCAAGGTTGGGCGGCTACGTCGGAAGGATGCTTGAAGTGGACTTAACGAGGGACAATGTAGCGGTCATAGACTTAGATTGGGACGTGGCCATGAAGTTCGTGGGTGGTAGGGGCTATGCGGTAAAGCTGCTCTTCGATCTATTGAGGCCGGGTATTGATCCGTTAAGCGAGGACAACATCTTAATATTCATGACCGGGCCCCTAACCGGTACTAGGGCTCCAGCATCAGGTAGATTCGTGGTATCTTCTAAGTCACCTCTAACGAACACCGTCTTCGATTCTCACTGCGGAGGGGCTTGGGGTCCTGAGTTGAAGAGAGCCGGCTTCGATGGAGTAATAATCAAGGGGAAGAGCCCTAGACCGGTGTACTTGTTCGTGAGCCACGGCAAGGCCGAGATACGTGACGCGAGCAGAATGTGGGGCCTCGAAACGGACGCCACAACAGATGCTATTAAGAGAGATATAGGGCTTGACGACGTCAAGGTCTGTTGTATAGGTCCCGCTGGCGAAAACCGAGTAAAGTTTGCCTGCATAATAAGCGAGAGGCATAGAGCTGCTGGAAGAGGCGGCCTAGGTGCGGTAATGGGCTCCAAAAACCTGAAGGCTATAGCGGTCAAGGGCACGGGCGAGGTCACGGTCGCAAACCCCAAGGCGTTTAACGAGGAAGCCAAGAAGGCTCTGGAGGTCTTAAGGGGGAACCCGATAACAGGAGACAGCCTAGGGCGCTACGGGACGGCGTTCCTCGTGCACTTGATGAACAAAGCAGGCGTATTGCCATCGTACAACTTCACGCGGGGCTTCTTTGAGGGGGCCGAGGACGTGTGCGGTGAGAGGATCACGGAGACCATGCTCGTGAAGAGAACGGCCTGCTACGGCTGTCCGATAGCCTGTGCTCGCCTGATAAAGTACAAGATCGGCGAAGAAGTTGTGTCCTCTGGGCCAGAGTACGAAAGCGTATGGGCCTTAGGGCCGAATTGCGGAATATGGAATGTAAACGTCATAGTACGAGCAAACGATCTGTGCAATAAGTTGGGCTTGGACACGATTTCGATGGGTAACGTGATAGGGTTCCTCATGGAGTGCCACGAGAGGGGGCTTTTAAAAGGGCTTGGCGAGGTCGACCTAAAGCTCAATTTCGGCAACTCCGATGCGCTGTTGAAATTAATTGTGGACACGGCCTACAAGAGGGGGCTCGGTGCGCTGGCGAGCGAGGGGGTCAGCAGAATAGCGAAGACCCTTGGCGCAGAGGACATGGCCGCTCACGTGAAGGGGCTCGAGCTACCAGCTTACGATCCGCGAGGGGCCAAGGGGATGGCACTAGCCTACGCCACCTCCAACAGGGGGGGTTGCCACTTGAGGGCTTACGTCGTGATGAGCGAGATACTCGGAGTCCCTAGATACATAGACCCCTTATCGTATGAAGGCAAGGCCGAGCTGGTCAAGAGGCTCCAAGATGTCTCGGCGGTGATAGACTCGCTTGTGATGTGTAAGTACACCATGTTGGCGCTTTTCTCAACGCTAGCTTACGAGCCGACGCACTACGCAAGGCTCCTGACGACGGCAACGGGCTTCTACGTCGATGAAGAAGAGTTTTACAAGGTGGGGGAGAGGATTTACAACCTCGAGAGGCTGTTCAACATCAGAGAGGGATTCGGTAGGCCTCACGACGTCCTACCCCTAAGGTTCTTGAGGGAGCCGCTAAGAGAGGGCCCTGCTAAGGGAGAGGTCGTTGACTTAACGAGACTCCTCGACGCCTACTACATGGTCAGGGGTTGGAACTACGACGGAGTACCGATGGACAAAAAGCTTCGCCAACTAGGCCTGGAGCCCTTGTACACAGGGCCTAAACTTCAAGTAGCAATAGACGAGAGGTACTTAAAGGACGGCTTGAGCATAGCAGAGGCCTGCTACAGAGGAGGGGCCGAGATCCTCGAAGTTGGGACGCCCCTCATAAAGTCCGCTGGCCTAGAGGCCGTGAGAGAGTTTAGGAGGAGGTTCCCCTACGCTACAATAGTCGCTGATTTGAAGACCTTCGATACCGGCTGGTTAGAGGTCGAATTGGCGGCCGAATCGGGGGCCGACGTAGTGACAGTGCTGGGGGCAACCGACGACTATACGATCAAAGACGCCGTAGGCGCAGCTAGGAAGTACAATGTCAAAATAATGTGCGACCTGATAAATGTTCCAGACCCCCTCACTAGGGCCAAAGAGGTGGAGAGGCTTGGATGCGATATAATATGCGTTCACATGGGCATAAGCGTGCAAATGAGGGAGAGAGACGTGACCAAGAAGATGGCCATGCTCAAGGAGATAGTCAAGAGCGTCAAGGTCCCTGTGGCTGTAGCGGGCGGCGTAAGGCTTGAGCACGTGGACGACTTGGTAAGGTGCGGTTGCAAGATAATAATCGTGGGCTCGGCGATAACTAGGTCTTCCAGCCCCGAAGAGGCCACGAGAAGGTTTATAGCGACAATACGAGGGGCTTACGAGGGGCTCAAGAGCTCTTAGCCGAGCTATCCGAGGCAGTCGACCTCTTGAGCCTGTGCTCCAGGCATGCCTTAACGAAGCCGTAGAACAGAGGCGAAGGCCTATTTGGCCTCGACTTGAACTCTGGATGGGCCTGCGTCGCCACGAAGAATGGATGATCCTTAAGCTCGATGAATTCGACCCTTCGATTATCAACGCTATACCCCGAGAAGACCATGCCGTAGCTCTGGAGGAGCGACCAGTAAGCAGGGTTTATCTCGTATCGGTGTCTGTGCCTCTCAAATATTATCGGCCTGCCATAAAGCTCGTAGACTTTAGTTCCGGGCTCGAGGACCGTGGCTTGGGCTCCCAACCTCATCGTCCCGCCGACCTCTTTGACGTGATATTGCTCCGGCAACAAGTCCACGACGGGGTGACTAGTGGATGGATCCAGCTCTGTTGTGTTTGCGTCCTTAAGGCCCACGACGTTCCTCACGAACTCCACAACAGCTAATTGCATACCAAAGCATATACCCAAAAAGGGGATCTTGTTCTCCCTTGCATACTTAATCACCTTCATCTTACCTTCAGCGCCGCGTGCTCCGAAGCCCGGCAGGACTACTATGCCGTCGCACGAGCTCAAAATCTCTTGGTACTCTCTTGGTATCTCCTCGCCTTGGTCGAGCGGTGTAGCCTCAAGCCAGGTCATGTTAACCTTAGTCTCGAGGGCAGCCCCTGCATGCTTTAAGGCCTCTATTATGCTAATGTAGGAGTCCTTCAACCTCGTGTACTTGCCGCACATGCAAACATTGACTTCATGCTTGTGGAACTTGTGCCTCCTCACCACTTCCTTCCAAGAAGACCAGTCCGCCTTGGCGCCATCCAACATCAATCGCCTACAGATGTAGTCACCCATCCCTTGTTCGTCTAGTATTATTGGTAGCTCGTATATGCACTCGATGTTGTAAGAAGTGAAGACGGCTTCCTCACGGACGTTGCTGTAAAGCGCTATCTTCTTCTTAGATTCCTCGTCTAGTGGGTACTTACATCGTGCTACTATTACATCGGGCTGTATGCCAATACGCCTGAGCTCTTGCACGCTATGCTGGAGGGGCTTCGTCTTGAATTCTCCGGTCACCTCAAGTATTGGCACGAGGGCCACGTGTACGAAGAGGGTGTTCGAAGGGCTCTCCTCAAGCCTCATCTGCCTGATGGCCTCGAGAAATGGGAGGCCCTCTATGTCCCCCGTAGTGCCCCCACACTCAACAAGGGTCACGTCTGCATGGCTTCTCTGAGCTACAGATCGTATTCTCCTCTTCACCTCATCAGTTACGTGCGGTATTATTTGCACGCACTTGCCGAGGTACTTGCCCTTTCTCTCGGCCTCTATGACTGCCATGTAGACCTGTCCCGTCGTGATGTTGTTGTCCTTTGAGAGGTCTATGTCGAGAAAACGCTCGTAGTGGCCAAGATCTAGGTCTACTTCACCTCCATCTTCTGTCACAAAGACCTCGCCATGCATGTATACCCGGCTCTAAGCACGAGGCTTAGAGCCTATGGGTTCATGGTTCCTGCATCGACGTTTATGTCTACCCGGCCCACGGGCCTATGGGTCTATCTTTATCGCCGTTACCGAGAAGCCCTTGACTCGTAACATCTTACCTATCGATGCTGTCACGGCTCCTTTGCCTACGCCCGACAGGACACCTCCCGTAATGAATATGTACTTCATAATCACTCACACAAAGTGCGTCTGACCTCTGAGGTGAGATAAACCTTGCGCGACATTTGCCTTAACTCATCGCAGCGAAGACGTAAGTCTGGGCTACGTCTACGGGTCTTTCTCTAAAACCTCGATCTTTGCTCTCAGCTTCTCAATCATCTTCTGATTGTCAAAGCTCTGCAACATCGCACCGCAGTGGGGACATTTGAACTGCTGGTTCATGGCCCTCTCAAACGGCACCCTATCGTTGCAACCACTTGGACATATGAAAAAGACTTTTTGCTCTTCGTACCGAAGTCTCTCACGTAACCTGTTTAAGACGAGCTTCTTCCTCTCCTTCACGATCTCCTTTAAGCCCTCTTTGTTTAGAGACCAAAAATAGAGAAAGTAGCTCTTCTCCTCGTCGACTTCCCTCCTATAGGTCACTATGTGCTTATCGAGGAGGTCATAGAGGATGCGCCTCACTTGGTTGAGCCTCATGCCGGTCCTCTCGGCTATGAGTTCGTCGACCACCTCGCTCTCATTTAGCAGTACTTTGACTACTTTGACCGCCTCTTCGCCACAGAGCAAGGTGATTAACCTCGTTATTACGTCCGAAGACTCCTTGTCGTAGCGAAGTGGCGCTCCAGAGTTCATTACATTCTTACACCTGAGTTATAGAGCATCTAAGCAAGTTTAAAAATACTGACTTCGCTACTATTCGGTGTGCAAAACCAGGATAATAATACTAAGATACGGCCATAGGCCCACGCGGGATAAAAGGGTCAGCACGCATTTGGCCCTCGTAGCTCGAGCCTTCGGAGCCCACGAAGCATGGTTTGACACGAAGGATGAGGGCTTAGAGAGGAAGATAGCCCAGGTGAACGAAACTTTCGGCGGAAGATTCGCCGTAAAGACAGGCATAGACTTGGTGAAGGCGATAGCGAGGGCTAAGAGGGAGGGCTCCTGCGTAGTACACTTGACGATGTACGGCATACCCTTGCCCCAAGTTATAAAAGAGATCAGGGGCAAGGACAAGCTGTTGGTGCTCGTGGGAGGGCCTAAGGTCCCTAAATACTTCTATGAGGTGGCCGACTACAACGTCTCCATAACAAATCAACCTCATAGTGAAGTGGCCGCCCTGGCGGTGTTCTTGGACTGGTTCTACGGAGGAAGAGAGTTTAACTTTAAGTTTGAGGGAGGGAGGATCGAAGTCGAACCCTGTGAGAGGGGCAAAAAGGTCAGGGTATTAAGGTGAACAGAAGGTTTGGAGAAGGCCGTAATAGTCGGGGTCTTTAAGAAAAGCGATGACTTCAGGTTGCACGAAGTTGAGGAACTGGCGAAGAACAGCGGGTACCTCATAGTCGACAAGGTCATCCAGATAAGGAGCAACCCGCACTCAGGCTACTTGATAGGACCAGGAAAGCTCCAAGAACTCAAAGGCAGGCTGAAGAAGTACGGAATAAGGACTGTGCTCTTCGCCAACGAGCTGAGGCCCGGACAGTACTTTAGGTTACAAAAAGAGCTGGGACTCGACGTGAACATACTGGACAGGGTGTTGTTGATCCTCGACGTCTTCGACAAGAGGGCTTCCACTTCAGAGGCTAAGCTCCAAATTGAGCTCGCGAGGCTGAAGTACACACTACCTTGGGCGCGGGAGCTTGCGAGGCTGAAGGGCTTCGGTAGTGAGAAGATGGGGTTTGGGTCCCTCGGAGGCTACCCGTACAAAGTCTACATATCGTTTGCCAAGAAGAGGGTTAAAGCAATAGAAGAGAAGTTGGAGAGGCTGAAGAAGAGGCAAGAAGAAATAGTAGTTCGACGCAAAGAAGTCGACTTGCCCATAGTCGCCTTGACTGGCTATACGCAAGCTGGTAAGACTACCCTCTTCAACCTCCTGACCAAAGAAAGTAAGGTGACTGGACTGGGGCCTTTTACGACGCTGGAGACATGCGCTAGGAGAGTCGACGCCTACGGCAAGAGCTTCATAATCGTGGACTCTCTCGGCTTTATCGATGAAATGCCCCAGCTAGTGCTGAATGCCTTTCACGCTACGCTGGTAGAGCTGAAGTTGGCCGACGTAATAACGTTGCTCGTAGACGCCTCAGAAACGCCTTCGAGCATGGAGAGGAAGCTTAAGACTTCCCTTTCAATTATATCCGAGGTGGCGGGCGACGACAAGCATCTAATCGTAGCTGTCAACAAAATAGACCTGGTAGGTGATTCCAGACTTGAGAACTCCATTAAGCTCGTAAAAAGGTTGGCTATTCACTGCGATATCGTGCCCGTAAGCGCTAAGAAATCGGTTAACGTAAGCTTTCTCTTAAAGAAAATTGTTGAGAAGTTGGAGAAAAGCTAAGAATGAGAAGTCTTTTTGCTTGCGCGCTCCTTTATTACGGCTACATCACCTAAAGTAAGTTGAAATTCATGTGGCTTGGGTGACTCTTGCTCTTGACGGACCTCTTCGTAGAGCTTTATCTTCAACAACTTCTCAAGCTTCTTAGCTAGCTCCAAAGTAGGGGCCATGCGCCCGCTCTCAAGCCTTCGCACTATTGACTCCTTTTCGCCTATCAGCTTTGCTACATCAGCTTGTGTGAGGCCCATGCTCTCTCGAGCTTGTCGAATGAGCACGTTGTAGTTACTCACAAGCACGGCGCTCTCAAAGCCCATGCCCGACTCCTTGCGCTTCACGATTCGCTGAGGGCGGGCCACAGCCCTCGGCTTTACCACTGAACCGTAACGAGAGCACTGAGGGCACACGACAAGCCGAGAGCCCTCGATCCAAACTCTAATAGGCTTGCCAACAATGGGTCTACCGCAGAGCTCGCACGACATGGCTTAGACCTCGCTTATGCGGTTACTAGGTAGGTATTAATTCGTGAATTTGAGCTAAATGTGTTGTGGCCCCGTTGAGCGAGAGGTTCCTAGTCGAGCTAGTGAAGATGCGCGCCGACTATCAGTTTGGGCCAGGGGCCGGAGAAGGGCTGGTTTCAAGGGGAATAAGAGTGGAGGTCTCAAAAAGGACAGGAAAACCGCGATACGTCTACGACTCTGATGGTAGGCTCTTGGCAACAATTAGATGGAGCGACGGGTTCTTAGCTTTGACGCTTGAAGGGGCTCGCTTACTAAAACAGCACTTAAAGCCGCCAAGGCTTAGAGTAGTGATCAAAAACGACGTCAGAGACTTCGTAAAAGAAGGGAGGAGTGTTTTCGCAAAGCATGTCATCAAAGTAGATCCTGAAATCCGATGCGGTGATGAGGTCATAGTGGTAGACGAAGAAGACAACTTACTCGCTGTCGGTCGCGCAGTGCTGTCAAGTTATGAAATGCTAGCATTTAATTCAGGCGTAGCAGTAAAAGTGAGGAGAGGTGTGGGGAGTGAAGATAAGCCCGAGAGAGCTACAGAAGATGCTACAAACAGTTAGGAGAACGGGGCTTTCCATAGAGCAAGTCGAAGGCGTTGAGAGTGTGATCATCAAATTTCGGGACAAGGAGTTGGTAGTCAAAAATCCTCACGTCACTAGCCTGAAGGTTGGGGGACAAATAGTCTTTCAAGTAACCGGCGAAATCGAAGAAAGGGCCCTTGTAGTAGAAGAGGTAAGCATATCAGAAGAGGACGTCCAATTAGTTGCATCTCAAGCGGGTGTGAGTCTCGAGGAGGCCAGGAAGGCGCTAAAAGCTACCAAGGGTGACCTCGCGAGGGCGATAATGTACTTGAAAAGTGCGTGAAGACTCACTTCCTTACCCGCTTCTTCTTCAACAACCTCAGCCTGAATATGTCTTCGCGGGCTCGCTCATCTAGATATAATTCTATGGTCTTTATGTTCCTCTCTATCGTCGGTATCACCACGTTCTCAAGGGCGTTAACCCGCCTCTTGGCCTTTTCGACCTCTTCTGCGATCCTCCTAGCGACAGCTTGAATCTCAGCAAGCCTTACCACTGAGGCGAACACGTCTTTAAACGCTTTCACAGCTTCGTCCAAGAAGGCCGTCGTGCCCAGCAGATTGTACGACGGGATGCCAGCCTCAGCCAGCTGTACGACCTTGAACACTGGAGTTGTGACGCCCATTATGTTCCTGGTCTTGACCTCTATAGCTACTTGAGGCCTCAGAGAGGCCACCACCTCGTTAAGCTTATAGGCTCCCATGTGAGCTCTGGCTAGGGCTAACTGACTTAGTGCCTTCTCGAGCTTTTCTCTCACCTCGAGCATTAAGTTTTGGTACTCTTTAGCTAAGGAGAGTAACTCCATTACCAAGGCATCGCGCTTCTCCTTGAGCAGGGCTAGACCTCTCTCCGCAAGCCTCTTCCTGCGGCGTAAGCTTATTAGCTCCATCCTCGTTGGCTTTAGCTCCATTCTTGTGCTCAACTATCTACACACCATCCTTTTAATCGCGTGAGAAGATTATTTAAAGTTTAAAGCGCAAGTAGAGATTGTTGGTGTTCTAAGTGAGAGCCTCGCTGTGTATAATATACGACGACATCTTCATGAAGCACAATCCCGACCCATACCATCCCGAGAGCCCTCGAAGGCTCGCGGAGATAATCAAAGAGCTCAACGGAAGAGGGGTTCTCGCCAAAGTTAAAGTGGAGAGGGCTGTTAAGGCCTCGCTAAGTGACGTGGTGAGGGTCCATGATGAGGACTACGTCAAGTACGTAGAGAGGGCCATTGCAAGCGGCGCGAGATACGTAGATCCCGACACTCAAGTGTCAAAGGAGAGCTTCGAGGTGGCCCTTTACGCTGCGGGCTCCAGCATATACGGTTGCGAAAAGGTCTTGAACGATGACTTCGATGTCTGCTTCGTGTTAGAGAGACCTCCAGGGCATCACGCGGGTAAGGCTGGTGCTGCCTTGGGGGCCCCAACACTAGGCTTCTGCCTCTTCAACAACGTCGCCATAGCAACGAAGCATTTGATCGAAGAGCGCGGACTGAAAAGGATAGCCATATTCGACTTCGACTGCCATCACGGTAACGGCACGCAAGAAATATTCTATCGAGACGGGTCGGTCCTTTACATAAGCACTCACCAAGATGGTAGGACGGCTTACCCAGGCACGGGATTTGTTGACGAAGTGGGAGAGGGGGAGGGAAGAGGCTACAACGTCAACGTCCCACTTCCACCCCTTACAGGCGATGACGTCTACGAAGAGGTCTTAGAGAAAGTTGTGGGTAGACTGCTAAAAGAATACAGGCCAGAAGTCTTGTTGTTGTCAGCAGGGTTCGACGCGCATAAAGACGATCCGTTGACGTCCATGGGCCTCTCGCTGAACTCGTACGTCAAGATAGCCGAGCTCGTCAAGGGGCTCATGAACGAAGGGATCACGAAAAAAGCCGTCTTCGTACTCGAAGGGGGCTACGGCCCAGGGCTTGCATGGGGGGTTTACGACATAATAGCATACTTCATTGGTATGCCGTTGATAGAGGAGGGCAAGACGACCTCTTCTGAAAGAGTGAAGAGGGAAGGCTTAAAAGTGGTGAGCGAGGTCTACGAGAAGGTTTTGAGGCCCTACTGGGGGATTGAGGCTTGTTAACGGTGGTCGTCGGAGGCTTCTTTGGAGACGAGGGAAAGGCCTCGGCCCCCTAGAAGGGAAGATATGCGCCTATCTCTCATTAAAAGATGACGTAAAGGTCGCCGTTAGGACTGGCTCGGTAAACGCCGGCCACACGGTGGTCTACAACAATAAGGAGTACAAACTAAGAATCGTGCCCTGTGGGTTCGTAAACCCACGTGCTACGCTGTGTATAGCCGCAGGGGCCAACGTGAGGATCGACGTCTTGATGAAGGAGCTGGAGCTCACGAACACCAAGGGCCGGTTGAAAATAGATCCTCAAGCATCCATAATCGAAGACGAGCACGTAAAGAGGGAGAGGGAAGATCAGTTCCTCATCTCCAAGATAGGCTCGACGGGGCAGGGGGTCGGGGCAGCAGTAGTCGACAGGGTCAGGAGAGTGGCTAGGCTCGCTCGCGATGTGAAGGAGCTAAGCGAGTACTTGGACGACGTGTCCATGATCGTCTGGAGGGCATTGCAACAAGGCCAAAACGTGCTACTCGAGGGCACGCAGGGATACTACCTGTCCCTATACCACGGAACATATCCCTATGTCACGAGCCGGGACACGACGGCCTCAGCCGTCTGTAGCGAGGTGGGCATAGGCCCCAAAATAGTTGACGAGGTCGTTGTAGTCTTCAAGACTTACGTAACAAGAGTTGGAGGGGGGCCTCTACCAGGCGAGCTCCCGGAGGAGGAGGCAGAGAAGCTGGGGCTGGTTGAGGTAGCAACGGTGACTGGGAGGAGGAGAAGGGCCGCTCCCTTCAACTTTGAGCTGGCGAAGAGGGCCGTCATAGCCAACAGCGCAACTCAAGTAGCTCTGACGAGAATTGACGTGCTGTTTCCATCAGCTTCAAGGGTCAGGAAGTACGATGAGTTGCCGCGTGAGGCGAAGGAATTCGTTGGAAAAGTAGAAGATGAGCTAAAGGTCCCCGTGACCATACTCAGCACAGGCCCTGACGTCTTTGACACCATAGACCTGAGAGACTAAGTTACGGTAACGGATTTAGCGAGGTTTCTGGGCTTGTCAGGGTCGCAACCTCGAGCTAAAGCGGCGTAGTAAGCCAAGAGCTGAAGTGGTATTACGTGGAGCACGGGCGTCAATTGCTTAGGTTCTATTTCTGGGAGGACAAAGGTTCTGTCTGATATCTCCCTGACATCTTTATCGCCCTCTTCTACGCACGAAACGACGAAAGCACCTCTGGCCTTCATCTCCATTATGTTGCCTATGATCTTGTCGTAGGTCTCATCGCGAGGGCATATGAAGATACAAGGATAGCCCTCTTCCACAAGGGCTATGGGCCCATGCTTTGACTCTCCAGCAGGGTAACCCTCGGCATGAATGTAGCTTATCTCTTTCAGCTTCAAGGCCCCCTCGAGGGCCGTAACTACGTTTATGCCTCTGGCTAGAAAGAATGCATTATTCCTCAAAGCCAAGTCAGCCGCTACGTCTTTAGCCCTTGGTTCATTGGCTGATGTTGCTTTTTCGATGAGGGTTGCTGAAGATTTCAAGAACTTCTCGGCCACTGAGGCTAAGTCGTAGTTCACTCCCCTAATTCGGGCCGTCTCTATGCCAATCCTCGTAAGCATTAAGAGCTGCGCTATGAAGGTCTTGGTCGCCGCGACGCCCATTTCCGGACCCGCGTAAAGCCCTACATATAGTGAGACTAGTCTAGTTATCGACGAACCCATGACATTGGTCAAGGCCAATAATTTGACGTCTTTGTCTCGAAGAGCCCTCAAGACTTGCAAAACATCAGCGGTTTCCCCGGACTGTGATATCGCCAAAACAGTTGTGTTGGGCGTTATCCTCGTACAGCTGTCGCGAAATTCAGATGCCACGACGGGGTAGGCATCGATGTCGGCCATCAAGCGCAAAAGGTGCGAGCCGAAGATGCACGCATGGTATGAGGTTCCACAGCCAATGAGGTAGACCCTATCGGACTTGACGAGCTCACTCGCCAGTCTGAGAATGAAGGCACGCGGCGCGCTCATGACGTTGAGCGCCACTTGGGGTTGTTCGTGTATCTCTTTGACCATGTAGTGCGCGAAGCCTCCTCTATCCGCTAGACCGCCTATGCTTTCCTTGTTCAAGGGTTTAAACGGCAGTGGTTGGCCCGATGCCAGGTCCTTAATCGTCACTGCTTGGGGCGTCAAGACCGCCAGCTCGCCATCGTTCATGATGACGACGTCCTCCACCTCTGGAGGGAGGGCTGGGACGTCGGATGAGCAACACATGAAGTCTCGCGAGATGCCTATGACGAGAGGACTCTCCATCCTGACGCAGATTATAGCGTCATCGTGAAACACTGAAATGAGCGCAAAGGCGAAAGACCCTCTCAACAAGAGGGCCGTGTGCCGAACGGCCTCTTCTATCGTCAAACCCTCGTTGAGGAACTCTTCAACTAAATGGGCTATGACCTCGCTGTCTGTTCTAGAGCGTAGCTTATGGCCCGCTAAGGCCAACTTGTCGCGCAATTCTAAATAATTTTCAATGATGCCGTTGTGGACTACGGCTATCTTGCCCTCGCAATCTGTCAGAGGGTGGGCGTTCTCCTTCGAGGGGGCCCCGTGAGTTGCCCATCGAGTGTGCCCTATCCCACACCTTCCAGGCAATTTACTCATCTCTAGCTTCCTCTCAACTTCCTCTATCTTCCCTTGATCCTTTTTCATGAAAACGAGTTTGTTGTAGAGTGTAGCTAGGCCTACAGAGTCGTAGCCCCTGTACTCCAGCTTCTTAAGAGAATCGTAAATTATTCTCGAAACGTCCCCTCGGAGCGACGTACACCCAAATATTCCGCACAACGAAGACCACCGCTCCTCTTTACATCTAATATTACTACTAACATGTGGCAGATAGCTTTAACTAACCAGTGCTGAAAATAGGTCTGGGAAATGAGGAAGGACTCGACGTACGTCATTGAGATTAAGAGGGCAATAAGAGACTTCATTAATAACTTAGATGCCATGGGTTGCAGCGGCGAGCTTAATTCTGATGGCGTCAAGGCCATAGCTAGGATATTGAAGTTGCTCAATAGGTCGGGTATGAGAAGCGAGGCTAAGATGTTGGAGAGGCGGTTGAAGAGGAGAGACGACGTCGGGGTCATAATGGGCCTGCTTCTACAATTAGAGGAGAAGCTAAGTTGATAGAAGTAGAGGCGAAAGTGGCCATAAGTGAGGAGGAGAAAGCAAGGATTATAGAGAAGTTAAGGAAGTTGTGTCCTCCTGAGAGGACTCGTGAAAGCAAGGAGGAGGACATCTTCTTCGTAAGCTCTCACGACTCCTCGTTTGGCACGGATAAGACGCTCAAACTTAGGAGGAGCGATGATGGAGCCAAGCTGATTTTCAAGAGCAGAAAGAGCGTAGAGGGGTTAAAGGAGAATCTAGAGGTAGAAGTGGGGATAAAGAGGGGAGACGAAGACGACCTCCTGCATCTTCTGAGGTTGCTTGGCTTTAGAGAAAGCATAGTAGTTAAGAAGAGGAGGTTAAGCTTCTGCGTCGATGAATGTACAGTAAACATAGATGACGTGGAGGGCTTAGGGTCATTCCTTGAAGTAGAAGTGTTGGCCGACGAATATTGTGTAGACAAGGCTTACAATAAGATAGCGAGTTTGCTGTCGGTCCTAGGGCTCTCGCACAAGAAGCTCATATTCAAGGGCTACGCGGAGATGATCGCCGCTCAGGTGGCATCATAGCGAACTTTCGCAGAACCCCTTTGGCCCAAGAACTTTGAAAGTATGAGGTATACGCAATACTCGCCGCATACCGAGCAAGCCCTGCTCCTCGAAGGCACTCTTGTATGAATTTTCATGGCGGTTTCCGGGTCAATGGCAAGCTTAAATTGCGCCCCCCAGTCCAGAGATGCCCTCGCCTTGGAAATCTCTAAATCCCACTTGAGGGCCTTCTCGCCCAGCCTGACTATGTCTCCGGCATGTGCGGCTATTCTGCTAGCTATTACGCCATGTTTTATGTCCTCTGGCAACGGTAGGCCTAAGTGTTCGGAGGGATATACTGCGCACAAGTAGTCGACGCCAGCCGCCACTGCCAACGCCCCTCCTATCGCTAAAGTTATGTGGTCGTAACCAGGGGCCACGTCGGTCACTAGGGGCCCTAAAGTGTAAAGGGGGGCGTGTCTCGTCAGTATTTTAGCTTGCTTTATGTGATGCTCTATTTGATTTAGAGGCATGTGGCCTGGTCCTTCGACTATCACTTGAACGCCTCTCTCCCTGGTCTTCTTGACAAGCTTACTCACTGTAAGGAGCTCTGTCATCTGCGCCACGTCGTTGGCATCGGCTTGGCAACCGGGCCTCAAGCCGTCTCCTAAGCTTATCGCAAAGTCGTACTCTCTCGCTAGCTCGAGTATCAAGTCGTAGTTCTCGAGCAGGGGGTTTTCCTTTTCGTTATGTATGATCCACGCGGCTATTATAGCTCCTCCTCTGCTCACTATGCCTGCTACTCTCGGATGCCTCCTAAGGTAGTTAATGGAGTCTCTCGTCACGCCAGCGTGAATGGTCATGAAGTCCACGCCATCTTTTGCGTGCAGCTCTATGGCCTTCATAATGTCGTCTACGGTCATGTGGACTATCGAGTTGTACTTCTTCAAAGCCATGTGGGCCGCTTCGTATATCGGGACCGTGCCCACGGGCGTTGTCACCTCCCTCATTATTGCCCTGCGTATCTCGTCCATCTGATCTGATGTTGAAAGGTCCATCACCGTGTCTGCCCCATACTTGACGGCCAACCTAGCCTTCTCGACCTCCATGTTAACGTCTGAGAGGTCCATGGAAGAGCCGACGTTAGCGTTGACCTTTGCCCTTAGTCCTTCGCCTATCCCTATTGGATCCACGTTCTTCCTCGCGACGTTCCTCGGCACTACTATTCTGCCGCTGGCCACCCCTCTAATTACGAAAGATACTTCTACGTCCTCCTTTAAAGCAACTATCTTGAACTCCTCTAAGACCACTCCTCGCTTGGCGGCTTCAACAGTCGTCGTCAACTAAAACGTCACCACACTAAGAAGCGGCTTTTACGGCTAAAACCTTTCTCACAACGGGCTAACAGCAATAAATTTTTAGCAAACGTTGCGAACGATAAAATTACAATGGAGAAGTGAGATTACATGGTCAGAAGTGATCCCTTGAAGTTGTTGATAAAAGCAGTTAACAGCGAAGTCATAGTGAGGCTCAAAGACGGACGGAGCTGTCGCGGAATACTTGAAAAGTGCGATCAATGCATGAATTTACTCTTAAACGACGCCGAGGAGATAGACGAGGACGAGGGGCCCATAGCCAAGTATGGCAAGGTACTCATCAGAGGTAGCAACATTTTGTTCGTAAAGTTGATTAAAAGAGTGACGTAGAGAGGCTGTAGACAAAAGCAACGAAGGATGAGTGGTCGATTTGCCTGCGGAGACCGATTTCATAACCATAGAAGAGCTCGCGCAAAAGGCCGTGTACGAACAAGAAGTCGAGATGGTCGAGAGGAAGGGCAAGGGGCACCCTGACACCTTGGCCGACAACGTCTCAGAGGCTGTTTGCCGAGAGCTTTGCAAGTACTACTTAGAAAACTATGGGACGATATTGCACCACAACGTAGATAAAGCGCTAGTCGTGGGCGGCAGGTCCATTCCAAGATACGGTGGCGGGGTTGTGTGCGAGCCCATATACATAGTGGTGGCTGGGCGCGCCGTGACCCATGTCATGAGGGAAAACTCAATCAACGTGGTACCCATAGGAGCCATAGCTCTCAAGGCCATGAGGGAAAGCGTGAAGCGGACCTTTAGACACTTGGACCCTGACAGCCACGTTATCTTCGACTACAAGATAAAGCAGGGATCCGTCGATCTCGTCAAGGTCTTCGAGTTAGGCAAAAGTGTGCCCCTCGCCAACGATACGTCCTTTGGGGTTGGATATGCCCCTCTAACGGAGACTGAAAAACTAGTGCTAGAAGTGGAGAGGACCCTCAACTCTTCTAGTTACAAGGATAAGAACCCGGCCGTCGGGGAGGACATAAAAGTCTTAGCGCTTAGGAAAGGCGGGAAGGTTGACTTGACTCTAGCCTGCGCAATGGTAAGCTCCTACATCAAATCACTTGACGATTACTTAAAGGTCAAGGAGGAGGTCAAGGAGGAGGTATTAAAAATAGCGTCAAAATACGACCTTGAAGTTGACGTAAAAGTAAACACTGCAGACAAGCCCGAGCTCGGAGTCGTGTACTTGACAGTTACGGGAACATCGGCCGAAGCTGGCGACGACGGCAATACTGGTAGGGGCAACAGAGCCAACGGGCTCATAACTCCAAACAGGTACATGTCTTTAGAGGCCGTGGCGGGTAAGAACCCTGTGAGCCACATAGGCAAGATCTACAACATAGTGTCGGCGAACATAGCGAAGAAGGTGCACGAGGAGACCCGCAAGGTCAAAGAGGTCTATGTCTACATGCTAAGCCGCATAGGACGCCCGATCAACAAGCCCCTCATTGTCAACGTTAAGGTCATACCACACGAAGGGGTTAACATTAAGACGCTGAAATACGATGTCGAGAGCATCGTTCAAGCGGAGTTAGAAAACGTGATTAACATCAGAGAACAGCTCCTGAAGAGCCCGCTAGAGTTTTGAACTATTTTTGAATAGCTATCGCTCGCGGCCTTTACACATCCCATCCTCCACTCGCGGCAACCTTTCCGGGCCCTTAATGCGTTCTCTAGACACGCCACATCGTAAAATCGCCACGAAAAGAGAGAAGGAGGCAAAGTCGCCTTTCCCACGCCAAGACTCTTTCAACTATAGCGGTGCTTGCCCCAGCTCTCTATTTTCACTTCCAATTCATCGAGGTGATAAGAGGTTCGTGCATAGCGTTCAAGAAAGTACAGACATAGCTACAGCGAGAAAGTCATCGACTTTGTCAAAGAGGTCATGAGAGAATATGGGCCCCGACTCGCTGAAAGCGAGGCCGAGTTGAAGGCTGGCGAGCACGTATATAAGCTAATGCCCAAGTTTTGCGATGAGGTCCAGAAGGATTGATTCACTTCAAGGCCGAGAGGGTTTACGGGCTACATATGGGTCGTATTCTTCCTTTGCCTCCTCGGTACAGCACTGTATTTCATGGGCTTTTGGTTTGTAATATTTGTCCTCACCCTCTTCGAATTATCGAGATTTGTCCTTCACCAATGCCTACACTATGAGGTTGTTGACCTCCTATTCCCGAGGGCCCAAGAGTTCCACATCGTTGATAGGACCTTTCCGTCGGGAACTCCGAAGAATAAAATCCTACTCTCCGCCTGCTACGATTCTCCATACGAGTTCCCACTATTGAGTAGGCTGAGGATGAGGCCGCCACTCCTTATACTATCAACAGTAGCGATGGTCGTTATCACGGGTTTCTTAGGACTGTTAAGGTACTTTTACGATGTCGATGCGATTCAAAGGCCAATGCTGATCGTAAGCGCGTGCCTTCTCTTCGTGCTTGCTGCGCTTCGAGGTCCAACAAGGTATTCCTGGCTCAAACGACGATCTCGCTGGCGTTGGAGTTGTTCTTGAAGCTGGGAGATATCTCAGCACGAATAGGTTAAAGAATACCGAGGTTTGGATCGTCGTGTTTGCCGGAGAAGGGCACATGCGAGGTTCGAAGAGGTTTGTCAAAAAATACTTCGATAAGCTCAAGGACTCGATTCTGTTTAACTTTAAGCGCCCCTCTCGTGAGTACTTCTTAGTTGCCACCGAAGAAAGGCTGTTCTTCGCCAAACACCCTCAAAGGGCCGTAGAGATAGCAAAGAGGGCTTGTGAGAGGGTCGGCGCTAACTTCAAGGTCGGTCCCTTGCCGTTTGCGGGTGGTGATGCGGCGAACTTTTTGAGGAAAGGCCTTCATGCTGTGACGATGTTTGGCTTACTGTTTGTCCCTAAATGCTCATCCTCATTAGTCTATTTCTATTCGTCGCATCTAGGGATTTCCGCCTCGCGCGCTATTAGCGCGGTTCGTGGGCGTTCGAGCCCAACGGCACGGGACTCCCACCTACCTCCGCCCCGCCCAGGCTCGGAGCGCCGCTCCCATCGCCTGAGCGGGCTCTGAGCAATAAACGGTATCAGAGCTTCAAACTCAACATCTAAACATCAACTACGAAACAGCCCAGACGGTGCTCCATATTGCTGGCACACGCTTGAAGATATGCCAGAAAAGCTAAAACCGGCCTCTATCACGAAGGCCGTAGAAATAGCGATCGAGATGGCAAAGTTAGTAGATGAGTCGTAAATGATTCAGTCCACGTCATAGCCATTCATTTGCCCGAAGCTTCTAAATCTCTTGCCATCGCTATAACAAAAGCGACTGCAAGTGTTCTCGATTATCATTGCCTCGACTTTTCTAGCTCTCTAGCCCTCTCTTCACGATACCTTTGCAATATGTCCTTCAACCTCTCCTTTAGACTTTGGTCCCTCTTCGCCAGCAGTTCCTCTTTCTTAGCCTTTATTATCTCTTTAATGGTCGATGAGGTGTATAGGAAGTCAGAGGCCTTCTCGACCTTGACCTCTTCTATGTCTATTACAGGAATGCAGTTCTCCTTTATGACCTCCAGTGCTTCTTTTGGCATCTTATCGATCTTGGTTATTATTGCCTCGGGCCGCATGTTAATTAGGAGCTCGACGCCTTCGACGGTAGAAGAGCTGGGGTCATGGACCAGCACGATCTCTCCTTTCTTCAAGACGTCATATTTCACGGCCTCCTCCACAGATCTCCTAGTTATGGAGCGTATCTCCTTAATTATCACGACAACGCCTTGGGCGAGCTCTCTCACTAAATGCTTGAGCCCCTCAAGCTCCCTTTCCATGATCTCTATTTTAGTCCTCAATTCGCTTATGGTCTTTGCAGAAGCTTCGAGTCTTCTTTTTATAGCCTCGTCTTGTGTTGTATGAGGCGATTTAAGATAAGCCCTTATGAGCTCCTCTTCGAGCTCTTCTATTTTAGCTTCTTTTTCCTTTAATTGTTTCAGGAGATTTAGTCGAGACTCCTCGAGATCCTTTATCACCTTGCTTTGTTCCTCGACCTTCTCTCTAAGCCTCGAAAGCTCGGACCTCAGTCTTTGTATTTCAGGCTCCGCTTGGGTCGTCGCAAAGGATTTGTCAGGCTTGTCGTCAAGTGCTACTCTCTCAAGCACCTCCTTTATCGTAAGGCCCTTAATGATTAAGGCCTTGGCCCTCTCTATTTGAGGGCGAGATAGGTTGAGCTCCTTTGCCTTAGCTTCAAGTTGCATGAACTTGTTCTTAAAGTTGAAGTACGCCTTCAGCGCAGCGGCTATGGCGTCCCTCTGATGCGAGTTCTTGACGACGTCTTTGAAGTTAACTACGTTCTCTTGAACTACGCGTCTCTTATCCTTCACGCTCAAGTCTCTAGGTGGCGTGTAGACAGTACAACCTAAGATCGATGCTATTTTCTCTACGACTAATGGCACACGCCTTACGTCTGAGGCTATGACCACGGGGTTGCCAAACTTAGTGACCGTCCTTATTATAGACATCCTATCGAGGGCTAATCCACTATCTACGAACAGGAGGTTGCCGTGCAGGTCTAAGATTGCTATGCCCGTGACTATCCCCGGGTCTAGCCCTATTATTATTGGCTTTTCCTCTCGATTATCAAGGCTGGCCTGTTTATCATCAAGAGCGGGGATCCTCGCCACGATCTTCAGGTTAACGCTGCTCTTCTTTATCAGGTCTCTAAGGGGTCTTAGCAACCTCTTCACGTATGAAGGGGTAGCATTAAGTATGATTGCGCTTCTCTCAAGACCAAACTTGGATCGTTGAACGTAGCACTCCACATCGCTGCTATCGACATGCTTTTTCAGCTCGTCCAATACTAGGCTCGTCACTTGCTTTATGGCTGAGCGCTGAGAGCGACTGTACCTTCCTTGGCTCATACCCCCCGGACCAAGGCTCCTCCCTCTCGATATCAAGATCGCCGTCCTAATGGTCGAGGGCTCGATGATCGTGGTTCCTACTCCCTTTAATGCCAATAAAGCCGAGGCCTCTGCAGCTTGGAGAGGTGAGAGGTGAGAGGCCCTTTCATTTAAGACGCCCTCTCTGAAGGCCAGCTCAGCGAGCTTCACGTAGCGATTGCCGACACGGGTCACTTCGATGAGCCTTATCTTGTCTATTACCTTGCTTAGCCGTCTCTTAATCTCACTTACTGACTCACCTATTTCGAAAATGTTGTCAACGGTTATTGTGTCGACCTTGTACTTCTTTAGGAGACGAGAGACGACTTCCCAATTCACGCCCTCTCTACGATCAATTATGGCGCCTTTCTCGTTGATCACTACTAGTGCGTATTCTTGCATGTGTTGGGTCGAAGGTGCCAAGTCTATGCCCATTATCATGCGTTGCCCATCGACTTGCTCGCTCAGGTCCACGAATACATCTACCTCAATACGCGCCGACTACACCCTAGGCGGTTCGCAGACAAGATATTTTTTAAGGCTCGTTCTTAATATCCTTTAACATTTCGTAGGCGTCCACGTTTAAGCCAAACCTTCTGTTAAAGAAGCGTACTAAATTTGTTACGTCTCGCTCTAAGTATTCTGAGCTCCTAGGATGGTTCTTCGAGGCCCATTGAGGCCAATCTATTATGAGGATGTCGAAATCCGGCTTTATGATCACGTTAAACTCGCTCAGATCTGCGTGCACTATGGATGCTTCCTGGTAGGCCTTCTTAATGTTCTCTGCTATCTCCATAAGAACTCGCCAGGGATCAGGCAGGTCCGTGACGACATAGAGCGGATCGCCTATTATCACGTCCATTACTATTGCGTGCCTGTTGTAAGCTATGGGCCTAGGGACCTTAACGCCCAGAGGATATAGGGTCTCAAGGGCCTCACATTCTCTCCTAGCAGCGATGCACGACTGCCTGTACCAAGATGAGGCCTCGCCATAAGTCCTAAGCCTCTTAGTTTGCTTAAAGCTGGACCTCCCGACTCTGTGAAACTTTATGGCTACCCTGTACCCAGATGGCGATAGACCATCGTAAACATCCGCCTCCTTCCCCACGCCAAGCTTCACACCAACGGCGTCCAGTACCCCCTTGTCAACGAAGTACTTGAGGGCAAGGGCATCGCGTCCGTATTGCCTCAAGGCATAGCCCAAGTAGTCTAGCTTTCGACGGGCTACGAAGCCTATCTTGTACAATTTGTCTAAGTCATCCAAGAGGGCGTCGACGGGCTTCTTCAGCTGCCTCGCCAAGACGTCGACGGGGATGTATTCATACCTTAAGTGGAGCCTCTCCATCGCTAATAAGATCTTGTAGTCGTGGTCCTTGAGCATTCTCATGAGGGAAGCTACGACTGACATTCTCTCAGCGCTTTTCGATCAATACGGCGTCCAAAATTATTAGCTCGCCCCAGTTCCTACGCCAGGCTATCTCATAGTTTGCTACCTTTATCCTTTCTACCAAGAAAGGAGCGTCCACGACAAAGGTCTCGTATTCCCCTCCTTCTCCGCAAGGGCTCACACCCCAAGTCTTAGATAATTTCTTCAAGTGCTCGAGGAACCTTTGATCTATTTCTCTACCTAACCACTCCTGAGTCAGGCCTTCAGCGTAGACGCCAACGACGATTGCTCTGAAGCCTTCACCGATCATTCGATAGACCACGTCAAGGGGGCCTCGCCCCCATAGGGGGACTATCAGCTCTAGCCCAGCCTTATCGCATACCTCTTGTAAAATTCTCCTTTGATAATTGCTAGCTATGACGCCCGCGACCACACCCTCTATTCCATGTTGCTCCCTTAATGCGGTTAAGGTTTTACACAGAACGTCGTACTCCTGGTTCATGGGCGCCTTTACTAAGTCTTGTGTAACTCCCATTGATTTGGCTTGCAAAGCAGTCCACTTAACGTTGGGGACGTGGAATAGCTTTGACTCAGGGTCTTGAGGCCAAAAAGTTACTAGCCTCTCCACCTTGAGCCCCATGTCTAAGGCTAAGTGACAAGCATACGCGCTATCCTTGCCCCCGCTCCACAAGCACGCCACCTTCACTTAACATCAACCCTAGATAGCATGAATTGCTCGACCTTCTCCTTGACGACCTCGCTCACAAGCCTTCCATCTACCTTGCCTCGTAGAATGGACATTACCTTGCCCATCACTATCTTGAAGGCTTTCTCCCCCCTTTCCTTAAGGAGCTCCGCGTTCTCCTCTATTATGCGATTCACGAGGGCCCGCACTTCATCTAGCGAGACCGCCCTAAGACCTAGTTTCTCCAAAATCTCCGAGGCAGAGGCCTTGGGGTTCTCGGCCATGGCCTTTAAGACTTCAGGTATAGCTTCCTTGGCTATAAGCCCTTTGCCCAGGGCCTTGAACATCTCTAAGAGGTTGGCCTCGTCTACTTGATCCAAGGGGACGCCTTCTCTCTTTAAGCTCTTCCATGTGTACTCAAGCGTTGTAGCGACTATCACTGGGCTAACCTCTGGGACGTCTGAGATTATCCTCTCAAATAGGTCGAGCCTGTAAGAGTTTATCATCAACACGGCTAGGTCCTTGCTTAGCCCATACTCCTCAACAAATCTCTTGAGCTTCTCTTCGGGCATCTCTGGCAAGGACCTTGCAAGCCTTTCTAGCCTTTCCTTAGTTATCACGATGGGCCTGACGTCCGTCTCCGGATACATTCGGGAGGCTCCAGGCCTCGGCCTCATGTAACGTGTAGTGCCATCAGGGTTGGCCGCCCTGGTCTCTTCAGGGACCCCCTTCAGCGCTTCTCTGCACCGCCTCAATACGGCTTGGAGCGCCTTTACGGCTTTCTCCTCCTCATCAACCACAAAGACCGCTGCATCACTTGAACAGCAATCGAGCCTCTTCTTGAGCTCGTCAACATCAGCATCTGTTATCCCATAAGCTGGCATTTCGTCTGTGTGGAAGATACCCTTAACCCCGCCCCAGAGAACTGCATAGTCTTTGAGCTCCGTTCCGAACCTCCTCCCCGGTTGGACCTCCAGTCCTAGCAGGCCAGCGAAGTTCTCGAGCTTTATAGCCATCACTTTGTGGCCTCTTTGAAGGCCCTGTAGAATTATCTTGCTCTTGGTGCTCTTGAATACGTCACTCACGTCGACGATGTCGCTCTCTACCTCGACCACGCCACGCCTCTTGAGCTCGTCTCTGATCTCTAAGAGCTTGAGCTGCCTCTGGACCTCTAGCTCTATCACTTTTGATATCAGTTCCAAGTCTTGAAGACCTTTGACCTCTACCTTCCCTCCCTTTGCGAGTGAGATGTTTATGTCTTGCCTGATAGTCCCGAGGCCTCGCTTGACCTTCCCGAGTATGCGGAAGAGCTGACCGATCTTTAGGGCTACTCTCTGGGCTTGCTCCGGCGTCTTTATCTCGGGAGCGGTCGAGACCTCGATGAGCGGTATGCCCAGCCTGTCGAGCCTGAACACGACCTTGTCCTCGGAGTCAGATATCTTGCGCGCAGCGTCCTCCTCTAAGCATATCGCCTGGATGTGAACAGGTCCTTCGAGGTCTTGTATTACGCTTTCATGGCCTCCTATAGCCACTACCGCCGTACGCTGAAAGCCAGTGGTATTCGAACCGTCTATGACCACCTTCCTCATCACTTGGATGACGTCCGGCACCTGTGCCTTAAGCATGAGGGCTATTTGCAGAGCTATGTCTAGGGCTTCTTCGTTGAGTGCGTGGGGCGGCTCTTCGTCCATCTCAACGAGGCACGTGGTGTCGCTATAAGCTTGGTAGACGTAGACCTTGCCCTTTTCGTACTCAAGCAGGGCTGCCTCGTCGACGGTTCCTAGCTCGCTACGAGTTGGGCGCAGATACCTAGCGAAGACTATGTCGGGCTCGTCGTCTCTAAGCAGAGTTGGGCACGAGCAGAACAGCTTCGACTTGGTATTGAGTTGTTGGTGTATTTCAAGCCCAACCCTTAGGCCTAGCTCTTCGTATTTATTCACCGGGCATCCCCCGATGCTCAGTCCTCTGACTCATCTCCCCCGCTATGTTCATTGTCATTAACCTCTTGACCTCCTCCTCGTCCCTGGCATTAGCCAAGCACCACATCATTTTAACGAGGGCTGTCTCAGGGGGCATGTCTTCACAAGGTATCACGCCCATTCGCAAAAGCTCTACACCAGTCCTATAGACGTTCATGTTGACCCTCCCCCATATGCACTGGGAGGTCATGGCGACGACTATCCCGCGGTCTACGAGCTTCTTAATGGAGGAGAAGACGTAGCTCGGCGCATGCCCGAGCCCTGTGCCCTCAATTATGACCCCTCTGTAACCAACGTGGATGGGCCATTCTATTGCCTCAGGGGGTATTCCAGGGTAAACCTTGATCAGAGCGGCTCTAGCATCGAAATTCGCATAGACTTTGAGGTCCCTCCCGTCCTCGTTGCGAGGCCTTAAGTTCTTAGCGAGGACGATGAGCTCCCTCCCCTTTAACACCCTTGCGACTGGTGTGTCGTTTACCGGCCTGAAGGCATCTCTTCGACTTGTGTGACACTTCCTAGTCCTTGTGCCTCTCAACACTATCAAGCTCTCATCGCTTATGCTTTCATGCATCACAA
Organism: uncultured Nitrososphaerota archaeon; assembly: GCA_964586135.1. GTDB lineage: Archaea > Thermoproteota > Methanomethylicia > Nezhaarchaeales > WYZ-LMO8 > WYZ-LMO8. Next base: position 26,291 of record CAZPGS010000002.1, read on the forward strand.
CAACGACCTCCGCAAAAGGCGCGCGAGCGGCTACGAGCACTGCTCCTAGCATGTTGAGAGCGGCATCACTTGATGGCCTATCTGACGACCTCTGAGCCCCGACGAGGACCACGGGAACGGGTAGTTGCTGCAGAGCAAAGCTAAGCGCAGCAGCCGTGTAACCCATGGTGTCAGTGCCGTGCGCTACTACCACCCCGCTTACGTCATTTTTAACGATTTCCTCGGCTGTTGCTTTGGCTATCACGGACCAGTACTCTGGCCTCATATCCTCACTGAAGATGTTGAAGAGCGTGCGCATCGATACCGTAGCTAACTCGCTAAGCTCTGGTATGGCTTCATAAAGGTCTTCGGCTGAAAGCGATGGATAAACGGCCCCGGTCTTGTACTCAACCTTGCTTGCTATGGTACCTCCTGTGCCTAAGACCGTGACTTTAGGCAACCCAGCCTTTAACTCTAAGACTTTCCTGTCTTCGAATTTAATTGCGTGCTTCTTCGCCACCAATTCGACTTTGACTTCTGAGAGCCTAAAGCCGATGTTGTAGCCGTTGTCCATCTTTATCATCACGTAATCGTCGCTTAGTATCTCAGTCCTAGGCATTAGGAGGCCCTCGTAAATCATGGGCCCCTTAATCACACGAACTCTGTCGTATGGCTCTAAGTTCAATTGCTTTAGAGGACCAGGAACGCCAAGTTCTTCAGACAAGTCGATCACCAATTGGCTATCGACTTACAGGGCGACAAGAGGAAAGGGACTACCCCGAGAATTGAGCGTGGTGTAGGGCTACTGGTAAAAATTGTAACGCAAAGACTGGGACTTCCTTCAAATGAAGCACATGCTCGAAAGGCTATGCGGGTTGAGCTGCTTTCTGCTTTGATAAGGCTAAGAACCTCCTCACGTATTCCTTATGGTTCCTGACACGGGGTACGGGGTTCCTCTTAGGCTTAGGCGGTATTTTAGGCGTTTGGGACCTGACCTTCCCAGCCTTTGTCAGTGAGCCATGTGATGGCATATCTCAACCACCGAATTCCTTGTAAAGGGAATGGCGACCCTGATATAAATGTGTTGCTGGAGAGACTAAGTAACAGGTTCCCTGGAGCCGGAAGGGGACCTCCTAAAGCGCCCGAACTCCTTTAAGCGGCTTAGCGTAATGTCGTCAAAGACAGGACCTTCTTTGCACAGCCTTAACCCATCTATGACGCACGATCCGCAGACGCCTATTGCGCACTTCACGTATCTCTCGAGTAACATTTGGTGACGTGTTCCTTTATTTAAGAGCATTTCATGTATGATGAACAGCATTTCTTCAGGTCCGCAAGCGAATGCATAAGAGATGGTTTTAGAGCTCATTAGCTCTCTAGCGACATCGACTACCGTCCCCTTAAACCCCAAGCTTCCGTCATCTGTCGCTACTATCAAATTATCTCCAACGAGCTTAGACAACTCATCAATAAAGAGGGCCTCGTCTGCTCTCTTAAAACCGCAGACGACGTAAGGCCTTAGAGGAAGGCTTACTAAAGCCTCCACGAGGGGGAGCAACGGCGCCACCCCCACACCACCGCCGAGGACGAGCACGTCCCCTTCTCGCGAAAGATCAACGTGCGGTGCGACGAAGCCTCTGCCGTAAGGCCCCCTGATGAATATTTTATCGCCTGGATTTAACGATGCAAGGGCTTTGGTCCCCTCGCCTTTCACCTTAAACGTAAGCCCCAAGGTCGAGTCTTCATAGTCATAACTCGATGGAGATAGAGGGAACTCGTCTATGTCTGGAAGCCATACCATGACAAAGCGCCCCGGCCTCATCTTGCGTATGGCCTTACGGTCGTTGAGCCGCAAAATTATGGAGAATAGGCCTTCTGCCTCTCTCTTCTTGTCCTTCAAGATCCCTTCAAAGTAGTACCTATCCATCACCTCAATGCGCCATGCCTATCAAGTCCTTGACATCTCTAAAGCCCTCTTCCTCCATGTATCTTTTTAAGCCATTTACGAGCCCCCTAAATACCTTGAGCCCGTACCTGTAGACCGCCGTGCCCACCTGGACAGCGGTGGCACCAGCCATAAGGAATTCCACAACATCTTCCCACCTCGATATCCCGCCCACGCCGATTAAGGGCGCATCAAACTCCTCGTAGAGCTCATACACGACCCTCAAGGCGATGGGCTTAATCGCGGGTCCTGAGAGGCCCCCATATATCGACGATAGCACCGGCCTTTTGGCGCGTATGTCTATGGCCATAGCCCTTATAGTGTTTACCGCGGTTATGGCTGATGCCCCATGCTTCACGGCGGCCTCGGCGACCTCCATTAAGTTCGTAGTGAGGCCCAACTTTACGAAAACGGGCAAGGACGTCACAGCAGAGACCGCTTTAACTACTTGGGCCGTGAGCCTAGGGTCTTCGGAGAACTGCCTAGTCTCGTCGACGTGAGGACATGACAAGTTCAGCTCTAAAGCCTTTGCTAAGCCTTTTTCGGAAATTAGCCAGGCCGCTTTGACGTAGTCCTCTACCTTAGTGCCAGCGATGCTGAATATCACGGGGATCTTAGTCATCGCCTTTTGGTTCTCGAGGCACTCGGCAAGGTAGTTCTCTACGCCGGGATTGGCTAGGCCTATGGCATTGAGCAAGCCAAAGCGCAACTCGACTATCACTGGGTTAGGGTTTCCTTCTCTAGGATTCACTGTGAGAGACTTCGTGACGACGGCCGAGGCCCCTGCTCTATATGCTCTAACCAACATGCTAGGCGTGGTACCAAGCACTCCCGACGCCAACATGATTGGATGCCGGAGCTTGAGCGAGGCCAAGGTGACTTCTAAGCTCATGACTGCCACCTATATGAGTAGAAAACAGTTATATATTGTCATGGTAATCATTTAATTAAATCAAGCGAAACAGGAGAAGGCAAGCCATGAAAGGCTATGTCGTGAGTAACTTCGTGGGCTTTCTGCTCTGCGACGAGAAGGGGGAAGTAGTCGAAAAGGTGTTGTTTCCCAAAGACCCTGGAGAGCTGGCTAACAGGTTCTACTCGTTGAGCAGAGGAGAGGTCGTCGACGAAGTCAGAGAGCTTTGCGAAAAGACTCGAAAGCTTAATTTCGACGTGCTCGTGGTAGAAGATCCTAAGATCGCGCGAATGCTCGTCGCTTCAGGATTCCAAGAAGTTAGAGTGGAGGGCCCCAATAAAGTGGCCAAGCTCGTGAGGGCCCGTATGTTGGACCTTGCGGTCAAGCTGGGTTACGCACAAAGCGAAGAAGAGGCCTTGTCAATTCTTCAAAAAGTTGCCTCGGACTTGAGCGCTAGAAAAATAGTCGAAGCGGTCGAGAAAAGGGATCTCCTCGTCGCTCAAGCCGTTTCGTGCATAGATGAAGTCGAGAAGATGTTGAACGTATTGGCTTCAAGATTAAGGGAGTGGTATGGGGTTCACTTTCCAGAGCTCGGCAATGTCATCAAAGATCATGAGGATTTCGTAAAAGCGCTAACGATCATAGGTCATAGAGATAACGCGAAGAAGCCTGAGGTCTTGGAAAAGCTCGGCCCCTTGAGGGACAAGGTAACTAAGGTGTTAGAGGGCAGTCCTTCTCTTGGAGCTAACGTCCTTCAAAAGGACATAGAAATAATGAAGGAGGTGGCCTCGGCGACCCTGAGGCTCTACGAGCTCAATGAGAAGCTTAGAAAGTACGTTGACGAGGTCATGAGCGAGGTCGCTTCCAATACAAAAGAGCTCATAGGTCCAGTCTTAGGAGCACGATTAATAGCTCTTGCTGGAGGATTAGAGAGGCTTGCAAAGCTGCCAGCAAGCACCATTCAACTTCTCGGAGCCGAAAAAGCCCTTTTCAGAGCACTTAGAACAGGAAGCAAGCCGCCTAAGCATGGCATAATTTTCCAGTACCCCGAGGTGTACAGATCGCCCAAGTGGCAGAGGGGCAAGATAGCCAGAGCACTGGCCGGGAAAATAGCGATAGCTGCTAGAGTGGATTACTTCACAGGAGAGTACATAGCCGATGAGCTTAAGGAAGACTTGAAGAACAGGATAAAGGAAATAAAGGAGGTTTACAAGGCACCGCCTAAGAAAGTTGCAGAGAAGAGGGCGGAGAAGAGGGCCCCTAAAAAGGCTAAGAGGACAGGGGGAGAGTAGCTCATGAGAGTGAGGCTTCACGAAGACATAAGCGGGGTTTACGTAGTGGAAATGGAAGACGGAAGCACGAGGCTAGCGACTCGCAACCTAGCCCCTGGCATCAAGGTTTACGGTGAAATGCTCATTAAGTACGAAGACGTGGAGTTAAGGGTATGGGACGCTTATAGGTCTAAGCTCGCGGCGGCTTTCATGAAGGGTTTAAAGACTTCGCCTCTCGTCGATGGAGCGCGAGTCCTCTACTTAGGAGTTGCGTCTGGGACCACGTGCTCTCACATCTCTGACATGATAGGTCATAGAGGTCGCGTTTACGGAGTTGAGTTCTCACCTAGGGTTATGAGGGAATTTCTGGAGAGGGTCGCCAGGTTTAGGAAAAACGTTGTTCCAATATTGGCGGACGCCCGCCTACCAGTCGAGTATGCGTACTTAGTAGAAGAAGTCGACGTAATATATCAAGACGTGGCTCAACCATATCAAAGCAAGATCCTCGTTGACAACGCGGACTTTTACTTAAAGAAAGGCGGTTGGGCCTTCTTGGCGATAAAGGCTAGAAGCATAGACGTCACCAAAGAGCCTTCAGAGGTCTATAAGAAGGAGATAGAGACCTTAAAGGACGGTGGCTTTGAGATAGTTAACGTTGTGCACTTGGAGCCCTACGACGTCGACCACGCAATGATACTAGCGCGTAGGACGTGAGCTCGTTGTTAAGCGACGCCTACCGTTTTGGGAGGGACTTCATCGATAGAGTAAGCAGGATATTGTCACGAGAAATAGAGAGGATAAACGATCACTTACCTAGAGAGAGCCGAACTTTAAGAGAGCTATTGGAGATGAAAGAGCCAAAGGTATTGACTAGAGCTGGTGATGAGCTCATAATGGACAGGAAAGAACTTGAGTTTCTCGCCGACATAGTGCCAGCACATCATCACGATAAGTTGAGGTTGCCCATAATCATATTGCGTATGATAGAGATGGGAGGAGGCGTCTACATGATATGTGGAGGAGATTTAGAGGCCCAAGTCATAGCTAAAGTCTTGGGCCCGAATGCCGTGCACTATGATGGTAGTAGGGCTTTCCTGTATAAACCTTATATAGCTATTCTACGAAGTAAGCTTAGGACGACAACAGTCATAGGCTTCGTCTCCAGCATGGAGTGAGGAGGCAAGAGGTGCCCCTAGAGAGCGTGATAGCGAAGATCGTGGAGTTGCTGTACGAAAAGGGCCTTGAAATGTCAAGGCCTTACATTAATGAAAGGAGCTCTATAAACATAGTCGCTAGAAGCGGGGATAAATTGCTCCTAATCAAGGCACTAAATCATGCCAGCGAGTTGAGGAGCTCTTGCGCCGCGGAGATCAAGAAAGCAAGTTACGCCTTAAGAGGTTCACCGCTTGTCGTCAGCGAAAGGGATGGATCTCATGAAATAGATAAAGAGTCGGTTTATGAGAAGCAAGGGCTCTACATCGTTCACCCCGAAGCTCTGAGGGACTACTTTGAAGGAAGGAGACAATATGTGTACCATAAGGGTGGCAGGTTCTACGTAAAGATTAACGGCAAAAAGTTAAGGGAAATTCGAGAGAGCATCGGCTTATCGCTGGGCGGATTAGCAAGCCTATTGGGCGTTACAAGGAAGGCAGTTTATGAATATGAGAAGGAGGAAATGGATGCTACGATCGACGTTGCTTCAAAGCTATATGAAATCCTCAACAGGTATGTGGGTGAGGAGGCCCTGCAAGCATTCAAGCCTATAGACATCCTCGACAAAACGCTTTCTATAGAAGACAAAGGGAGCCGGAGAAGTGAAGGCAGCAAGTCGAGGCTTCAAGAAGAAGTGGCCCTAAAGCTGTCAAGGTTAGGATTTTCGATATTCCAATTTAGGGAGGCCCCGTTTAACATCATAGCTAAGAGAAATGGGGAGAGAGGGAGGACGCTACTAATTTTAACGCTAGAGGCTTTTAGCAACAAGTTCAGAGAAGAATTAGAAGTTCTTCGAGAAGTAGCAGAAGTCGCTAGGGTTAAGAAGCTAGTCGTGACGCGAAGGGCTTCCCTAGAAGAGGGGGTAATAAGCGCTAGGGAGCTTGACGACATGTCCAGCCCCGAAGAATTAATTGAAGTTGCGTCATTCGGTTAGCAGTTTAATTAAATCTACGATGTCACCACTAAATCTAAACCCCTTGGGATTGAAGTGCGTTGGAGTGGCATGGAAGCCTTGAGAGAGGAGCTTCTCGATCAGCTTCTGCATCTTTGGTTGCTTTAGCTTGTACTTATGTGAGAGGGCGTCTACGGTGTAAAAAGTCGGAGGACCATCTGCTTCGCTCGTTATCAACTTTAGGACTCTCTTGAGCGCTTTCTCGCTAGGCAAGTCCAAAGAACTCACTACTTTACTGACCTCTTCGCAAAATGCCTTGTCAAATATGGGGCCTATCCACAGAGGGCCAGCGATCTCCATGGGAGAGCCGCACTTCTCACATGAGCTTTTCATCAATGCCATGTCTTCGAGTTTCACGACGTACCTGTGCAGGCAGTTGCGACAGTGGTATACTAAGCCGATGTTCTCTTGGCCCTCCTTAGAAGAGACCAACTGGGCGAAGACTCTAATGTAGTGTCTTGTGCTATTGACAATTAATGGCTTTATTGATAACTCGTACTTTCCAGACTCTCTGCATAGCAGGCCTAGTACAAGCCTAACTGCAAGCTCGTGGCAATACTCAGTCCTCAGGGAAAGGCCCCCGTACCTCCTCAACGCCACATGAGGGTAAACACCACATAGAGGAGGCATGTCTGTGGCGGTTAGGGCTATTACGCCACCCAAAACCGTTGACCTAATGGCCGAGTCCACGTAAGGTGCAGGCGAGCCGAAGGGGTCTATATCGACGAAGTCGAACCTCTTTCCCTTGACGTTATACCTCGACAACAAGGAGTTAGCGTTTGAAAGCTTTACTATGACCTTCTTGTGGACTTGATTCAAGAAAGCGTTGATCCTCGCGGTCCTCACGGCCACCGGGTTGACGTCTGATAACACTGCTTCTTCTACTTCTTCGACTTCTTTGGCATATCTGATGCCTCTGACTCCGCTCGCCGTTAATGGCTCTGCCACTCGCAAGTCTTTCTTCCCAATAACATTTGCATAAGCCTTTAATACGCAAATAGATAGGTCGCGCGAAAAAGACATGACAGGATTGTAGAATACTGCCTTTCTAGCCTCCTCCCCTAAGACTGCTCTATCTGGTAGCAGAAGCTTAACCTTGCCTTCGTATAGGAGCTCGAGAGGCATTTTTATGCTCATGGCCTTTAGCTCGCTTGTTTCGCATCAATTACCTAAATTTACTCTCTCCTCGCCGCCACCTCGAAAGCCTATACATATTAGATATATTTCTCTGCTCCTCGGTCGCGAGGCCTTGGGCTTAAAAACACGCACCCTTTCAAACAATTGTCGTAGCTTCAATAAAATGTCATCGAGCTCGCTTCCTTGAAAAGCCTTTATTACGGCTACCCCTCCTCTTTTGAGCAACTTATTGGCAAGCTTGATCACGCATTGAATTATGTGTTCGTGCTGCGCCATATCAGTTGTCCATACGCCCGTCAACTTCGGCGAGGCGTCAGACAATATTACGTCGACTTTGTCAAGCACAATCTTCGCGAGCTCCTCATGTAAGCTCTCGTTACAAACGTCCCCCACCACCGTCTTGACGTTAGGCCTTCCAAGCTTTTTAATGGACCTAATGTCTACCCCTATTACAAGGCCGCTAGGACCAGTCGCTTGAGAGGCTACTTGTAGCCATCCTCCAGGATAAGCCCCTATGTCCAAAACCACCTGTCCCTCTTTAATTACGTTAAATCTCTCAATTATCTCAATCAGCTTAAAAGCGGCGCGAGACCTAAAGCCCAAACTCTTCGCCATCTTGCAATAATGATCCCTTGACCTTTCAATCTTCCATCTTCTCGACATAGTTATTAGCTCACGACTTTAAGAGCCATCGGGTCAGGTCTTCGCATTTTTCGGGGCTTATTAGTTGTCCACTACCACATCGCGACAAGTTGGCACATGAAAAACAAGGACAGTCGCCTATCGCGTCTAAGCTCATCCTGATGTTGCTTGAAACCGCCACGAGCTTAAAGGTCTTCGAGCGACCTCTATACACGGGTTCTCTTACGATGAGCCCCCTCCTCTCTAAGGTCAAGGCTATGCGAGAACCCTCACGGCTACTGACGTTCAACGCTCTCCACAGATCGCTCTGCAGGACTCCTTCGAGTCCCGCATTGCTTATTATCTTAAGAGCCTTTGAATATATGTCTTCGTCGTCTTTTCGGCTTTGTTTCACAGCTGAGTTATATGGTGACTATCAATTCAAGTTTTCGCATAAGTTCTTGGTACCTGTTACGTATCGTGACCTCGGTTACGTTAGCCGAAGCGGCTATGTCTCTCTGCGTGCACTTGACGTGTTGAAGGATGCAGGCTATGTATATGGCTGCAGCAGCAATGCCCATAGGGCCTCTGCCAGAGGTCAGGCCCCCGCTCCTCGCTTTCTCAAGGATTGTTATAGCGAGTCTCTGGACGTCCTGCGAAAGGTTCAGCTTGTTCACAAGGCGCGGTATGAAGTTTATTGAGGCCATGGGCGTTATCTTTGCCAAGAGCGTCCTCAACAGAAGCCTATAATTCTTGCCTATTTCTCGTTTTTTGATATTGGATACCTGGGCGACCTCGTCGAGAGTTCTCGGTATCCTATTCTGTCTACATGCCGCGTAAATAGCACCAGCGACCATACTTCCAATGGATCTTCCCTTTATCATCTTCGCTTCCACCATCCTTCTATAGAGGACGGCCGCGCTCTCCCTTACGTTTCTCGGAAGGCCGAGTTGAGATGCTATCCTGTCAAGCTCGGATAAGGCATGGGTCAGGTTTCTCTCGAAAGTGTTAGACACCCTTGATCTCTGTTGCCACTTCTTCAGCTTGTAGATTTGCATTCTCTTCGCAGGACTTAAGCTCTTCAACGACTTATCATTTCCAGGCCAATTTATTACAGTCGATAGACCCTTATCGTGGATAGTAAGGGTTAAGGGGGCTCCGGCTCTGGCCCTCTTACCTTGTTGCTCGGAGTCAAAGGCCCTCCACTCAGGGCCTAGATCTATGAGGCGCTCACTAATTACGAGACCACATCTCGCGCAGGTCATTTCAGCGCGATCGTAGTCCCTAAAGAACTCCGTGCCCCCGCATTCTGGGCACTTGGGCTCGGTATCATCAGTTAACGGGCCCTTCATCTCACATCATCCCCTACGCCCTTCGAAGTAGAAGTCACGTAAACCTTCTTGATACGCCTTAAATCATCGAGGGCTATTTTGCTCGAGGGTTTTATCAATATATAGGGCGATGAGATGGGCCCTATGACGTCGTAAACTAAGCCTATGACACGACTCTTGCCGTCGTAAACCGATTCACCTATTTTTGGAATGGCCTTAGAAGAGCTCTTAACCACGAATTTCTTGCTCTTAGACAGGTGAAGTGCCAATCCTAGAAGAGTCAGGGACCCCCTCATGACAGGGGATATATCTTCAATAACCCAATATAAATGTTTCTTGAGCGGATCATATGTTTTTTAGGGCGGGTTAGACTGCTGTCCTTGGAGCTTGAGGGCTCCTCCTCTGGCTATTTCTTGAGCTTCTTTCTCTCTTCTGCGATTTTCTTAGCTATCATTACGAGGATCTCCCTCTTAGGCCTCACTTTTTTGACCGAGACTCTTAAGGTCTCTTCCCACCACCAACTTGGATGGACCTTTTCCTCGATCATGGGCTCGAGGTTTAATTTTTGAGAGGCCCCGAATATCTCATCTATCTTTGGAGATGGCACGGCGAGACTCTTAGAAATCTTTCTTCCCTGAGACGCGCTTTTATTACTGTCCAAGTAGCAAGAGTAAACGATTACTCGATTCTTGTCCCCTAATATGGCCTTCACTCCCCTCCACTGAGCAATGTTGCGTTTACGACGCCGTCTTGACCCGGTCTCGACAGGACCTTAGCGACTCCCTTCTCTGTCTCAATTATAGCGCCCTTAGTTATTACACCTCGTCGAGAGTAGTCTATGCTCGCGGGGTTCTCTCTGACCCTTAAGATCTTGAGCTTGTACACCTTGTTCGTCACGGGATCTAAGACGTTGGCATAAGCGGCATACTTGAGGCTTACCTTATTATTCCCACCTCTGACCCTTTTGATGATCCTGCTCTCCTCTTCCGCTGGCAAGGTTTCGACAGGGCTTCTACCCCTTTCATACTTCCTCTTCTTCCTATGGGGCCTTATCTTGCCCCCGCTCGGCTTCTTCAAGTCTCTGCCGTGGTATTGAGACATCGAATAGGTCACTCCACGTCATTGAGATTATAGTGAAGAAAAATCTAAAGAGAGAGGTTATAAGTTTTGTGTGGACGAAGTGAGGAAAATGGACGGCGAGGTCCTGCTAGCCCACGGCGCTGGCGGAACATTAATGGTCGAGCTCATCAAAGACATTATCTTGAAGAGCATAAGTCGGAGAAGTGTACTTAATGGTATCGGCCTAGACGAAATGGACGATGGAGCCACGATACCCCTTGGCGACTACGAAATAGTGTTAAGCATGGACGGGCACACAGTTGATCCCATATTCTTCCCGGGAGGCGATATTGGGAGGTTGGCGGCGGCGGGAACGATAAACGACCTAGCGGTTATGGGCGCGAGGCCCTTGGCAATTATGGACTCAATAGTGGTCGAAGAGGGCTTCCTCCTAAGCGACTTAGAGAAGATCATAAAGTCAATGAACGAGACCGTCGAAGAGGTAGGCGCCGCCATAATTCACGGAGATTTCAAGGTCATGCCCAAGGGCAAGATAGACAAAATAGTCATAAGCACCGCGGGCGTAGGGCTAGCCGAGAGAGGCAAGGTCTTGAAGGATTCAAATCTAAAGCAGGGAGACAAGGTCATAGTGACCGGCTTTGTCGGCGATCACGGCATAGCACTGGCCTCTGTTAGAGAGGGGATCGAGTTTGAGGCCGATATAAAGTCAGACGTAGCCCCTGTTTGGGACGTTGTCGAGGCAGCCCTGAGAGTCGGAGGGGTCCACGCCGCTAAAGATCCTACGAGGGGTGGGCTCTCGATGGCTTTGAATGAGATGGCTTCAAAGTCGGGCCTCTCCATATGGATCAAGGAGAAGGACATACCCATAAGGGAGGAAGTCAAGGCTGCTTCTGAGGTGCTAGGACTAAACCCTCTCGAGGTCACGTGCGAGGGCATTGCGGTGCTTATAGTTGAGGGCTCTGTAGCTGAAGAGGTTCTAGAGGCCATAAAAAAGACGAAGCATGGAAAGCATGCTTCTATTATAGGCGAGGTTAAGAAAGAGCCCATGCGCAAGGTCGTGCTCGAAACCGTTGTGGGCGGCAAAAAGCTATTAGAACCCCCTCTTGGAGAACCGACGCCTAGAGTGTGTTGAGGAGTGGGGACGAGCAAGACCCCAAGAATAATAATCGACTCGAGGGTCAAGAAGCTGAAAGAGTCCATGGCTAGGCTAGGCGCTAAAAGCCTCTTGATCTCTCAGCCAGAGAACGTGCAATACGTGACTGGCTTCAAGGCCGTCGGCAATCCACCTAAAAGCTCTTGGGCACTTATCCTCAGTGATTACGAGGAGGTCTACCTCTTAGTCCCAGCTTTGGAGTACTACGAGGCCGAAGAAGAAGTCGAAGCAGCAAAAGTCGTCAAGCTCACCAGAGACAAAAACATGGCTGAGGGCCTCCTTGACTTCCTAGCAGAGGTGAGGGCTCCGGGGCCCATTTACACGGACTGCTTACAGGACCGTGACCTGATGGAGGCGCTTAAGAAGAAGTTTGGAAGGCCAGGGTCTATGCGAACAGTCCTAGAGAACATGAGGGCCAAGAAAGACGAATACGAGGTCTCGTGCATAAAGGAGGCCGTAAGAAAAGCCCTGAAGGGTCTAGAGAGAGCACAAGAAGTTCTACGCGAGGGTATGAAAGAGACACAATTCATGGCGGAGATAGAGAAAGCGCTGTGGGAGGAGGATATAGAGGGCTTAGCATTTGACACTATCGTGGCCTCAGGTCCGAGGTCTTCGTATCCTCACGCTAAGCCAACAGCAAAGCGCATAGAGAGGGGAGATAGCGTCGTGATAGACGTAGGAGTAAGGGTTCAAGGTTATTGCTCAGATATCACAAGGACGTTTATCGTGGGAGGCAATCAAGAAGCAGAAAGAGCCTTAGAACGCGTGATCAACATACAAAATTCTGTGGCTTTAGACGTAAAAAACGGAGTTAGGGCTTCTGACCTTAACGCTAAGGCCAAGAAGCTCTTAGAGGAGTTGCATGAATACTTCCTACACGGCCTAGGTCACGGCTTAGGTCTCTCAGTCCATGAGAAGCCTGCTATATCTTCTTTAAGCGAAGATATATTAGAAAGTGGGAACGTCGTAACCCTAGAGCCCGGCGTGTACGTCAAAGGAAGGTTTGGGGTAAGACACGAAGACGTGTTCTTAGTTAAAGAAAGCGGTTGCGTGAAGTTGTCATGAAGGTGAAAAACACATGAGGTTTCACTTAAAGGGCTACATAGTCTTGAGCAAGCAACTCGATGAAGAAGTCGTCAAGAGGCTTTTAGAGCTGATAAATGAAGCGAATAGGGTTTTGCTCATTAAGGGTGTGCCTAAGAACAAGGAGAGCGAGGCAGCTAAGGTGGTCAATTGGTCGGTGAGCGGTGAGAGAGTCCACGTAGAGATCGAGTCTGGCAAGTACGTTAGAGCTCATGACGCGTTATTTAGACTGAAGAACTACTTAGGCTCAGCGTTAGGAAAAGAGTTTAGAATAGGCATAAGGGGTTTCGGCGCATTGGCTTACGAAATAGAGGTGCCCCACTTTAAGGGCGACGTCCAAGAAGTCTTGAAGCTCATAGGCGACAAGGGCTCAGCAGAGAGAACTGGCGAAGGCCTTCTGATAAGGCTCGGAGAGCTGAGCGAGGAGGACCTCGAAGCGAGGCTTGTCGATAGGCTCGTGAAAAGGGTGTTGGAGGGCGCCATCGAGGTTCCAGCGGAAGAGGCAAAGCTAGTCCCCTTCGGCTTCGTGCTTGAGCAGTCGAGGCCTAAAGACGTAAGGATGAAGGTCGAGGTCGCTGCAGAAGCTGAGAAGCTGGGATGGATCAAGAGGTTCCCAGCGAAGGGGCAATGGATTTTCACGGCCCCCATGGTTGGCCTCTTGAAAATTATGAGGGACCTGATAATAGAACACGTCTGCAGACCTCTAAACTTTGAGGAGTGGATGTTTCCCAGGCTCATACCAATGAGCGTGCTAGTGAGGCTCTCGAGCTACGTCGAGCACCTTCCAGAAGGCATGTTTTATGTATGCGTGCCACCTAGAGACCCCTCAGCCTTCGACCAATACAAGAGGGAGTATGCCCTCAAGAGGGTTATACGTAAGGATTTGCTAAAAGAAATATTGGGCGAGCCCGAGTACGTCCTCGACGCAGTCCAGTGCCCACCTTTTTACCAATTCTTCAGCGAAGAAACCGTTAGGCCAGAAGACCTTCCCATAAAGGTCTACGAATGCATGGGCGGATGGACGTGGAGGAATGAGGCTGGTGGGGTCGAGGGACTGGCTAGGACCAACGAGTTCTGGCGCATGGAAATGGTTTACCTAGGTTTTCCAAGCGACGTCGTCAAGATAAGGGACGAGGTCGTTTCGAGGACCGTAGAACTGGTCGATAAAGTCTTGGACCTTGAATGGAGGGTTGTCGTGGGAGCCCCTTTCTACTTATCGAGCGAGGAGGCCAGCAAGAGGAGAATCGACATTTCCTCTAGGGAGAAGATACCTACTTTAGATATAGAGTGCTACCTGCCTTACAGAGGGGGAAGAGATGAGGCTGAGTGGTTAGAGATAACAGCAGCAAGTGTGCACTACACTCACTACGTCTCGGCCTTTAAAATAAAGGATGTCAGGAATCGAGAGATATGGACTGGTTGCGTGGGCCACGGCTTGACGAGGTGGGCCACGGCCTTTCTAGCTCGGCACGGCTTTGATCCAGACAATTGGCCAAGTAAAGTTAAGGAGCTCTACGAGAAGTATGGTCCTTATAGGGTTGTCAGGACGTTGGAGTGGCCCTCGAACAGATAGCCTGAATCGCTAAGAAGCATTATGTCGCGCGTTTATAGCAAATGACGACCGCTAGAGCTAATGGTTAAGAATAAGGGGCGTCAGTCCGCCCATCACACGTCATCGCTCATTGCTCTTAGACCGTCATCTCTTCATCCGCCGTGAACTAATCAGCCAGGGAGTTATATAGGCTTTTACGTAAGCGCGATCAATAACATTAAATTCTGTGCATAGCCGAGAATAACATAGATGCTATCGCGGTGTTGAAGGTTGACAGACGAAGTAGTCGTGGGGGCGATAGCTGACGTTCACTCACCTAAGTACCTAGAAGACTTCAAGAGGGTGTTGAACAACAGCCCTGACGTTGATCTAATGCTCCTCGCCGGAGACATGATATACAAAGGTCGGGTCGAGGAGTACGAAAACGTCTTGAGCGCCATAAAGAGTAGGTACGACGGTTGTAAGATGATAGCCTGCTTCGGCAACGAAGAGTATGACAACAGGATAGAGCAAATAACAAAAAGCTATAACGATGTTACATGGCTGAATGACGAAAGCGTAACGATAAATATTAAAGGGCTCGAACTTAGCATTTTTGGAACTAGGGGCTGTCTCGACAGGCCAACGGCGTGGCAGAGAAAGAACATACACAATATAATTCAGATATATGAGCAAAGGCTTAAGAGGATCAATGAGGCGCTTGCATCCTTAGCCCTCAAGAAAACGAGCTACGTGATCTTGCTATCGCATTACTCCACCACATTTAAGACGCTTGTTGGAGAACCTCAATGGGCTTGGCCCGAGCTAGGATCAAGCAGGCTTGAGGAAGGGATGAAAAGGCATGGCCCGAACTTAGTAATTCACGGGCACGCTCATAACAGCAAGGTTCACGTAGTCACGATTAATGGGACGCAAGTATACAACGTCTCATTCCCTGCTACTAGGAAGCTAACGATCATCAAGTTACAAGGAGTTAAAGGGGTAGGTGAAGGCAGGAGTATACAGACGAAGCTGACGTCGTTCATGACAGGTAAGCCTTAAATTGAGCCTCCACTTTTCACCAAGTAACAAGGGGCCGTAGGCTAGCCTGGTAGACTGCGAGGCTTGGGCCCTCGTGACCCAGGTTCAAATCCTGGCGGCCCCACCAGCTCATTTAATCCTCGTCATTAGCACTTACCCCTCAGTAACCCTTTTCTATGATAGTCGAGGTGGATGATGTAGTGAGAATATGCTTGACACACAGTCTTATCGGTTAGGCTTATGGTAAAGCTCCGTAAGTCTATTACTCCAGACAACGCCTCGAGTTTTTATTGGAAGGCTGAGCTTCTTGAGGCTTCTTGAGCGTGAGGCAGTAGTCGTGAGTTTTTGCACTCTTGAAGGTCATCGATGTGAGGCTCTCTACCCGACCTCTAGGCTGAGGTATATCCCTTATTGCCAACCTTTCGCAGTTTTGAGCTTTGTACTCGAAGGTCTCAGAAATTGCACAGAACTACCAAAGACCAGCAATGACTATGAGACGGTAACTCAGAAGCGAGCTTGTATCCCTTTGGCAAGTCCTTGAACTCTTTCCACGTGGACCCTCGATGAGGTTTGATAGCGTGAGGCACTCAAGTCAAACATCTTCACAGCTTCCTGTCGCTTATCCTCTTGGGTCTTACTTGAAGCATGAGGTCTTACTGAAAGCCACATTATCGAGGTCGTTGACTTCTCTTCTGAGACACGTTAGATCTCTCGAGGCATGCCGACGACCTTTATGTAGACCCTGACCCTCTTATCGTCCTTAGCAAGTTCCTCCCAAAGCTTGTTCAGCCCTTTTGGCAGGTATACCTTGAACCTCTCGCTTTCTCTCACCACGTTCCTCTCGCCCACATACAACAGCCCCCTGCCTAAGAGCTCAAGTTCGCTCATTAGATCTCTTGCCCCCTATCGAGGAATTAGAAGGTTCTCATATAAACTACTAAAACGTTTTGAGGAACGATTTCTTTTATTCGTCCCTTACCCTCCTGTTATCTCGTTCTGTAAAAATTTTCAAAACAAGTTCCCTCAAATGCTCAGACTATTCGAAAAATATATCCCCACTTTTTTGAAAGTAATTTAAACAAGTGTTTAAACGAGAGGCCAGAAACGCGAAACTGTCCTCCGCCCCTGTGCGCACGCGATCAAGAACACAGTGGTGCAAATTCGTGGGTTCGAAGTTGATTATGCCCTTCTCTCACCCCTCCATCGACTCTAAGCAACTTATTTTGATGGAAGAGCCTTCTCGCCTCATCTCTGAGAAAGTATGTAAAGCAAATAGGGGTTAATGATTACGAGGGCCACGCTAGTTAACGCCATAGAGCCTAAGTGGAGACGTCGCTTAGTGACTTCGTATGACCTCAGAGGGCTTGGGGATTTGTAGTGATCAATTTCTAGGCAAGTCTTTTACCCTCATAATCTTAGAAGGCTCGGGCACTCGTTTATCGGCTCCTGCGCTAGTGGCTTGGTATGACGCCTAAGTTCTTCAGAAAACGCACATAGCAGTCTATAGCCTCTCCGGAGAACTTAAACTCCTCCATGCACTCCTTCACGCGCTTTATCATCTCCTTGGCCTTCTTATGGAGGAACTTCTCATCGCGATAAGCCTCCCTCACCTTCTCCTCTGACTTCCTCTTTAGCAAAGCGACTTCCTCAATAGTGAAGTTATATTCGTCAATTAGCCTCCTGACAGAGGTTCTCGATAACCTCTTCAGCTTCTCATAAGCTAGGTCAAATTTCTTCTTTGAACTAATTCTATGCTTCAAGCCTATGCAAGCTCTTATCGCTTGCTCTACTACGTCTAAGTCAAGGCCTTGAAACTCAGGCAATTCTGCTATTTTTGAGAGGAGCCTCGCGACCTTCTTGCTCCAATTCCAAGCTCTCCTTATCGCCTTGAGCCTCTCTTGCCTCCTCTCTTCTACTAGCCTCTCTAAGTCTTTCGACCTTGGTGCGAGATAACTTGGAAGGCCTCCTTCTTCCAGCTCCTCCAATACCTCCCTAATGGCCTTCACGGCAAAGCTTGGATGTATTCCTCCATCAACGAGGACTCTATAGCACCTATCCACGAGGACTTGCTTAAACCTCCTTGCTCTCTTAGAACCTTTAGTCCTAACCCGACTTTCCAGCTTCAGCTCTCTGAGCACATACCTTAGAGCCGAGGCCAGGAAGGGGTAACGCAAAGAAAGCCTTTCAACGAAAGGCTCTGCATTCCTCCATCCCTGAGGCTCGCTGTACTTCCTGGCGAGCCTCCTAACCTCTATCCTATAGTTATTAGCGTTGTCTTTCCATGCGAGCTTGGCCCTAAGTCTCTCTTCTTCGCTCTCAGCAACCTTGCGTTGCCTCATTGAGGGCTTGTGGTAAATGGATCTCTCAAGGCTCGTGAGCAACATCGAGTCTTCAACCACTAAACCGCAATTGGTGCAGACAAGGTAACCACTTTGATCTAGAGCAAGAGGTGATTCGCATTCTGGACACTTCACGGTTTTTTGGTCGCTGAAGTAACACTTAAACCGTGCGCAAGCAATTTTGCTAATCAAAGCTGCTTTTCATATCTAATTATCAGACTAACTTATTGAGCCTGCGAGCTTGAGGCCCCTATCATATTACATAGGGCCTCCTTCGCTTTCTACATCACATTCTTGTCTACAAACCCCTGATGTCACTTTACTTGCAAATTTGTTTATCAGACTCGCAAGTCCCACGTCGCATATACATTGCCTGCTCATGATTGCCATCAGCTTGCCCCTCTCTTGAAAACAAGTTGTAAGCACAATTTCATAACTCTTTTTGTAGAGTTATATTATAAATTGTACTTAATTAAGCTTATAGTACTATAGTGTATAATAATCAAATTACTATAGTCTAGACAAAACTTCATATTATATTGGTTCTACATAAGACATGTACTAAACTCTTTTGGAGATTCGATACTCGATTAAACGATTAGTTGTTGTCGATCACTGGCTCAAGACCTCTCACGCTAACGTTCCCACAAGCTTCGAGCCCCTTCGTCTTAAACCCTACAAAAGTTGCATGGGGTAGAGGGCTGATATCAGCGTCAAGGGGGCTTGAAAATGCACGATAAGCTACCGATGAAAGCTGTCAACTAAACGTCCAAAAAACGCTTAATCATAGGCGCTACGACGTCGATGGTCACACGCGTTACTGCCCTTCTCTTCAACGTCCAAGCTCGTTATAACACATCAGAGCGCTAGAGGCGCTGGCCACGAGCCATATAATAAAATCCGCTTTAACTCTAAGAGAACACCTATCTTTCTAGGCAAAGACTAGATCACGTGTAGGGCCGACCGCGCTAAAGACGATCAGCGCGCTCCCTTCCGCTTCTTGTCAGCTCCTATAAGAGCTGAGAGTGTGAAAGGGCGGGCAGAATCGTGAACTTCACGTCGAGCTAAGCTTAGAGGAAAGCGTAAAGCTAATGCAAGTGACTTCAAGAACCCTCTAAGCTTCTTCATCCCTTTATACGGCTTGTTCTTCCCCGCTTTCGGATAATAAGCATATATTACGATGTCTATCTTATCGTTCGTTATTTCATGAATTAAATCCGTTAACATACAACATAACCTCTTGACCCCCTCCTCCGCGCAAAGCCCTGTCCTTTCTTGGAGGCGCGCTAACGCCGATTTGATGCTTGTCCAACGCGAGCGCTTTTCGGCCTTCCTCAATTCTCTCTCGAACCACATCGCGTCCCTCTCTATCAGGTCCGCTATGCTCATCGGTGACTTGGAAGCGACCTTCAATACCTTCATCACCCTATCTTCCTCCTCCCTCCTCACCTCCATGTTGAAGGACGTCGTGGCGATCTTAGTAACAGGCTCTGGCTGTAGACTAGATGAGCTGAAGCCTGGATCAGCCTTGAAGCTAAGGCTTAAAGAACTTGGCGTCCTTACGGAGGCTAAGAACTTGTGCCTAGTATACATATAGTAAGCTGAGAGAGCGAAAGGTGCTATTGCTGGTATTAGCGAAGGTAATAAAAGGAGAAAGGCCTTGAGCTCGACCCCCGCCCTTTCCTTGATCTTAATGGGCTCTCCCTGCCAGTCAATGAGCTCTCTGAGCTCTTGAGAACCCTTTACGTAGACCTCTACGTGACCGTAAGGTAAGAGGCCGCAGTTTACCAACCCGCCTTCGCTTATCCCCTCGAAGACCAAGCCCGTCGAGAGGTGAGTCACTTTGTAATAAAGGCCCTTCGGGACTTCGAGAATTAGGTGACCGAGTGCCACCTTGGCCTCATATGTGGTGTTATCCTTAATGTTGTTGAGGCTATAGAGTTCCACCCCCTTGTATGTTATAGTCAAAAAGGACCGGTCCTCAATTATCGCGTGAGTCTCGTTGTAGAGCCTAGCGCCCACGAACTCGACCTTGCTCGTGACGACGTTGTCCTCTTGGTCGTAGACTACTATGAAGCTCTCCGCGTTAGCAGTCGAGGGCATGAGGAGCGGTACCACCAGCGCTGTCAGTAAGAGCGCTGTCAGTAACGCTCTCGTGACTTTTGTGATTAGCCACTTGGCCGTCATCCGTGGAACCCCTTAAAGCTGTTAGCCCTCCTTAAAGACGCCTAAAAAGATGCACGGTTCCTCTCATCCCCCGACGTCTAAGTGCCGATTGGTTGAGTGGTTACTGGTAGCTCAAGACCTCTATCGCTATGTTATTCATATCCACGCACTCGACGCTCAAGGCATAGGTCTGGCCCCCAGGTAGATCCAAGTCGCTCAGCCACACCTTGTACCTTATTGAGCGCTCATCCGCGCTCAAGACTATCTCGACGGCCCTGTCCACCGCCATCACATAGCCGACGGGTATCGAGGAGCCGTTTACCGCGAGCACGGGCCCCCTGATCGCTATTGAGGCAGTCTTCGGGACGTAGACGTTCACGATCACCTTCGAGCCCGGCCTCATGGCCACGGAGCTTATCGCCGTGTGGAGCGCCATGACGTCGGCGCTCGGCGCTACGGTTTGGCCTGAACTTGCCAGTAGCCCGAGGGCCACCGCGACGCAGGCCGTCGTGATTGAGAAGAGCACGAGTTTGTCCGCCACCTCCAAGCCCCTTCACCTCATCAAGGCCTCAAGCGGATCCTCAGCCCCCTCTCGTCCATTACCTCTAGCGAGCTCGGTCTCTGGAGGTAATAGAGCTTCAGGGAGTCGCCAGAGGCCTCCACCTTGACGGGCTTGGGGTCAAAGGTCAGGCTCTGGCCGGTGATCTCGCCGTTCTCGTCGTAGAAGCTGATTGCCACGACGAAGTAGATGCCCTCGGGGGCGGCTGAGGCGACCGAGGCGCCGAACCTCACGCTACAGGTGTAGTCCACGCCCCTCCCGCCCACGCTCAGCGTGTACTTCACGGAGAGCGAGGCCTCCGACCAGTAGCCCACGGCCAAGGCGGGGTTGTTGGAGAGGATCATGTAGGAGCTCAGGGGGACGAACCGCCCGTCGAGAGCGTTCAAGTTCTGAGAGAGGGCCACGCCGACGGTCGGGGCCTTCCCGTTCACGTACGCCGCGAGCGCGTTGAGGGTCGCGTGCCTCAAGGAGGCCTCCGCCGTGCTCAGGTCCACCTTAGCTATCGGGACGTAGGTGGGCGCGTTCGTCGCTAGGGCGCCAGCCACCATCAGCATGACAAATCCCACGAGCAAGGCCACCACCGTGTAGTTCACGGGGGCCACCTTCGTTCTCGCACGCCTTCGCTCGAGGAGTCTTAAAAGGGCGCTCAAGCTTGACCGGGTTCTCTAGGAGCTCCGAGAGACGAGGCCTCAGCTCTTCACGACGAGGCCCACGTACCTGCGGTTCACGTCGCCGTTGTAGCCGGACAGCACCACGACGGCGGCGACCCCCTCTACATCCTCCCCGACCTTCAGGAGGAGGTCGCCGTTAGAGCTACACACGGTCAGCTTGAAGGGCCTCGAGCCCACGAACGCCCTCACGTGTTGCGCTAGGAAGACAGAGTCGTTCTTGTAGACGGCTCTAACGAAGCTCGGGTCCCGTGCCAAGGCTGCTAGGGCGTCGCCTGGAGGTTCGGGGGGTGGGGCTTGGGAGGGCTTGGAGAGCACGCTCATGCACGCCACCGCGAAGAAAAGCAGGACGAAGGAGGCTATGAAAGCATCTAGGAGGTGGGCCTGAGCTCTTCTCCCCGCTCTTCTCTCAGCCCTCGCGAGCGCCGCTGCCCTCACGAGGAGTACTCCTCCCTCAGCATCACGAGCCCCGCGTAGCCCTTGAGGCGGGGGTCGCTCGGGCCGACCAATTTCGAGCCCACCATCCTCAGCTTGGACAGGTAGCCGTCGTCGATCGCCCTCGTTTGAGGGCCCGCGCTCGTCCTCACTACCATGAACTCCGAGGGCTCCACCTCATAGCCGGTGGTCACCTTCAGTTGGGGGTACAGGCCCGGGGCGCTCGCCAGGGGATAGACCCCCGCGGTCGTCACCACGAGCCCTCTAGGGTAGGCGGCCCCGTGCTTCACCCCGTAGCCGCTAGAGGTTATCGCGACTACCCACTCGTCTGAGTCGGCGCTCACCTTCGTCGGCAGGACCCGCTCCTCGAAGAGCCTCACCTGATGCGCCGCCCCGCTTGTCTTGATCACGGCTACCACGGCCCTGACCCCCTCCAGCCCGACCCCTATCGTCGCAACCTTTGACGAGGGGTCGTAATTTATCGGTATCTTGAGGAGGTAACGGTAGGCCACCGCGGCCACGTCCGGGGGCAACATGCTGGAGGCGTAGGCTAGGGCCGAGTAGTAGCCGAGGCCCGCGCAGAGCGCCAAGAAGAACAGGAAGACGCCGGTCGCTATCGCGAGGTCGATGTGCTCCTCCACTCCCTCCACATGCTAGGAAGGGGTTAAAAAGGCGACGGCACTCGGGGCACCCGGAGCTACGGTGCCATCGGCGTCGTACTGCCCCCTTAGACCCAGCCCATCGCCGCTCCCGTGAACAGCTCAAGCACGACGATCAGGCAACACATGGCGGCGTCCCTGAAGCCCTCCCCGAGCTTGAAGGAGGATATCTTCCCGGCTATCAGGCCGCATATGACCGCGGAGGTCGCTACCCCCAACATCACTTGGCTCGCTATGTAGGGCATGTCCTCCGGGGTTATCATTATCGCGAAGGGCATCGAGGCGACCGCTTGCTGCGTCATCGTCATCGCGCCCAGCCTCGCGAGCATGGGCATGACGAAGCCCATGAGCGCTATCGCTATCCCGCCCGCCAGCGCGACCCCGAACATGATCATCCACCGGTTGAGGGCGATGTTGCTCCTGTACTCGCTCACGGAGTCCACGTGCTCCCTGAAGGCCTCAGCGAGGCCGTCGAACGCCTCAGCCCTCGCTCCCAGCTCCTCCAGGTCCCTCATGAGGTCTAAGGCGAGGAGGGCCGGCTTCGGGAGCAGGTGGGCTGTGTCCTTCAGCGCCCTGTCGAAGCCGCTCAGCCTGGCCTTGTTCACCAAGAGCTTCAGGAACCTATCGAAGAGCCTCCCGTAAACCCTCGTGGACAGGTACTCCAAGGCCTTGAAGGGGCTGGAGCCCCTTCTCACCTCGTCCGCCAGATCCCTTAGGAAGGCCGGTAGTTTCTCTATCACTTCCGTCAGGGCCCTGTCGTGCCTCTTCCACTCCATGTAGGCCGGCACGGCAAAGCCCGCGCACGCCGCGACGACTGCGAGGGCCGAGGCGAACCTTATCATCAGAGGTAGCCTGAGGAGGCCCAAACTCACGCACGCTCCCAAGGTCACCCCCAAGGGGAGCCACTTCATCAAGGGCCTGGTGTACACGGGCGAGTACTGCTGAGGGGCCACGTCGGGGCACATCGCGTCGGCGATCACTATGAGCATCCCACCCATCGTTAGGAAGACGACCGAGAAGAAGAGGATCATCATCCCGATCTGTTGCGAGGCTAGGAGCATGAGCATGGTGTAGACGCTCACGGGCAGGATGCAGAAGATGGAGGTCACGGCGGTTGCCAGAGTGCTCATCCTGTTGCTCATCGCCTTGAAGGAGGCCTTTAGGGCGTTTAGGGCCTGCACGTGGAGGTCCCTAAACGCCTGGACTGGGGAGCCACCCGTCCTCTCCAAAAAGGCCATCGTCGTGAGTAGTTGCCTCCACACCCCGCCTATCGGCCTGTCGGCCTCCTTGGAGAAGACGGTGGGGAGGGGCTCGAGCGTTATGGAGGCGTCCCTGAACAGGCGCTTGAGCTCGAAGCTCGCATGGGGGAGGGTGAGCTCCTTCTCCCTCAGGCGATTGGCTATCTGGATCGTCGGGAGGCCGGCCTGCGCGTAGGCGTCCGCCATCAGGACGGCCCGGTAACTCTCCTCCGCCAGCCTCTTCAGGTGCGACTTGTAGTCCCTGTACGGCTTCGTGTAGAGGAAGAAGACGAGAGTCGAGAGCGCGAGGATAATCAGGATGGCCTGGAGCGGAGGGTCGGGTGGAGATAGCTGGGGCGCCGAGCGCTTCACGAGGAGGAGCATCGCGAGGGGAAGGGCCGGGACGAAGGAGTAGGCGAGGGCCTTCTTGAACCTCCTGTAGAGGGCCTCCGGGTTCTGGAAGAGGTAGTAGCGGCAGGCCTCCTCGAAGAGCCTCCTCACGTGAGGCAAGGCCTTAAAAAGAGGGGCGGGCCTCCTGGCAACGCGCTCCTCGGGCCGGCTGCGCGGGCGGCGGGGCCAGCAGGCGCTCCGTCTTCGTGAACTCCTCTAGCCTCTCTATGAGGTCCTTCGGGTCGCGGTAAAACTCCGTGAGGGCCCTGAGCCACTCGCCCGGCTCCGCCAGCTTCTCCCGGAGCCCCTTGACCGCGACCAGGCTCAAGAACCTTGCCCGCAATCTCCAGGAGGCCTCGACCTCGGCCTCACCCTTCAGGCCCCTCTCTGCCACGGCCCTGAGCACGGGCCTTGGGTCCTCCATCACCACCCTGTCCTCCTCCGGCTTGTACCTCGCCACGGCCACGCACTTGGGCCTGAAGTCCTCGTCCAGCCCCTCCACGAAGTATATCGCCTTGACCCTCCTCAGCCTCTGGGTCTTTGTCTGGAAGAGGCCCATGTGCGCTAGGAGCCTCAGCTCCGCCGCGAGGGCCCTCTCCATGCCCAAGTCCTTGAGCCTGCCGAAGAGCGCCTCGGGAGACTCGGCGTGTATCGAGGCGAGGCCCCCCTGCCCTATCCCGAGGGCCTGCCCGAAGACCCTCGCCTCCTCCCCCCTTATCTCATTTATAGTTATGTAGTCGCAGTCGTACCTCAGCAGGTGCTTCACGAGGTCCATCATGGTTATCGCGCCCTCGCCGGCTATCCCGAACCCGGTTCTCTCGTACATGAGCACCTTGCCCGGGTGTGGGACGTCCATCTCGGGTATGTCGCATGCTATCCCTATCCTAGCCTCAGGGGGGAGGAGCATCGCGACTGCGTTTATCAGGGTCGTCTTCCCGCTACCAAGCCCGCCGAAGCTCACCAAAGCCAGCTTGTGCTCCGAGGCTATCCAGAGGAGGGCCATGGCCTCGGGGCTTATCACGCCGGTCGCCAGGTAGAGCGGGGGCGTCCAAGGCCTCTTCGGGAACTTCCTTATGACGAAGCTGGAGCTCCTCGCGACCTCCCCCTCCCCCAAGGTCAGGGCCGCCCTATCCCCCGTCGGCAACACCACGCTCACCTGGGGCCTGAAGCGCGATATCGACCTCCCTCCCCTGTAGGCCAGCAGCCTGACCATCTCGTCCAGTTGCTCCTTCGTGAGGTGGACGTTGGTGGGCATCCTCCCGAACCTCCTGTGGGTAACGACGACCGGCCTGTCGGGCGAGTCACAGGCTATCCCCTCCAGCTCGTCGTCCATGACCAAGGGGTGTATCGCCTTATAGCCCACGACCTCCCTCTGGATCAAGTAGCGGAGGGCCCTAGTCTCGTAGTCCTCCTCTCCCAGCCCGAGGGCCTCGAAGACCCTCGCCAGCCCGCCCTCCACGTCCTCCGGCCTCACTATGTACAGCAGGACCTCGTCTATCAGCCTCTGGGCCTTGTAGAGGGTCTCGTCGTCCACCTTTGGGTCCTCGACTACGTACTTGTAGCCCTCCCTCCCCTCTACTATCGCGACCTTGGCGAAGCCGTCCGGGGAGTAGAGGGCGCGCTCCACGCCCTCGTAGTCCTGCTGCCTCGGCCTCGTGAGGACTATTCTCGGCCTGAAGCCGGGCGGTAGCTTCGGGGGGGCCTTCTCGGCCCCTGAGGATCCCGAGGGCCTGCGCCCGAAGGGGTTCAGCCTCATGTAACTGACCCCCTTAAAAAGGCCCGCGGCTAGGAGGTAAAGAAGAGGAAGGGGGTTTGGGGCTCGCCCGCGCTACGCAACGCTAGCCGGAGAGGCACACGACCATTACTGGGTAGGACTTCGTGGCGCCCCCGCTAAAGGTCACCGTCACGATAGTGAGGTACTGCTGGCCGGCCACAAGGCTGGGAGCGCCAGAGCCACCCGAGGAGAGGAACCCCGAGAGGCTCCTCTCGCCACCCGGAGGTATTGAGGTACCCGTACTGAACGTGCCGACAGGTTGTGTCTGGGAGCCGGCCCCCCTCGGGTAGACCGTCACGGACACGGCCGTTATATCGACGGAGCCCACGTTCCTCACGTTCAAGATTACCCTGCCGGTGCTGAAGATGCTTACCCCGCTGATCATGGCGTCGGTAGTTTGGGCCTGTTGCGCTATCATCGGTATTATCTGGGCGGCCACGAACCCCGCCACGGCTATCGTCGCCACGAAGAGCACCAAGAACTCGGCCGAGAGCTTCACCCCTCTGCCACCGGTTAAAGGGATTTTAAAAGAGGGAGGGGTTTTGAGGGCCCTCTCGGCTCGCGCTGTTCAGATGCTCCTGACTATGGCGGCCACGTCCTTGGCGACGACCTTGCCGTCGGCGAAGGTGCATTCTATCCTGAACGTTATCCTGTCCCCAACGTTGGCCGTGTAGCCCCTGACCTCCAGCTGGACCATGTCGCCAGGCTTGATCGGCTTGGCGACGTCCACGAGACTACCGTCAACGTAGGTGACGTCACATTCTTGCTGGGTCTCTCTGACCGTCGCTTTTACGGCCACTCGCACCATGTCTACCGTCGCCAAGTTCTTTATCTTGATGTAGGTCCTCTCCCTGAGGCACTGGTCCACCTGCGGCGTGAAGTCCGGCGTCCCGGCCATCGAGGCGCCTATGTAGCCCATGCCCCAGGCGGCGACGGCGCCGACGACTGCTATTGTCACCACCAGCAGTATCACGGTCTCTATGCTCAGCTTCACTTCCCGAGCACCTCGTCATAGGGCCCCTTTAAAAAGGGGTGAGGCCCCTGGGAGCCCCGAGGGCTGGAGGCCGGCGCCCACCCCTAAGGGCCCTCCGCAGGAGCTCCGCAGGGAGGGGAGCGAAGCGACCTCCGAGAGCGACGAAGCCCTCAGGCCGGCCCTCCCCTCCAGCGACCTCAGCGCCATCCTCTCCTCGTACTTCGAGGAGACCTCCTTGAAGTTCCTCCTTAAGAACATCACGACGAGCTCCGGCTTGGTCAGGAGGCTCGGGTAGCCCCTTCACGAAGTTGACGAGGATCTCGTAGAAGGCCTCCCCGAGGCGGCTCCCCAGCTCTCCTCCAGCCCCTCTCTGATGGCCTCCTCGATGGCCCTCTCCACGTCGCCCTTGGGCGCCAAGGTTCTGCCACTCCTCACCCCCCGATCCAGGCGTAAGCGCCGTCCGAGTTTATGACGACGAGCGTCCCCCCGGCGGACTGGTACCCGGTCTTGGGGATGGGCTCCTCCTCGCTCGCGCCGGAGGAGCTGACGACGACCTTGTCCGCTTGGATCTCCACGACAGCGCCTCCCACGTAGACGGCCTCGGAGCCCCTGAGGCCGCTCAGGCCGCTCGCCAGCCGCTTCGCCACGTTGTCCGCCTGAACCCTGAAGACGACGTACAGCTGGGGCTGCATCAATGTCACGAAGCTTGTCACCATAAACACCGCCAGCATTGAGCCGATGAGCGCCGAGATGGTCCTCATGTAGGCCTCCGCTTAAAAAGAGGGAGGGGCCCCTGGGAGCGACGGCCTTGGACTGGCCGGAGCCCGCCCTCGGCTCTCCCTCTTCGGCCTAGGGGCTCAGGCCTCGAAGAAAAGGGAGGCGAGGTCGACGCTGGACAGCAGTATGGCCAGGTTGTTGATCGGTGCGAGGACCACGGGAAGCAGGAAGGCGTACTCCGCTCCCTCGCCGCCCCCAGGCCTCTCCCCGAGCCTCTTCAATAGGCAGAGGGCGAGGTATATTGTGAGGGCCTCGACGGGCGCGTAGAGCGGCAGGACGACCAAGCCGCGCTCGAGACCCGTCCCCTAGCGAAAGCACGGCGTGGGTCGTGATCCGCTCAAACACGCTGGACTTTTGCCTCTTTTTAAGCCCACAGACCACATGCTGAGGACGACCGAGAAGGCCGTCTTAATCGCGTGTTGCGTCGCGGGCATAGCGATAGCCCTCCCGCTCTGGAACCCCTACGCCAAGGTCTCCACCTTGAGCTTGGAGTACGTGAGGGGACAGGCCGTCAAGTGGGCCCGTTGCCTAGAAGAGGGGACGCCCTTCGCGTTCGACGTCCCGGTCCTCGTCGAAAGCGAGAGTGTTGCGATAAGGGTCGACCTCCCCAACGAGCAACCGCTGGTGGTCAGGGCCGTCAAGTCCAAGCTGAAGATACCCTGCCCCGAGGCCTCGAGAGGGATCCTGCTCTACGGCCCCCCAGCCTCCTGGTCGAGCGAGAGGAGGGCGAAGGTGTATCAGGAGCAGGGCTTCGTGGTGGTGGAGCTGATCCCGAGGGTCCAGATCACCGCGACCTCCGAGTCGGGCGCTAGGGTCTACGTGGTGAGGGTGGAGCTGTTCAGGGCGGACCTCTCCCAAATAGAGGCGGGCAAGGCCATCGGGCCCAAGGGGATTCAGGGGCTCGCCTACACGAGGGGCTACGACTACTCCGGGTCGAGCAGGGTCTACCTCGACAACGTCGAGGTGACCCGGAGCCCGCTCTCCGTCGTCAAGGGCGACGCCGCGAGGGTGATAATCGCCTACGAGGCGTGGGGCTGAGCCCCGGAGTTCGGGGGACGGCCGTGCGCGGGATGGGGTCACCCATCAGGTGCGTATGTCATCAAAGTGACGCGCTCCCATCGCTTTTCATCAGCTTGAGGTCGCCCGAAAGTGGCCCATAGCGATCATGGTCTCACCGCTAGGAGTAACACCATTCCGAAAAAGTACATGCGCATTTCGAGGCTACAAGTGGCTAGGGCCTGCGAGCTGAAGGCTACATGTCCAGCCCACCTTTGATGGAGAAAAGGAGCTTATGTGCAGGGGCTCAAGCACGTGACGCTTCTCTATATAAAAAAGGAGCTAGGAAGGGATGCTGTGAATGCTCTGCTAAAAACGCCTCTCCATATTGCTCCTCTGTTAGGCTCCGGCGCGGAGGCGGCTAAGGCCTTCCAGTACTTCAAGGAGCCTTCACAATGGCTATGACGGCGCCGACTATCGTAGCGACGATGGCAACGTACCAGAGCACCTCCGTCATTGGGAGCCGGACGCCGAAGGGCGGCGCCCTTGCCTCGACGACCACCTCAGCGGTCGAAGGCTCGTAGAGGTCACTGCCAGCGTAGGAGGCCGTGACCGCGTAGCGGCCGGCCTTCTCGAGCTCAACGGGGACGGAGAAGGAGCCATCCCCGCCCGCCGTCACCTCAATCGTCTTCGCGGACCCGTCGGGCCTCCTGATAGTTATCGTTATCGGGACCGCCATCGCTGGCTCCACCCTCCCCCTGACCACGACCTCCCCTCCCACGTTCACGACAGAGGGCTCTGCCGACAAGGCGATGGCGGTCGCGAAAGTGACCTTGAGGGCGCCAACGTCCTTAAAGGCGACCTCCCTCACCTCCGCGTCCCCGAGCCTCACTTTAACGCCCTCCTTGGGGAGGACGGAGAGGGTGGCGTCGTCGAGGGCGAGGGCCTTCAGGGGGAATGGAGGGAGGGCGGCACAGAGCGCGACCGACGCGTTGGAGAGGGCCTTGAGTGTGTCGGCGGGTGCCGAGGCGCCCTTCTTCACGACCCTAGGCGTGACGAGGGTCATCGTCAAGAGGGTCGCGGGAGAGGTAGCGCTCCCGGCCTCCTCGAGCGAGAGGCACAACCTCCCTCCCTCCACCACCGAGAAGTCCCTGGCGAGGGCTGTCAGGGCGTGGAACAGGAATTGGACGTCCACCGCGTAGAAGGGCGGGGGGAAGTAGTGCCGCCCGAAGACGTCGTCAACGATGCAGGCGAAGAGGGCGGCCCTGAAGAAGTCCTCATGCAAGGCCCTCAGAGAGGCCCTCGCGCGACAGGCCGTCGAGTTCTGAAAGGTGCCCACGTAGAAGGTGATGGGGAGGGGCGCCGAGGGAGGACTGAACACCTCGTCGAAGAGGGTGAAGACGGCCTCGACGCCGAGGAGCTCCCTGAGCTCCTCGACCACCTCCTCCTTGTCGATGAGCGCGCGGAAGCCTACTGCCAGCTCCCCGCCACCTTCGCGCTCGGTCTTGGTGGCGTTTAAGACGTCGACGGCCTTGATGGCGTCGCCCCAGCCGGTGAGGCGGGACCGGAAGAGGGAGGCCACGAGGCTCTTCAGGAGCTCCTCGTCGGTGACGTCGATCACCTCCAAGAAGGCGGTGAAGTTGCCGGTGGCCCTCACCCATAGAAGGCCCCTCCAGGCAGCCCTCGGCCCGGTGGCCCGCTCATCGACGACGGAGAGGGAGAGCGACGCTTCTGACGTCCCGACCTGCGCCCTACTCTTGAGGCTTATCGCCGTGGCGTCGCCCAGCTCCGCCCGCACCTCCGTCCCGCTCGCCTCGAAGGAGTAGGTAGGCGTTTCTCCAGGGCTGAGGGTCAGTAGCGTGCAGACCTCGAGGGAGGCGTTCAGGGAGCCCGTCGGTTCATCGACTTCGAGAGGGGCATTCAGGGACAGCTTGAGGGGCATTGGCTCAAGCCTTCCGACGACGCGGAGGGCGAGCGCAACGCTCCCGTCCCTGTACACGTAGAGGGTCCCGCTGACCTCCGTCCTCGCGGCCGCCTCCTCGGGGAGGGCCTCCGCGAGGGCTGGAGGCGCCGGAGAAGTCAGGAGGGCTAAGAGGGCTAAGACTAGCGCCAGCGCCACAGACGCGGGCCTCGAGCTACCCGGCACTCATCTCACCCCGTGGGCTCGGCTAGTTGAAGGGGCCTTAAAAGAGGGGCGGCAGAGGGCCTGGCGACAAGCCGAAGTAGCCCTCACGCCTTTTCGAGCAGTATGCAACCGAACGGCCCTCTGGCGTAGAGCACGCCGGTGGCCTCGCTACACCAGGCGATTGCCCAGACCTCGTAGCCGCTCACCGGCAACGAGAGCTCGCCACGGGCGAAGTAGACGGTGCCGTCCGAGTAGGCGGTCTTGGTGACCTCCCAGATCCGCTCCGCGCCCAGATCCTTGACCACGAGCGTGACCCTAGCGCGGGGGACGGGCGCGTAGTCCGGTGCCCTGTGTTCGTAGACCCTCAGCTTGAACCCGCTCGAGTCCCTTTGAAGGACGGAGAGGGCAAGCTCCCTGTACTCGGCGGAGTTGCTCTCTAGGGCGAACTCGTCTGTGGCGGGGGTCATGGGTATCGAGGACAGCCCATTGACCCTGTGGCCGGTCGGCCTCAAGATTTGAGGGTCGATTGAGTCGCTCTCCGCGTAGCTGTGGTTGCTCGAGTCGATGCCGGTCTTCAAGCAGACCCTCCTCGTCTCCAAGTCCAAGCCGTAGTAGAGGTAGGGCCTGTTCTTGACGGGGGAGTTGTCGTCGCACCAGAGGCCGTAGACCCTTATCACGCAGGAGGAGGGCGAGAGCCAGATCTGGTGCACTTCAGGCCTTATGGAGGCGAGCCTGACGTAGATGGTGAAGTCCTTCGAGCCCCCGCCGTAGGACACGGTTATCACGACGGGGACGTCAACGTAGTCCACCCCCTGGAGGAGCTTGGCCCTGAACACCTTATCTGATTGGAAGCGGACCCACCCGCTCCTCAGGTCGTCCTCCGTTATCTCCTTGGTGGCCTCGAAGCTACCGCCGTCGGCGTACAACGCCCTGTTGAACGGGTCGCTAGGGTCGATGGTCCAGAAGTACTCCTTCGGGAAGGAGGCGCTGACGGTCATCTTCACGCCCGGGCTACCTTGGACCTGCACGTAGACGTTGGGCCTGAAGAAGTCCCCGAAGGCGAGCTTGGTGGGGCCGCTGGGGTCGCTCGGCTCGGCCCAGCCCCGGGGAAGCAACTCCACGGCCGAGTCCTCGTCCTCCAGTCTCCAGTCCTCGGGGCTGGTGAAGGGGAGGATCACCCTCGGGTCCGCCGTCAGGTTTACGGCCAGGTCTGGAGTGAAGGTTATCTCGACGCTCTCGAACTGGAAGGCGCAGTCGTTGCGCTGATCCCACGGCACGTACTGGTAGAACTTCTCGTCGTAAATACTGAGCTCGGCGTCCGTGTGGGCGAGGAGGCCGAAGTAGATGTAGTACTCGCCCGGCTCGATCCCCTCCTCCGAGGTGTTGATCGCTATCTCCGGAGTCCAAGTGGTCCCGGTACTGATCTTCTCACCCACCCTGAGGGTGAACAGGTGCTGCAAGTAGCCGACGCTCGCGTTTTCCCAGCTCGTGCCACTCGGATAGCCCTCCCACTCTACCTCCGTCACCCAGCCGAGCCCCGGCTCGTACCGCACTTCTCTTATTATCCTGATGAGGCACACTTGGAAGTAGACGTCTGCGCGAGCCCGGTAGGGATAGCGGCTAGGAAGAAGCTGAGGGTCATAGGTGGGCTTCGCGACGAAGTCCTGCACCGCCTTGATGCTCGCCCTCACCCTTATGGAAAAGTTGCCCTCGGGGATCTTGATCGACTCCTTCGTGTAAAAGCCCGCGTAGGTCCACATGTCCTTCTCGTGGCCGCGTACCCTGACCGTCACGCCCCCTTTGATGCCCTTTAGCGCGGGGCCCCAATCCGTAATCCACCTCAGCTCGCCGTCGTAGTAGAAGCAGTAGCCCCACGAGCGCCCGACCACGTGGTAGGTCCCGTAGGGCCCTTCGAGCCTCTCCGCATAGCCCATCTCCCACCGCCAGAAGTTCTCGTCGAAGGGAGGGGCCGTGAGGACGTCGGCCCCAGCTGAGCTGAACGGGGTGAGGGGTTCGAGCAGGAGCGAGAGGGCTAGTGCTAGTAATGCGAAGGTTTCGAAGGCGTTGGCCCTCCTATTTTCAAAGGTATTGCGTGTGAGAGGCTCCCCGAGGCTCACGTGGGGCTGTGCTTAAAAGGGGGCTGAATGTCAAGGGGAAGACTTAGAGCGAGGTCGCGGCCTGCGCTTGATGGTTATGAAGTGATGTTCGTCGCCCGACCTTCGACGGGAGGACGTGGAGAAAGCCCCACTGATTATGGTCGGCATCGTCACCATAAGCTCGGCGCTAGCTTAGCGCTAGCTAAAAATGGCGACTCCCGTAGGAAGTTGCATGGCGATTGCCTTCGCCGAGCAACTAGCCAATTGAAGAGGCCGTCCCTTTAGCTATTAGATAAGAACGTGGAGTCACGCTATAGAGTAGTAGGCTTGTCAGAGATCGAAGAGGCTTGAAGGCGGAGGCCTTGAAATAGGGGTCTCAGAGAGTGATCACCGTGTCGGTTGCGCAACACACAACCGAGATGGCTCTATCGAGCGATCCTTAACGCAGTTCAGAGCTTAAGGCCCTTGATGCTACAAGGGCCCGAGAAAGTTGACGGCCACACGTCCTTCGTCATGATCTCTGGCTCTCATGTTGTGCGCTTGAATTAGGTCTTGCCACTCAAGGTTGAGAGGAGACATTGTTGAAGTAGCATTTAAGCACGTTTATACTTTTGGACCGCCTATCGTGGTGGACTTAGCCCTGACGAGACACAACCATCAAGTCTCAGTAAAAATGTGATGCGAGGTGAAACGGATATGCAAAGCCCCGGGCGGGATTCGAACCCGCGACTTGCGGCTTACAAGGCCGCCGCCATAACCGCTAGGCAACCGGGGCTTAAAGTACCAATTTCGGGAGACCATAAAAGCGTTAATGTCCTCAGCGATCTCAGCCTCTCGAAGCAAGCTTTTATTTCGGGCTTTGCTCTTTTTCTAATCGCTTAATCAGAGCCGGGTTCGCCTAGTCTGGTAGGGCGCGGGCTTGCTAAGCCCGTTC
>CAZPGS010000003.1:0-5679 GCA_964586135.1 uncultured Nitrososphaerota archaeon
TACAGTTAGTCGTGCAAAGACCTTAAACCTTGTCCTCGCTGAGCCCTACAGGCACATAATTGATGCGTACAATGCGACGGACCACCTTAGCGCTCAAGAAGCCGAGAAGGTCATAGGTTTACTGAAGAGGACCGAAGGAGTAAGGAGAAGCAGGAATAACAGGAGTTAAGTAGCAAGCTAGGACGTCCTACGATGTGGTAAAGCTCAACCCTTAGACGAAGAGGATAAGTGCTAAGCCCGCCTATATCTGATTGAGCCCTATGAGCTCGGACGTTGCCACAATAGCATCGACATCCGCGCTCGCTGGCTTTGTGGGCTCGCTGATAGGTTTGGGAGGCGGTGCGATCGTCATTCCAATATTGACCCTCTTGGGCATTCCTCTCAAGCAGGCTATTGCGAATAGCATGATAACCCTCATAGCGACATCGAGTGGCTCCGCATCGGCCTACGTCAGAGAGAGGCTGACTAACGTTAAAGCGGCTATGTACTTGGAGATTTTCACGGTGATGGGGGCGATAGTCGGCGCGACTATAACGCTTTTGGTGCCGAGTAAATACCTCTACTTCTTCTTCGCCGCCTTCCTCTGCTCAGCATTTTACGGAATTAGGAGGAAGGTGCTGACGAGTACAACCTACGATGGCAAGCCTCAAGATAAGTTCTCGAAGTGGTTGGAGCTCGAGGGCGCTTACTACGATGAAAGCTTGGCCGAGGAGGTCAGTTACAAGATCGTGAGAGCGCACATTGGAGGCCCGGCCATGATGATCGCTGGACTGGCCGCCGGTATGCTCGGGATAGGGGCCGGCGCCTTCAAGGTGGCTATACATGAGCTCATACTCAAGATGCCCCCTAAGGCGTCGAGCGCCACGAGCAACTTCATTATAGGCATGACGGCGCTGGCGGGCTCGACCGTGTTCATAGCTTCGGGGCTTGTGAACGTGGTCTTGGCGGGCTCGATAGCTGTGGGAGCTACCATAGGCTCCTTGGCCGGCTCGAGGCTCCTCCCGAAAATGAGCGACAAGGCCATCAGGGGCCTGTTCTTGGTCGTCCTAACCTATTTGATCATCCAGATGGTGTACAAGGGGGTTACGTCTCCTTGAGGAAGCCAGCCCTAGAGGAGGTCATAGGCTACATACTGGTGATAGGAGTAATAACTTCGTTAACGATGGAGTTGGCTGGTCTCGTGCTATATGTATCGGGTAAGAGGACTATGGAGATAGACTTGAGCGACCCTGAGGCTTACGTGAGGTCTAGGGACTTTTTCGCCTACGTGTTTGATGTAGCGTCCTCGACGTTCGGCAACCCCAACTACGCCACCGTGATGGCCCTTGGCCTAGTCTTCCTCATGCTCACGCCGTACCTCAGAGTTGTGGCTTCTGTGGTGTACTTCGCTTTTTCCCGCAACTACAAGTACGTAGCGATAACGCTCATCGTCCTTGCCATGCTTACGGCGAGCCTCATGGCTCGCTAACGTGCCTCGTAGTAACCCTAAAGGCGTCGCGCTCCACGCGAGCCTCTCAAGTCTAGGCTAGACAGTTTCCTCGATTTCTGAGATTTCTTATAGATCCTCTCCCGACAGCCGTCTTTATATGGTCTTATGTAGTCGTAGTCTCTCTCGAAGATGAGCCCTTCATCGATGTGCTTCAGCACGTGTTTGCACACGGTTTCCGAGATGAACTTACATACATACTTAGTGTCCATTTTTAACGTAGTCGCTAGCTTTAATATCGGACAAGGGTTTCGGGATATCGCGATGAGCTCTTCGTCCGTGAGTTTTACTATCTCGACGTCTTCCGGCCTCAGAGCTAAGAAATCTATGTAAAAGGCTTCGTACAGGTCGCGCATCGTGACTGCTCTACGGGGCCTCAAGAGCCACAAGTGCGCGTAGAGGGAAAAAACGAGTAGCCCTAGGATCAAGGGAACGTGCTTTAGGGCCCAAGAGACCCTCTCTAACAGCTTCATCGTTTATCGAGGCCTCTTCGCCTCTAACCTGGCCCACAGCGCTTTTTAAGCTATTCAATCAGAGGACGACGTTGAACGTCGCAAGCTTAAGGTTTCTCGACCGAATAGTAGCACAGGCCATGAAGAGCGCTTTGTGAGAAATGCTTAGAGCAGACGAGTCCACGTAATCGTAACTTAATAGCGAGCCAGCCGCGTGAGCTCGCGCCTCGTCAAAAGGTCATGGAAGCTTAAGGCTCTCCTTCCCATTGACTATACTATGGAGCTATTGACGTGCACGGATGAAATTGTAAAAGTTTTTAGGCTCTAAGCGTCAGAGGAGTGTCACGATTATTTGAGGTGCCAAGAGATGGTGAAGTTCAAGCAGACCGAGGAGATCCTGAAGATCATGAGAAATCGAGAATTTGTCAGAAACATCGGGACACTAGCCCATGTAGATCATGGCAAGACCACTCTTAGCGACAGTTTGTTGATGGCGGCCGGCATGATTTCTCCTAAGGTAGCCGGCAAGGCCTTGGCGCTCGACTACGTCGAGATAGAGCAGCTTAGGCAAATGACCGTTAAGGCCGCCAATGTGTCCTTATATCACGAGTGGGAGGGCAAGCCCTACGTCATTAACTTGGTCGACACCCCTGGCCACGTCGATTTCACCGGCCACGTGACTCGTAGCCTGCGCGTTATGGACGGGGCAATCGTCGTAGTTGACGCCGTCGAGGGCGTCATGACCCAGACTGAGACGGTCGTTAGGCAGGCCATGGAGGAGCGCGTCAGGCCCCTCTTATACATCAACAAGGTCGATCGCTTGATCAAGGAGCTTAAGCTTAGTGCTAACGAGGTTCAGCAGAGGTTTGTAAGCATTATCAGGGACTTTAACGCTTTGATAGACCTGTATGCCGATCCCGAGTTCAGGAACAAATGGAAAGTCGACCCCGCCAAGGGTCAGGTCGCCTTCGGTTCAGCCCTTCACAAGTGGGGTTTGACCATCCCCATAGCTCAACAGAAGGGCGTCAGGTTCAGCTATATACTCGATGCCTATGAAAAGGGCTACTACGACAAGCTAGCCGATGACTTCCCCCTCTACGCTGCCATCTTAGACATGGTCGTTGAGCACGTCCCCAACCCCATGGAGGCTCAAAGGTATCGACTCTCTAGGATCTGGAAGGGCGACCTCGATTCCCCTATTGGCAAGGCCATGTTGAACTGCGACGATCAGGGCCCCTTAGTGATATGCGTAAGCAAGGTCGTGGCCGATCCTCATGCCGGCCTCGTGGCCACAGGACGAGTTTTCAGCGGGAGGGTCGAAGAGGCGCGTGAGGTCTACTTAATGATGGTCAAGACCACTGAGAGGATTACGCAGGTCGGCCTCTACATGGGTCCTTATCGCGAGGTCTGTGAGAGCATCACTGCTGGCAACATTGCCGCTATGCTCGGCTTGGAGCATGCTAGGGCCGGCGAGACGGTCATAGACCCTGCGCTGAAAGGGGCTATGGTTCCCTTCGAGAGGCTCCGCTACATAAGCGAACCCGTCGTAACCATCGCCATTGAGCCCAAGAAGAGCGGAGACCTCCCGAAGCTCGTCGAAGCTCTTAGGAAGATGGCCATCGAGGACCCGACACTCCACGTCAAGATAAACCAAGAGACTGGCGAGTACTTGGTAGCTGGCATGGGCCAGCTCCATCTGGAGATAGCTCTATGGGACCTCAAGCAGAGGACAGGGCTCGAGGTCGTCACCTCCCCGCCCATAGTCGTTTATCGAGAGAGCGTGAGGAAGAGCGCAGGCCCCTTTGAGGGCAAGTCCCCCAATAAGCACAACAGAGTCTACGTAGTCATCGAGCCCCTAAATGAGGAGACCCTCCGCCTCTTAGAGATGGGCAAGGTCTATGACGACCAGGACTGGCGTGAGCGCGCCAAGATCTTGAGAGAGGAGGCCGGCTGGGACGCCGACGAGGCTAGGGGAATATGGGCGATTGATGACTTCTTCAACATATTTGTCGACGCCACCAAAGGCGTCCAGTACTTGAGAGACGTCAAGGACACCCTGATCTCGGGCTTTAGGTGGGCCTTGGCCGAAGGTCCACTCTGCCACGAGCCCTGCCGAGGGGTTAAGGTCAAGCTCATCGACGCCTTGATTCACGAAGACCCTGTTCACCGTGGCCCGGCGCAACTCATGCCAGCTCTTCGAGACGCCACGTTCGTGGCCTTCTTGTCTGCTAAGCCTACGCTCCTGGAGCCCGTCTTGAAGATCGAGGCCAAGTGCCCCACCGACTACGTCTCCGGCTTGACCAGGGTCCTCATGACTAGGCGCAGCAAGATCGTGAGCTTGGAGGCTCAGGAGCTACTGATGATTTTGAAGGGCGAGATCCCTGTTGCCGAGACCTTCGACTTAGCCAACGAAATCAGGAGCGCCACGGCTGGGCGAGCCTTTTGGGCCACTGAGTTCAAAGGCTGGCAGCCAGTCCCCGAGTCCATGCTCCAGGACTTGGTGCTAAAGATACGCGAGAGGAAGGGCTTGCCGAAGACGATTCCAAAACCAGAGGACTTTATGCCTCTATAGACCAATGGTTGCTTAACTAAGGCTTTAGCGGATGGTTCGACTTTGCTTACTACACGCAAATAACTCCATACTCTTATGACAAACCTCTCTATATGACCTCAGTGGTGGCGTTGAGCCATGAATTGTACGACCGTGCTCGTGAATGGCCTCCTAACTTACGACTCTGGTAAGACATACGTCGCTATAGCTTTGGCCAAAGCGCTCGTCGAGAGGGGGTTTAAGGTCTCGGCCTTTAAGCCCCTCGCTGGCCACTCTGCCTGGTATCAGTTCAATACCGTGCTCTGCAGCTTAAAGTATGGAGTTCTGGTCGGCGAGGACGTGCTAAAGTACAAGGACTTGTTAGGCTTAGGCTCAGACATCGAATTAGTAAACCCCGTGGACCTCCTGCTGGCCCCTTTAGACCCTAACCGCTTCGAGAAAGTGGAAGACTACCTGAACGCTCTCTGCAATCAGTTTGAGCAACTAATCATGGCGAGGATTAGCGACTGCCGTAGTGGGGCCACGATGTATTACGTCGTCGAGGACAATGCCTCAAGAGCGGTTCCTGGGCTAAGGCCTTGGGTTAAGAGGTTAGTCGAAAAGTTTAAGCCCAAGCCCGTTTCGGCAGAGCGCTTTTTCGCCGACATACTGGCCCAGCGCGACATAATCGGATCGCTAGACTACGCCTTCAATGCTCTTAAGTCGAGGGCCGAAGTTCTCGTGGTGGAGTCCTTTAACGATGCAGCAGTACCCTTCATGGACTTCTTAAGTGACATCGATGTGGTGTTGACAGTCACGCCCGGCTACCTCTTCAAGTTGGACCCTGAGGGCTTTAAAAAGGCCGTGAAGTCATCTTATTCAAAGCTCGGCGAGAGGGGCTTAACGTTGGACTTGATCTTCAACGACATTGACGTTGAATCGAGGATTTCTTTGCCGGTCGTGAGCTCAGTAAGCGAGCTTGCAACCTTCATCTCAAGACATCTTGAGCTTATGCTAAGTTGTTGAACCTTTAACCGCTAACCGCAATTAGAACCTGTTTCTCTCTATTGATTTTCCGTGACCAAGTCTATAACGTCATCATGTGAGCTCTCGAAGGAACTCGGTGAGCTTGTTTTACTGCTAGAGCAAGCACTTATGGGCGTAGGTCTAGTGTTGGTCTAGACCCAAGGTCGCTAAAGGCGTTGCGGGTT
>CAZPGS010000003.1:5779-37887 GCA_964586135.1 uncultured Nitrososphaerota archaeon
TGGGCGTAGGTCTAGTGTTGGTCTAGACCCAAGGTCGCTAAAGGCGTTGCGGGTTACAACTGAAAGCCTCGCCCTTCAGGGCGGGGATGATGGGGGAAAGCCTATGAAGCGCCCTGTTCCTAGTTAGTAGTTGATATAGCCCCGAGCCCTGAGAGGGGTAGGGTAATGGGCCGGAGGCCCGGCCCGGGATTAAATCTCCACCACGGGGAGATATAATCCCAAACCTCCCAGCCCTAGGGGGCGAGGAACCCCCGCCTCTTCAGGGCGGGGAGGAGGTCAGGGGTAATGCTAGCAGGCAAAGGCCTCATCTAGGGAAAAAGCCTTAAACCCTTACGATATTTGACGCGGTCACGATTAATAAGATAAGTTGCTAGGTAAAGGCGGTACTCTTCCTCGCGTATCGTAAACTTAACGGTCACGGTCGTGAGTTGCGCATCAAGTTCGTCAGGTAGACCATGTAAGGCTTCGCGAGTTTGGAACTTGAGATGTGACAGGGGAGTCGATGCACGGCCATCTCTAAAGATTCTCAGAGATGGGATCATCAGAACCCTCACCCAATTAGATTTGGCTCACTGGTTTTGACGGCATCCTTATCTACTACTCTTACTCACGCTACGCCTGGTGGTCTTGTGGAGGCATTTACCGTGGAGATAATAACCGTGGGCAACGAGCTCCTAAGCGGGCGAGTCGTCAATACCAACGCCTCTTGGATCGCTGACAACGTTACCAGGCTGGGGGGATTGGTCAAGAGGATTACAATGGTGGGCGACGACGTCGAGGAATGTAGTGCGGCGATAAGAGAGGCCTTGGCCCGTAAGCCCAGGCTAATAATCACGACAGGTGGTCTGGGCCCGACGTTCGATGACAGGACCCTCGAGAGCATAGCCGTCGCCTTGGGCCTCTCCATGGAGCTCAGCGAAGAAGCTTTGCGCATGATCGAAGAGAAGTATGGGAGGGAGGTAACACCCCCTAGGCTCAAGATGGCCAGGCTCCCGAGAGGAGGCAAACCCCTCTATAATCCCGTAGGGACGGCTCCCGGATGCTTGATCGAGGCTGGCGACGTGGTCATGGTGGCTCTTCCAGGCGTGCCATCGGAGATGAAGGCCATGTTTGAAACGCACGTGAAGCCAATGATATTGAAGCTCTCTCGCGCAGCGTACGCTTCAAAGCTGGTTAAAGTGGACATGATCGAGGAATCCTCCTTGGCGCCGATGATCGAAGAGGTCATGAGGAAGTGCAAGGCAGTGTACGTGAAGTCGCGCCCCAAGAGGGACGGCGAGGCGTACATAGAGGTCGAGGTGTCGTCTAGAGCGCCGACGATGAAGGAGGCTGAGGAGAACGTCGCAGAGGCCTGCGAATTACTCAAGGAGCTGATCGTAAGAGCTGGCGCCAAGGCCCAGGAGATTTAGAAAGCGCTCGCTGTTGCTCTTCTCGCACCACCGTATTGTTCGATTACGTAGAGCGAGGCAATCTCGCGGCTAGGCTCGCCAACCTCCTCAATGCCTCTCTCTTTTCCCTCCAATCAATGTTGGACTTGTCGATAGCCCCCTCCAAGAAGCCTATGACCTCGTCCATTCGATTTACATCGACTGGGTGCGGCACACCATCCTTTCCGCCAAAGGCAAATGAATACTTAACCGGGTCCTTCCAGCTCAACTTTGCCCCAAATATCAGCTCCGCTATTAGCGCTAGGCTCCTTATGGTCAGAGGCCCCATGCCCTCTATTAGTAGGAGCTCCTCAAAGCTCGAGGGGCTGAAGTGGTAGGCTTGCTCTAGCGCGAGCCAGTTGACAAAGCGTGGGAGCTTGTAGACCTCGATGTCCACAACGCCTTGCCTTTGGAGCCAAGCGTCCAACGGCCCCCGTACCTTCGCTGTAGCGGCTTTGATGAGCCGGCCGACCTTCTTGGGCCCCTCTTTGGCAATATCGACGCAAAGCCTTCTAGCCTCCGAGCTCTCTTTGTCAGTCAAGTTCAAGACGTGATCGTGGACCACGTCTCCCACGATCCCTTTATGGGGCTCTTCCGTAAAGCTTTTGAGCTCAGTGGAAAGCCAATGAAATCTCCTAGCGAACCTCTCTACGGGCCTCATGCCCTGCTGTATCACAGCCCAAGAGCCGTTCTCGGCTATGAAGAACGTGTGGTGGTAGAGCTGATAGCCAGCCTGTATGGCCGACGTATCTATTTTGGCTACGAGCCTGCTAATCCTGACGAAGTTTGAGGCCTCGTCCTCCATTCCGTAGGACTTGCTCACGCATATTATCTCTTGAGGCGTGAGCCTCGAGGCCTTGCCTTTTCCTCCACATGCCCTCACTCCTAGCTCCTTTTCCATCAGCGCCCTCTTAATTGCTGAGCAAGTGACTGTCGTGGTACCGCTGCTATCCCAGTCATAGCCCAAGGCGCACGCTAAGGCCTGAAACCATAGGGGATCTGCTATCTTTTCCAAGAGCCCTGAGGGGCCATATTCGTCGACGATTATAGCTAACACGCACTTTGCTAGCCTGGCCATCCTCTCGTAGAGCCATTTAGGTGCTTTGCCGTCGTGTAGCGGTAGGTCGAAGGCCTTTCTGTACACCATCGAGATAGCTTTAGCGGGCAGGGCTTTAAGCCTTTTAACTGGCCTTCACTTAAATCTTATATAACTAACAAAGTTCATAGTTATCTAAGAGAAAAGTCCTCAGGATTTAGGAGTTAAGGAGTCATGGAGGAAATCGACGAGATAGACTTAAAGATCCTCAGGATGTTGCAAGAGAACGCTAGGACCCCGTTCTCGAAAATAGCTTCCAGCATTGGAGTCAGCGAGGCCACGGTCCACCTCAGGGTTCAGAAGCTTAAGAGGTTAGGAGTCATTAAGGGGTTCAGGGCGACGATAGATTCAGTAAAGGTCGGGAAGGGACTCACGGCTATAGTTCTGCTAAAGGCCGATCCCCTGAAGTTCAAGGAGGCCCTGAAGAAGGTTGCTTCGATAGACGACGTCTACGAGGTCTACGACGTCACTGGCGAGTACTACGCCGTCCTGAAAATAAGGACCGACTCTAGAGAGAGCTTGGCCAAGATAATAGACAAGATAGGAGAGATCGAAGGGGTGACGTCGACTCAGACCATGGTAGTCCTGCGCACGATAAAGGAGGAGGACAAAATAAACTTCTAGTCAAACACGGAAGAAGCTCTTCGAGCTTGTGTAGAGCACTTCGTAGGCCTCCTCTACGTCGATTTTCTTGATCTCAGCAATCTTAGTGGCCGAGACCACTACGTTCGAGGGCTCGTTCCTCTTTTCGGGCTCGAGGCCTAGTACTGGGGCGTCGCTCTCAACCATCAAGTGCTCTAGGGGGATGGACTTTACAAGCTTGACCTTCTGCTGAGACCTCATCACTGAGGGCGGTAT
Source organism: uncultured Nitrososphaerota archaeon (assembly GCA_964586135.1). Lineage (GTDB taxonomy): Archaea > Thermoproteota > Methanomethylicia > Nezhaarchaeales > WYZ-LMO8 > WYZ-LMO8. The sequence continues at coordinate 9,161 of CAZPGS010000003.1, forward strand.
TGAAAACATGAAGCCTCTAGAGACGCCCTTTAATGCCCACCCGCTGCTCCCGTCGAAGGCGTGCATCAAAACCTTATCATAGCCCTCTTCTATCAAGACCTCAATAGCGTACTTTCCAGCGCTCCTCGAGTGAACCACTAAAGGTAAATTTAGCTCCGAAGCCACCTTGACCCAGAATCTAAAGATCTTAACCTGCTTCTCCCGCTCTTCCCCTTTCACGGAGAAGAAGTCTAGGCCAACTTCTCCTATGGCCACGATCTTGTCGCGAAGCCTCTTTATTTCGCTGGCAACCTCCTCGGCGTCAAGCGTCGAGAGGTTTAGCGGGTCGAATCCTGCCGACACTCTAACGCAGTCATACTTTCTGGCTATGTCTAGCGCCTTCCCGAGTTCCCTCAAGCTTAACGTGGACGTGATGATGGTTTCAACGCCGCTATCCAAAGACCTCCTTACGACCTCGTCTCTATCGTGATCAAAGACCTCATCGTGTAAGTGACAGTGGACGTCAATAAACCTTGGCCCTCCTCTCCTCGACATACCTCCCCCTCCTCCTTATCTCCTGGACTTTCTTTAAGACGGCATCCGCCTTACCGCCCACGACTTCTCTATAGCCCCTCAAGAACTCCTCGAAGAACTCCTTCACCTTGTTGTGATGAGTGCTCTCAAGGGCCCTTAACATTAAGTGCACATCAGTCCCTATGGCCTCCAGTTCTCCGGTCCTCTCTGCCAGGCCGAAGTCTATGAAGAACGGTTTCTCGACCTCGGGGACGACTATGTTTGCGGGGGTTAAGTCTCCATGGACTATGTTGTTGATGTGCATCTTGCCAACGTAAAGGCCGACTAGCCTGAAGAGGGGGGCGACCTCGTAGCCCTTCAAGGCAAGCTCCTTTAAAGTCGGCCCGAGTATGTACTCCATTATTATAATGCCTTCTTCTGGATCCACATCGTATATAGCTGGGACCGGGACGCCACAGGTCCTGACGTGGAACATCATGGTGGCCTCGTGAGAAGTCCTAGCCCTCCTGATGTAGTCGTCTAGCTCCTTGGCTCTATACGGCTTTGGGACCCTTTTCTTTAATATTGCTGGCAAGCCAAAGAAGTCTATCAAGTACAGCTCTGCTTCAGCGCCCTTCTTTATCATCTGCCCCTTGAATCCAAGGTATATCGACTTCATCGAGCCTCCACCTGGGCCTCACGTAGCTCTTCTCCACCTCTATCGTGACCCCATGCGTATAGGCGAGCACGCCGGTCCAAGCTGTCATAGCGCCGTTGTCTCCAGCAAGGGCTTTGGGCACCACCCCGAACTTAGCGTTGTGTTCTGCTGCAACGATTTTTAGCTTCCTCTGGAGCTCGCTATTGGCCGCTACTCCGCCGGTTAGCACGAGCTCTCCCTTTTCCGTATAGGCTAAAGCCCTCTCGACCACTTCGGCCAACATCGAGAACGCGTACTCTTGCAGGCTATAGCATAGGTCCTCAATCCTATGGCCCTCCTTTAAGAGCTTAATGGCAGCAGTCAGGAGCCCCGAGTACGACACGTCTTGCCCTTTAACTATGTATGGTAGCTTGGATAACCTCTCTCCTCTTCTTGCTAGCTCCTCGACCCTAGGTCCGCCCGGGTGCGGTAAGCCAGCTTCTCTAGCAAACGCATCGAGGAGGTTGCCGAGCGCTATGTCGAGCGTCTCTCCAAACACCCTATACCTCCCATCTGAGTATGCCGCTATTATGGTGTTACCCCCTGAGACGAAGACTATCAGGGGGTCTCTGAAGCCCGTCGTGAGCTTGGCTATCTCTATATGTGCGACTGCGTGGTTTACCGGGACCAGCGGCTTATTGTATGCAACGGCAAGTGCTCTGGCTATAGTAGCACCGACTCTGAGGCAAGGCCCCAACCCCGGCCCCAAGGAGATCGCTATGGCGTCTATGCGCTCTAGATTAACCTCGGCCTCGACAAGGGCCCTCTTAATGACCTTAGGAGCTACGTCGGAGTGGTGCTGAGCGCCCTCCCTGGGATGTATGCCTCCCCTAACTGGGATGTATGTGTCGTTGACGTTTGCCAAAATATTACCATCGGAGTCGACGATTCCGCAGCCAAAGGTATGCGCCGTAGACTCTATGCCCAACACGATGACCTTGCTCAACGATTATCCTCCGCTCACTTCTTGCCCTTCTCCTCTTCTCCCTCCTTCTTCCCGAAGTTCCTGGTCTTTATGTGCCTTGGCTCGACCTCTTGCAACGTCTTCTCGCCTCGATATACGTGGACATGGGCCTCAGTAACGTTGGTTCCGGTGATGGTCCTTAAGTTCTTGACTATCACGAGGTTTTGAGGAGCGCTGAACATCGAGGAGACGAGCTCCCTTACTTCGCCCCTCGTAGGCGTCCTAGCGCCAGCGTGGTGTATCAGTAGGACGAGCTCCCTTCTGTCTAGGACCTTGTTCTCTAGATCCCTCAATACCTTAACTTGGTATTGTAGCGTCATCGAGCTCCACCTCCTTCATAGAGGTTAAGAGTTCTTTAGCCTTCTCCTTATTATCCTTGTCCACTTTTATCAACACCACCCCAACGCCTGGCTGACCATAAGCAACTACCGTTCCCTCGGGCGAAGCGAGTATCGAAGGTATGACGAGCAAGTCCTCCTCTCCTCTCACAACCACGAGCCCTCCTTCTTCAAGTGCCTTGCTTATCTCATCCACTAGCGTGGAGACTATGTGACCGGGAGGGTTAACGACTTCGCGCACCACCTTCATGCGCTCCCTCAGATCGACTTGATATGCTTCCCTCAAGGTCTTCATGTCGACTATAGCAAGCCTTGGCATTAAACCCCTCTCAAGAAACGTGTGAGTAGTTACGTCGCCTATAGTCACGATGGTATCGGCCATCATGTTCTTTAATGCCTCTTTTAGCTTCCCGAACTTTATTTCATCGTTTGTGATAACTAGACCCCACGGCCTGCTAAGCTCTCTCCTGAGCTCTTCGCTCAACTTGAAGGCCTTGAGCTTCAATGCTCTCACCTACACCTAATGGCGTATCTGCCGGGCTTTGTCAAGTTCAAAGTCTTAGCGATGGCGGAGTTTTCGGGGTCGAAGACTATGACGATACCGCTCCAGTCCGTTGTAAATTCGCTCGACTTGCAGTTGGGGCATATGTTCGCTTGGTTTGGGAGAAGAGCTTTGCACTTCAAACAACACTTAAATCGAGCCGAGGTTCTCTTGCTCACTTTTCTTTCACCTTGGCAGGGGCCTTCTCCTTCTTCAGGCTTTCCGCGATCCATTCCAGTTTTCCTAGAAACGGTTGTCTCATAGTCAAGCCGACCTTGACGTCGCTCAACCTCATGCCGGTCATGCTAACAGTCACGATTCTTGCTCTCACGCTATCGCCTTTCGAGAGTTTTCTCCTAGTCTGCTTACACAGGAGCTCGCCCTTCTTCCTATCGTAAGATATGTAGTCGTCGGCTACTTGCGATACGTGAATCAGTCCATCTATCGGTCCTATCCTCACGAAGGCCCCGAAGTCTACAACCTCTACAACCTCTCCTTCCACCACTTCCCCCTCTACAGGGGCGTAGACGAGGGCCTCGAACTTAACCTTGTGATAGCTCGCACCATCTCCGGGCATTATTTTGCCCACGGGGGAGACCTTCACCCTCACTATTGCGACTATTATCCCAAGGCCCTCTATGACGACCCCTTCATACACAGACCTTAGGCTATCGAATGCGACGTCTTCGAGTTTTTCGTTAAACCTGCTGGGTGGAATCCGGACCTCATCGGAAATAGTGGCCAAGTGGTACATGGATGCTCCACCATGAGGCTAAATGCGGAGTGCCGCGTGAGTTTAGAGACCTTGCTCCCTTTTGTATTAAACTTTTTTGTAAAGTAGCTAAGGCTGATAGCCTTCTAGCTCAAATTTGCCATCGCTTTTCATGTAGATGACGTTCACGCCGCTCCTTCTCAACCTTCGCCTTAGCTCTCGATCATTTGTGGCGACTATGTAGTCCTCTCTCCTAGAGGCCTCGACTATAGCGTCGTCGACAGCTCTCTCGCCGTTCTCGACGACCTCAAACTCCTTTTTCTTCACGTACTCTAAGGCGGCACGGGCTATTCGAGCGGCCTTTTGCCTTTCATGGGAGCTCGCTATTCTCTCGAGCTCTCGAAGCTGTGACTTCAAGATGATCGGCCTAACCTTAGCTTCAAGCAGCTCTTCAACCCTCTCAACGACGTCCACTGGCCCCTCGAAAGCGGCCATCAAGAAGTTCGTGTCGAAGAGCACTTTAATCGCGATTTTACCTCCGCTCCTCACCTGATAATCCCGTACCCTATAAGCCTAAACCTTCCAGATATCTGGCGGCTTATCGCTACTCTAGTCCTCGGCTCCGCGCACACCGGCCTACGTAGCCTCACCGAGACCACGTCTTTAGAGGCCTTAGCGACAGCCCCCAATGTCGTGGCAGTGCCAACGTTTATCATTAAGACCTCGCCGGTCCTTATGCTCTCGACCTTAACCATGTCCACGGTCCCTACGGCCCTTTCGAATAACACTACTTCTAAGTCGAGGTCAAAGAGCGTTGGGGGGAGCGTCCCAGGCTTGCCCACGACGCTGCCGGCTAGGGAGTCCGATTTTGTGAGCGAAGGATCGAGAAGCGTGCCGAAGCCTATCAACCCTCCAGGTCTCGCCTCTTCCACTTCCACGTCGCCCGCCTTCAAGCTTACAACTTGAGTGTACAGCGGCTCATACTCGACCTTTCCGCCTCCCTTCTCCAACCTAATGCCGGGTCTTATCTCGATCTCATCGCCCGTTCTAGCAACACCCTGAATTATAGAACCCCCTAAAACCCCGCCCTTCAATTCCTCGGGCGTCGTTCCAGGCTTATTGACGTCGAAGGACCTAGCTATTAATGCTCTCAAAGGCTTCGTCGGGTCTCTCTTCGGGGTCGGAATGACTTTCTCTATGGTCTCTATCAAGACGTCGAGATTTGCCTTATGGAGAGCCGATATCGGAATTATCGGCGCATCCCTATACATGGTGTCCTTCAAGAACTCTCTTATTTGACGATAGTTCTCAACGACTTTATCTTTAGGAGCGACTTCTATTTTATTCTGCACCACCACCACGTTCTTGATGCCCAATATTTCGAGGGCCTTTAGGTGTTCTCGCGTTTGGGGTTGAGGACATGGAACCGTAGCATCAATTACCAATATGGCTCCGTCGAATAGAGTAGCCCCTGCGAGCATCGTAGCCATCAGCATGTCACGTTGCACGCCCGTTTACGGGCGTGCAATCTCGTGTCCGGGGCAGTCTACGAATGAGTACTTTCTCAAAAACTCGAGCCTAGACCCGCAGTACTTGCACGTGGTCCCCGATAGCACGTAAGTTGTGTAGCACCGCGGAGGCGGGCACTTGGGGCACTTTAATACCGCAGTGTCGGCGTAGCCCAGCCTAAGCGTTATCCCCCTCTTTAACTCTTCAGAGTGCCTCGAAGCCCACACGCCCGAGAGGGCCCACGTCAAGGTAGTCTTACCGTGATCCACGTGACCCGTCGTGCCTATGTTCAGCTCAGCTTGCCTCTTCATCTGCTCCTCGGCCACGTCCCACCGCCTTCTCCTCGTGCTTTATGACCATGTTTATCTGGACTATGTCCTCGGATATGGTGTTTCCGCGAACGAGCTTCCTCTTCCTTAAACCTCTCTTCTTGGCTCTAAAGCCCGGCCCTTGGCTCAGCAACAGTCTCCGTTTGACGGGCCCCGGAAGGTCAGGCAACATAGGCGCTCCGCTTCTATCACTCCCACCTCTGATGACTAACTTAACCCCCGGTACTCCAAGTAGCGCACCGTCAACTTCATCTCCTATCCTGAGCCCTACGAGGGCGCTTGCTTGAGGTCCGCTGACGGTTACTTGTCTGGCCTTTCCAGTCGCTGGGTCGGATATGACCACTTTAAACTCAGGCGTTGTCTTTCACCCCCTTAGCATGAACACACTTCGAGGGTCAGCTAAAAACTTTGAGGCCCTTCGATTACTATCTGCCAGCAGCCCTCTTTATCTTGGCAATTTCGTCTATGAGTTCTAGTTCTTCCTTTGAGAGTTGGTCGAGGAACTTCTCCTTCAATATTCTTGCATGTTCTGTTGGCACGTCGACGTATAGGTAATCGCCCTCGTCGATGTGCCTGCCGACGATCACGTTCCCCCTGATAGAGATCGCTACGGCCTGTCCCGCCACGGCCTCGCTCAAGCTCTTTTTCTGCTCTTGTATTTGCATTATCACTCCGAGCCTTCTGCCCTTGGCGCTCATCAACGGGTACCCAGGCCTTAGCCTTCCAGCCAGTATTTCGACCCCAACTATCGCTGGGTCGCTCCTCCTGAATACGTAGCCCTTTAGAATACGGGCCTTCCCGGGCAAGGTTAGAGAGGACAGCGTCTGCCTACGATCTTCTTCCATTTTCTTCTTGACCCAGTCCAAGTAGTCCTCCACCAACCTGTAAATGACGTTGTTCCTAAACATTGGTATGCCTCTACTCTCTATCTCCTGCTCCGCGTCGGGGTTTGCACCGACATTGAACGCCAAGATAACGCCGTGGTAGGGGTCCTTCTCTTTAGTTATCGCGGCTTCGACGACGTCTCTCTTCGATACCTTCCCAACGTCGGCCAGCCTCACCGACACGCCCAGCCCCTGTAGCTTCGAAACTAAAGCCTCAAGGGAACCTAGGGTATCGGCTTTAACCACCACTCCTACCGCGTCCGTCGTTATCCTGATCTTTGAGAGCTCCTCTGCAACCCTTCTTACTGCCTCCTCGATCTCAGCTTGGCTCCTCGCTGAGAAGAAGGGGCTACCAGCCACGGCATCGTCTAGGCCCTGGGCGACTATTCTCACACCAGCAGCCGCGACGACCTCGTCCACGCTCTTGAACTTGTCCTCTGGATCCCTCATCTCATCCATGGGCTTGGGCATCAGTATGCTCCTAATTTTGGTCACTATGGGGCCTTTAAGCCCGCCGAGCACTATCGTGTCGTCCTTTCCCAGCACGCCATCGTAAATTATCACGTCTGCGACGTTGCCTAGGCCTAGAACCTCTCTGCACTCCAGCACCACGCCTTTAGCCGCCGACTCCTCGACGTAGAGCCTCTTTAACATGTACCTCTGAGAGAGACCGGCTAAGACAAGCAGGAGGTCAGGTATGCCCTCTCCCGTCTTAGCGCTCGTGGGTATCACGGCCACGGTTCTGGTGAAGTCCCTTATCCTGTCATACCTGTCGGCTTGAAATCCAAGCTCCTCAAACTTAGCCACGATGTTGTAGATGAGCTCGTCGAGCCTCCTCTGGACCTGAGGTTGTTGCGACTTTATCGTCTCGACGAACGGCTTAAACTCGTTCTTAACCCACCCGGGTATTTTGTCTATCTTGTTTGCGGCGACGACAAAGGGCGTCTTCCTAGCTTTTAAGATCTCTAAGCTCTCGTAGGTTATCTCTTCAAAACCTTCGAGGATGTCTATGACCAAGATGGCCACGTCGGCTATTGAGCCGCCTCTCTTCCTCAAGTTCACGAAGGCCTCGTGCCCTGGGGTGTCTATGACCAAAAAGCCGGGTATCTTAATCTCAACCTTTATGTTCTTGAGTAAGGGACCGCACATCCTCTCAAGAGCAGACCAAGGCAAGAAGGAAGCTCCAATGTGCTGGGTTTGCCACGTAGCGCCGAGCGGGCGCTACATCATGGCCCCGACTTCTCTAAACATGATCGCAGTGCCCCTGATCTTGTCGAGGAGGAGGGTCTTCCCCACGTCTACGTGTCCCAATACACATAGGATGGGCGACCTGATTCTCTTGCCCTCACCGCCGTCCACCTCACAATCACCTCCTCTAGTGGTCAGCTTGATGAAAAAGCTAAGGAGAGAAAGCTCTTTAACTTGTCGTTCCAAAGCTCAAAGCCAGGCCTCATCGGCTCGTGAGTAATTGCAAAGCTCCCTCTCTTCGAAGAAGATCTTTATTTCCTTCTCGGCGCTTTCCTTGCTATCCGATGCATGGATTATGTTTTGCGTTATTGAGATCCCGAAGTCGCCCCTAATGGTCCCGGGTGGCGCTTCCTTGGGGTTCGTAGGGCCTATGACCTTTCTGACGACTTGGATGGCGCCGTCGCCCTCGATAACCCCGACGACTACCGGGGCTGAGGTGATGTAGTTGATCAGCTCCTCATAGAAGTGCTTGCCTTTGTGCACCGAATATAGCTCTTCAGCCTTTTCTCTCGACATTTTCAACATCTTCAAGCCCACTATCTTCAGGCCCTTCCTCTCAAGCCTCGATAAGACCTCCCCTACGAGGCCCCTTACGACGGCTCCGGGCTTGATTATTATCAACGTTCTCTCGACGGCCATCACTTGTACACCTTCCTAGTCTTCGCGGACCACTTTAGCTTAGCCGGGTTCCTCCTGAGCTTTGTCATGTTCTTCTTGCACTTACTTGAGCAGAAGTACAATATGGTCCCATCGTTTCTGACGAACATGAGCCCCGTCCCAGGCGGGACATCCTTCCCGCAGAACGCACACGAAACTGCCTTGAACATTTTGGCACCGCCTTTAGTGAGGCTTCACGTCCATCTTATAACCCTTACCTCGTCCAAGGCGAGTCAGGGCAGGGTAAGAAGGGTCGAGAGGGACACGCACGAAGAGCCCCTCGACGCTCTAAGCATGAGAGAGGTTTATCAGCTAGTTCCTCAGAGGCCTAGGTAATAGGTGCGCTCCATGAGCTCTGGCCAAGCTCAAGACGCTACGCCTGCAGAGGTCGTCCAAATAATCGGTAGGACGGGAGTCACTGGAGAGGTCATACAGGTCAGGTGCAGGATACTCGAGGGACCTGATAAGGGTAGGATCTTGACGAGAAACGTTAAAGGCCCTGTTAGGATCGGCGATATACTAATGCTCCGAGAGACAGAAAGAGAGGCTAGGAAACTTACTCCGCGGTGATCTAGAAGAGCTCACTTCTTCCTCTCTTTCCTCTCTTTCTTGACCTCCTTCTTAGCTGGTGCCGCCTTTTCTTCAACAGGTGGCGCTACTAGCGCCGTCGGTAAGCCGGCTTTAGCCTTTATTTCGTTGATCTTAGCCACCAACTCTTCTACGAGCTCTTTGGCCTGTCCCGCTTCGATTATCGCAGCCGACGCGGCCTTTACCTCAATTCCAGCCGCTTGTCCTAGCTTTTCTTTGCTCGGTACGTAGATGTACGGTATTTTCCTCTCTTCACATAACAATGGCAAGTGCATAACTACTTCTGGAGGGTCGACGTCCTCGGCTATTAGCACGAGCTTCGCTAGCCCCCTCTCGACGGCCTTCGTTGACTCGTTGGTTCCCTTCTTTATCTTGCCCGTCTCTCTAGCTATCTTTAAGGCCTCGTAGGCCTTTTCAGCGAGCTCAGGCGGCGCCTCAAACCTAACGTAGCTTGGCTTTGGCACGAATCCCTCACCCCTCCTACTTCATCGATTCATAGGTTAGGTGTGTCTTTATTTACTGGCACAGCTTATAAATTTTTTAACTTATAGCCTTTGGCTACTCATGGGCAAAATAGAATACAAGCCTCCGTGTCTTCACATCCTTGTGGTCGAGCCTCGCGAACCCTATGCGCACTAGCTGGACTATGGATCCTTCGCCTAGCATTTCAAGCGCCCTCTCTCCGATCCCTATGGCTTTGCTGGCATCTGGCATCACAACCTCGACTTCAATGTTGTCATCGGCTGGGACCCATTGTATTATCGGGGCTTTGAGGCGCGAAGCCTCTTCAACGCTCTCCCCTTTGTAAAATGCGTATGCCGTATCGCCCTCGACCCCCTCTAATTGAATATTAAATAGGGACATTAACCGAACGAAGTGATTGCGCTTTAAGAGCTCAACGTCTCTCTTGGATATGTAGACCCTAGCCTCGCCCTCGACCAATTTCACCTCTATCTCTCTGTAACCTCTCTCAGGGAAGTCTGGATGGAGTTGGGGCCTAGCAATAAAGTTGGTCGGAACGCCCTTAATTACGAGCTTTACGGGCTCAAAAACACAAAAGTATCTATCAGCTCTCGGGTCCAAGTGCTTGCGGTTCACGGAGTATATGTTCTCCCAACTTAGCGATGCCTCTGAGCTCTTTACCCCCACGTGGAGTATTATCTCCCTGAGGGTCTCTGGCAATATGCCCCTCTTCCTAGTGGCCATTATCGTGCCTAGGCGAGGGTCGTCCCACCACGAAAACTCTCGTTTCGCTATGCCCTTGCTTATTTGGGACTTGCTCAATATTATGCCCGTCAGCTTTAAGCGGCCGAAGTGGATCGTCTCTGGGAACTTCCACCCCATGTGGTCGAAGACATACCTCTGCTTGATCGTGTTGGTTATGTGCTCTTTAGCCCTCAATATGTGGCTTATCTCGAGCTCGTGGTCATCAACGGCAGAGGCGAAGTTGTACGTGGGCCACACGAAGTATTTGCTTCCAACTCTTGGATGAGGGTTCTTCTCAACATCTATTATCCTAAAGGCGACCCACTCTCTCACTGATACGTCGGGGTAATTTAGATCGGTCTTTATCCTGACGACTGCCTCCTTTTCTCCGTACTTCAGGGACAACATGCCCTCGAACCTCTCAAGGTGTTCATTAGGGCTCAGCCCCCTGCATGGACAAGGCTTGCCCATGTCGCGGAGCGACTTAAAGAGCTCTTGGTCGCAAGTGCATACATACGCCCCGCCCCTCCTCAAGAGCTCTTTGCAAACATCATAATACACTTCTAGCCTATCGGATTGATACACGACTTGGCCAGGCTTTATCCCCAACCACTCCATGTCCTCTATTATCCACTTGTAAGCCTCTGGTAGCGGCCTCTTTGTCTTCGGATCAGTATCGTCGAACCTCAGTATGAACCTCCCCTTGTACATTTTGGCGTATTCATAGGACAAAATGAGCGGTCTAAGGCTACCTAAGTGAAGCGGGGCGTCGGGATTGGGAGCAAATCTTGTTACTATTACCTCATACTTGTCAACGTTGGGGAGAGGGGGCAAGGACTTCTCCTCCACCTCCTTCTTCTTCACTATGGCCCCCGGATACTTCTCCTCCACCTCCTTCCTGATCTCCTCCACGCTCATCCTGTTTACTTCGTTTATTATGCCTTCGACCAATTTAGCGAGGGCCTTAGCCTGGCTTCTCAGGTCAGGCCTCACAGCAATGACTTTGCCGAGTACAGGTCCCTGGACCGCCTTTCCGCCGTGCTCGTAGGCGTTTATCAAGGCATACTTTCTTATTAGCTGAACTACGTCGTCTGAGAAGCTCATAGAGTCTTCCTTCTCCTTAAATATTCGTCAATATTTATGCCCCTCATCTGAAGCCACTCTTTAACCCTTCCCGTTATGACGACCTCGGCCCTCTTCAGGTCTCTCAGGCTTCGAGAAGCCGTTAAAAACATGGCCCCTTGCAGTTGCTCTATTAGGACATCTAGGTAAGCCCTTAAGGCATCGACGCCACGCCCTACGGCCCTCAAAGCTGGCAAGGCTATCCCAACGAGGTCGGCCCCCAACGCTATGGCTTTAGCACAATCGACCCCGCTCCTCACTCCTCCAGATGCTATCACGGGGACGTCGACCCCGCTCCTCACCTCTATAAGGCTCACAACGGTCGGTATGCCCCATTCAGCGAAGGCCTCAGCCACTTCGGTCTTAAAACTATCTCCGTGCCTCTTAGCCCTCAATGCCTCGACTTTGCACCAACTGGTCCCCCCAGCTCCAGCCACGTCTATAGCCTTCACAAGCCCCTCTTTGACGAGCCTTATAGCATCTTCACGTGAAATACCGCATCCAGTCTCCTTGACTATTACGGGGACTTCTACAGCCTCCGAAATCCTCCTAATGGCCTGCAATACGCCTTTGAATTTAAGGTCTCCTCCCATTTGAGAGAACTCATGCGCTGGGTTTAAGTGTATGTTAAGCGCATTAGCCTCGATCATCTCGATCATCTTGCGCACATCGTTCACATCAAACTGGCTAACTAGTTGAGCCGCGCCGACGTTGGCGATCACGTAGGCCGTCGGGGCCTTCTTGCGCACCACGGCAAAGGTATCTACGAGGCTCTTGTCGAGCAGCGCGGCCCTCTGACTGCCTACGGCCATAGCCAAGCCCATTTCCTCGACGACTTGGGCTACTGCACTGTTTATTTCTTTGGCCCTCGGATGCCCCCCAGTCATGGCCGAGATCAGGATTGGGGCCCTTAATTTGAAGCCGAGGAAATAGGTCTCTAGATTTATCTCGTCAATGTCCATTTCGGGTAAGCATCTATGGACGAGCCATACATCCTCAAACCCAGTGCTGTTGCGATGCATTTCGACATCCTCTCTCAAGCATATCTCTATGTGCTCAAACTTTCGATTGCTTATGTCGTCCATTTCGCTTAGTCCTCCTTTATTACGGTCCCTTTAAATTTCAGTCCATCAAGGGCTTTAAGCAGATTTTTTCTACGCCAACTTACGAAGCAAACAACTTTTACGCCACCACGAAAAGCGCTAAAGGCCTCATATATCTTCCTAACAAGACCGCCTGTGGCGTCGGGGTCGGAAGACGCTATCTCTATTCTTTTTAGAACCTCTTCGTTTAAGAACTTTACGAGTTTAGCCCTTGGCTTCTTCCTGGGATCTTCAAGGTATATGCCGTCAACGTCGAGCACGTAAATTAGCTTGTCGGCCTTAAGCTTCAAAGCCAGAAATGAAGCCACTGTGTCGCCAGACAAGATCGTTACGCCGCGCTCGCCTCTATTTAAGACGACGTCCCCGTATAGGACAGGAAGGAACCCCTTCTCTAACGCTGCCTCGACGCCTTTGATGAAGTATTCCTTGACCTCGCCTCCTTCCAAGATGGACGAAGATGACGGCTCGAGGGCATAAGGCCTTCCCCCCAGCTTTATGAATTCCTTAACGACCTCTTCGTTAAGTCTCCTCATAGCCAACCTCGTGAGCACGACGCCCTTGTAACTCTCGTCACTAAGTAGCCCCGCGCTCAGCCTATATCTCATAGCCAATGGATGGCCAAAGGATCCACCACCATGAACCACGACGACTTTGCCTCCTTTCTCGATGTGGTTGAGGACTTGAGAACACATGCTCCTCAAGGCCCCTTTCCTAATGGTGAATGGCTTGTCCTTCACAGTGATGGCACTGCCCCCGAACTTTACTATCGACAAGGTCATAGCCTACTCAACCTCTTAATGCAATGGCCTGGAAGCCCATCGAACTAATCGTCCTCAAACACTCGTCCAGCGAGTCACGGTCCTCACTGAAGAGTGCGAAGCCCCTAAAGTCCTCGTCGACTTTACATGCTAATCCCCTTATGTTGGAAAGCCTTTCATAGGCTTTGAGGATCGAAAGCGGGAGCTCTGATAGTGCGATGCATAACCTGCTGTACTTGACAAGAGCTCTGCGGAAGAGCTCGAAGTCCTCGTCGATCATCGAACGCGCTACAGTGATTATCATTCTGCCCAAGGCATGGAGGGCTATGCTAAACGCCTCTTCAAGTCCTTCGCCCTCGAAAATCTTAAATCTCAATGGTACCTTGAGGCCTAAGCCCATTTTCCAAGGGAAATCTTTTCGAAGCTCCACCAAGCCCTCGCCCTCTCTATACGCCAGCAGCCCCTCGCCCCTCATGCTCTCTACAGCGCCTCTAACTCTCGTGCTGGAGATGGTCAATCTCCTTGAAATCTCATAGGTTGAAAAGCTCCTCAAACCCGCCTCTTTGAGCAACGCTGAGGAAATCGCGATCAAGGAGTCCATAGGCGGTAAATTTTCGGAGCCTCTAACGAAGACGTCAATTCTCAGCGAACTTAGACAACGTGAGAGGACCCTCAAAAGCTTCCTTTCAAGGTACTCGGCGAGAGGGTTAGACCACTCAACCTTCAAAGACCCAGTACCCCGGTGTATTGACATCAAGAACCCTCTGTTCTTCGCGACGTAGCATAACGTGGGATAGTTATACTGGACGAGGGACTGGCCGATTATGCTTATTGGAACCCTCACGAATAAGTCCTTAGACATCGAGGTCACTTTTCGACCTTCACAGAGCCGTATCCTACTACTGAGAACTTATCGCCAGTGACGTCACCTGAAGTCGCGTACTTCAATACCGTCGCCCTTCTGGCCCCTAACTTCTTCACTGCGTAAAGCATCGAGGCCACAGGCCCGGGACCACACATCGACACTCGCAAGGAGTCAACGAATCTCAACATCGTGTCTGGGTCAAGAGCTTCTATGGATTTCAACACCTTAAGGTCCTTCTCGTAAGCCTTCTCTTGAGGCTCATAGTGGGTAAAGTCCGTTGAGGCTATTATCACGGCATCTTCGTTCTCGAGCGCTTTAGCTATGGCGTTGCCCACATCTACGCATACGTCTCTCAGCTGGAGCATCATGCAAATCGGGACGAAGCTAAGGCGATCGCCATATATGTATTGCAAAAACGGTAGCTGAACTTCTATCGAGTGTTCCTGTAGGTGTGCAAGCTCGTCGACTGCTATTACCTCGCTGTTCTTAACTATCTTTTTCGCTACTTCGCTATTGACCTCCACATTTCCGAGAGGCGTCCTCCAGTAACCGCCGTCGACTATTGAGATTCCGGACCCTAGGCCCGTGTGGTTTGGGCCCAATATTACTACGACGCCCGGGACACCGTCTTTTGCGAGCTCAGCGTAAGAGTGTGCGGCTATCGGTCCTGAATACACGTAGCCCGCGTGAGGACACACCAAGCCCGCAATGCTCCTCTTGCCCTGTTCATTGACAGAGGGAATGGAGCCAGGGCCTAGCTTGTGCTTGAAGCACCACTCTATCCTCTTCTTGAGCGTCTCGCTGTCGCCTTCGTAGAACAAGCCCGCTACAGCTGGGTACCTGATCCTCCTCAAATTTCAACACCTGAAGAAAATTAGCCTAAATAAGGCTCTTTAACTTTCCTCAGAAGAAGAGGTTTCTTCGACGGGCAGTTTAGTCTCGAACTCTGCGACGGGCACCGGTAGATCGCCATCAGGTGGTATTACTCCTCTTTCTCTCAACGTTTGGCGCGTCAGGAGCCAGTAGACAAGCGCCAAGGACTTCCTACCTTTGTTGTTGACCGGTATTATGAGGTCAACGAAGACGGCGTCGTTGTCCGTATCGCAGAGTGCTATTATTGGCACGCCTATCTTCGCGGCCTCGTTTATTGCCTGCTCGTCCGCTCTTGTATCAGTGGCTATAAGGAGCTCGGGCTCCATGTAAAAGGGGAGCTTAGGGTTCGTGAAAGTACCTGGAATGAACCGTCCTGGAATCGCGACGGCGCCCGTCAACTCAGCAAACTTCTCAACGCATTTGAAGCCGTATTGCCTTGACGAAGTAGCCACGACCTTAGGGGGGTCATGCCTGGCTATCATCTTCGCAGCTATCCTTATCCTCTCATCGGTTTTCGCAAGGTCTATGACGCAGAGCCCATCGGGTCTTATCTTGTAGATAAACGGTCTAAGCGCTGTTGTCTTTATGTGAGTGCCTAAGTGAACCCCTGCCTTCAAGTACTCCTCTCTCGGTATTAAGAGCTCTTTTTGTTGGAGGGCCACACCACCACCTCAGCGGGTTACTTGTAGGGGAAGCTCAGCCATGCATTTAACGTTTTCCAACATCTCCTCAATCCTGATGAGCTCGTTGTGCTTAACTATCCTCTCTCCGCCCAAAACCCCAGCCTTTATGACCGGACACCTAAACCCAACGGCTAAGTGGCTTATGAACGCGTCCTCCGTCTCCCCTGACCTGTGCGACATCACTGGCATCAACCCGCCAGCCCTCGCGACTCTCAAGGCTTTGTAGGCATCGGTGAGAGTCCCAACTTGGTTCGGCTTTATTATGATGGCGTTCGCGGCCTTAAGCTCAAGCCCTTGTTTTATCCTAACCACGTTGGTGGTGAAGAGATCGTCGCCGCATATAAGGGCCCTATGACCTATAGCCTTCATTAAGAGGCCAAAGCCCTCGAAGTCTTCTTCGTGAAGCGGGTCCTCAACGTACCTCAAATCGTATTCCTCAGTCACTTCGATAACGTAGTTTATCTGTTCCTCTCGGGTGCGTCTTCTTCCCTCTCTTCTGAAGAAGTAAGCCTTCTCTTCGGGAATCCACATGCTCGAAGAGGCAAAGTCGACCCCCAACACTACCTTGCGCCCGAGCTCGTCGCTCACGTTGTGGCATGCCTCACTTAGGGCTTGAAAGGCCTCCTCGTCTGAGATGTTTGCAACCCATGCGCCTTCATCGCCCCTGCCTCCGGCAAATGACTTGTCGAGCTTGCCGATTACCTTGCCGGCCTCTCTGTGGACTTTAAAGCAGAGCTCTATGGCCTCACTATAACTTCTAGCTTCTACTGGAATTACGAGGAACTCCTGAATGTTCGGGGCTCTTTCTCCAGCGTGCTTTCCCCCGCCTATGACGTTGCCCAAGGGAAACGGCATCTCCGTCGCAAACGCCCCTCCTAGGTACTGGAAAAGCGGTAGCCCGAGAGACGAGGCTGCTGCCTTCGCCACTGCTATGGACACCGCTAGCGCAGCGGCCCCTCCTAATCTTGAAAAGTTTTCAGTTCCATCGATCTCGTGCAATAAGTCGTCGACACCAATTTGGTCGGTAGAGTCCATGCCTATGAGCTTTTCCGCTACGACCTCGTTCACGAGTTTTACAGCCTCGTCAACTCCTCCTCTAGGAAATGGCACGACTTCGTGGATGCCAGTGCTCGCACCGGCTGGGGCCGAGGCCTTGCCGAAGCCGTCGACAGTCACGACCTCGACCTCTATCGTTGGCCTCCCACGACTGTCGTAAATCTTCCTAGCGTAGACGTCCTCGATAATCGTCTCAGCCAACGAGCGTCCTCCCACATCAAGTCGATATCCTCTTGAACATGAGAAGCTCATCTATTAAGTCTATGTGGCTTAACAACATGCGCCTACAACAATACCTCTTGACGCTTAACTCGTCGAGGACCTTCTTGGGATCCTCGCCCTCGTCGACTCGCCTTTTGAACTCTTCATAGAGGTGACCTATTGGCTTGCCGCACGTGAAGCATCTTACGGGTATTATGACCATGAGCGCTCACTTCGCGCTACCTATAGCTCTTCTGCCTCTTAGCCCTTGCTGATCTGCCGCGAGGTTTCTTTGGTTCTGCCTCTCGGGGGTCTCCCACCAACATGTGCCTGTCGTATTGAAGGAGTATTTGCTTGACCTCGGGCTTGTCTTTGAAAAACTCGACGAGCCCCCTAGCTATCGCTATCCTGGATGCGACGGCTTGACCCATGAACCCCCCGCCTTTGACGCTTACGTCTATGTCGACGAGGCTCTTCAAATCCCCTACGAGTAATAGGGGCTCTATGATCTTCCAGCGTGCTATTTCAGGCTCTATGATCTCAAGGGGCTTGCCGTTGATGAAGACCATCCCCTTTCCGGGCTTTATGACAGCTCTTGCTATTGCCGCCTTCCTCTTACCGCTAGTCAAGACTATCCTCTGAGCAACGCTCATGAGCTCCACCCGACCCCCTTGGCGAGCTCGCTTACCGTTATATATCTCTTAGCGAGCCGAGACGCGTCGGCCTCAGGAAACTTTATCTTATGCCTGCTGAGGTACTCTTCAGGAACGCCAATATAAACCCTCAAGTTCTTGTAGGCCATCCTGCCCCTCCACTGCTTGTATGGGAGCATGCCCCTTATGGTCCGTTTAACGATCATGTCCGGCCTTCTGCACTTCTTGGGGCCCTTCTCGGGCATTTTCCACGTCTTCTTCGACAATACGTACTCCTTGTACTCTTCGATTATTGATTGCTTGTCCCCTGATATGACCGCCTTCTCTGCATTTACGATTACAACTCTCTGACCCGTCAAGAGC
Organism: uncultured Nitrososphaerota archaeon; assembly: GCA_964586135.1. GTDB lineage: Archaea > Thermoproteota > Methanomethylicia > Nezhaarchaeales > WYZ-LMO8 > WYZ-LMO8. The sequence goes on from CAZPGS010000003.1 coordinate 27,003, forward strand.
ATCTTGGCGACTAGGCTCGCCATCCTCCCGAGGATCTGCCCCTCAGCATCTACGACGACTTCTTGATCCATGATCATCACCCTATGATCTTAATGCCAGAGCCAGTAGGCCTCTCGAGTATCAGTTGCTCTATGGTCAAAGCCCTTCCGCCCGATTTCTCGATCTTCTCCTCAGCGCTCTTGGAGAACCAGAGAGCAGCCACTACGACCGGGTGGTCGATGGACCCGGCACCAAGGACTTTGCCTGGCACGACCACCACGTCGTTGGCTCGAGTGTGCCTGTTGATCTTGCTGACGTTCACGGCAATCCTCTTCCTCTTTGGCCTATGGACCCTCTCCATGAGGTCTCTCCACAGCCTAGCGTGGTGTTCTCTATAGGCTCTCCTCAGTGCTATTACGACCCTCTTAATCATTGGGTTGGTAGCCCTTATTTCCTTCACAATGCTTCCTCCAAGGCATTCATGAAGCGCTTGGCCTTATCAATGAGCACGTTGGCCGACTTAACCATTACGTCTTCGGGGGACATAGCCCCGGTAGACTCCAAGTAAAATATGAAGGATCCATCGACTTTACCAACATTGATGGCGCCTTTAGGACAGGCCTCCACGCAATCACCGCACAACGTGCACTTTAAGACGTCAGCTACCTTGACCTTATCCTCATCTAGCTTTAGCACGGACCTCGCACAGACCTCGATGCATTTTCCGCACCCATCGCATAAGTCTTCCACGACGTCCACTTTAGGGTAGTATTTATACGCGCACGCAGAGACTGGTTGCCACTTCGCATGGTCTTTGCCTATCCCGAGTTGGGCGTACGCCTCTAGCACCAGCGCTTGGCCTGCCTCAAGCTTGACTATCGGTATGTCGCTGTAGACGGGCCTCACGTTGGGGTCGTCGGAAAGCAGGTCTCTGGCGTACACTACCATCGGGTACTCGGCCTTAACATCTAAGTAGAGCCTCACTTGGCACTTTGGGCATCCAGAGCCCTGGCACTCGCAGTCCTTGGGCATCACGTAGCCGTCCTTAGGAGCCGTCAAGGGTACTAAGCCGAGTCTGTGGGCTATGATCTCGTCGAATAGTACTGAGGAGTTCGTCAGGATGACCACGTCCTCAATAGCCATCGTCGGGACTTCGGCTATAGCCGCTCTTCTTAGGGAGTTCACGAAAGCTGTGCTGACGCCCCTAATCACGAAGCGCAACTCGTTGCCCTGCCTCTCTAGAAGCTCTACCTCCATGGCGGGCAAGCCCTCCTACACTCTCCTACCGCGCCTGCCACCGGGCCTCCTTATGTGGTCATGCGGTATCGGGGTCACGTCTTCTATGCTTCCTATGATCATGCCAGCCCTTGCTAAGGCCCTTATAGCTGCCTGAGCCCCCGGGCCTGGGATCTTGGGGCCGCTGCCGCCGGGCGCCCTGACCCTGATGTGTATTGCGTTTATGCCCCTCTCCATGGCCATCTTGGCCGCTTTCGTGGCCGCGAGCATAGCGGCATAGGGTGAAGGCTTTTCCCTATCGGCCTTAACGACCACCCCGCCCGAGGCCCTCGCTACGGTCTCGGAGCCAGTTATGTCCGTTATCAGTATTATCGTGTTATTGAAGCTAGCGTAAATCCATGCAATGCCCCAGTTGAGGGTCTTCGATGAGCTTTGAGCTGAGGGGCTCGGGACTTGAGACGTGGAAGCAGAGGGAGCGGAGGACATCAGCCTTCACCTCCACCGCTTTGGAGGGAGATGGGCTGGCCGACTAAGTTTATGAGCCTCTCCTCGTCTATTGTCACCAGCCTATTGGGAGTCCTCACCCTCATCCCGCCTATGGCCACATGGCCGTGGACTATTAGCTGGCGAGCATGGTGCATACTCTTGGCCAAGCCCTTCCTGTAGACTATGGTCTGAAGCCTTCTCTCTAAGACGTCTTCAACCCTCAGCGAGAGTACGTCGTCGAGCGTGGCGTTCGCTGGTAAGAGGCCGAGCCTATATAGTCTGCCCAATAGCTCTTGGACTCGTCTCTCATCCCTCTGGGCCAAAAGCCTTCTAGCGTAGTGCCTAAACTTCCTCAAAATGGTCATAGCCTTCCAGAGCTCGCGCTTGTTTCTGAGGCCGTAAATCCCGAGGAGCTCCATCTCCCTCCTGAGCACGTCCCTCCTCCAGGGATGTCGTGGACCTTTCCAGGTCTTCTTAGGCTTCTTTGGATCCCCCATAAGGCCACCTTCGCCTACCCTTTCGGCTTCTTCTTAACCCCAACGGTCATGCCGACCCTACCCGTGGTTCTAGTGCGTTGTCCCCTGACCTTTAAGCCGAGGGCGTGCCTTATGCCGCGCCAGCACTTAACCCTCTTGAGCCTCTCCACGTCCTCCTTGACGGTGAGCACTAAGTCCGGACCTATCAAAAGTTTGTACTCTCCAGTCTTGTAGTCCTTCTGCCTATTGAGGGCCCAGCGGGGGATGCCATATCTCATAGGATTGGCTACGACGTCCTCTATCTTCTTAACTATGACGTCTGACAAGTAGCCGATCCTCATGGTCCTGTCCAAGTCGAGTGCATTAACTATGGCCCTAGCGAGTGTTGGGCCTACGCCTCTAATCCTAGCTAGGCCTTCCTCTATGTTTAGGCCGCCGTCTATGTCTACTCCTGCTATTCTGATTATGTGCCTGAACTCTTGGGACATTGCCGGCCCTCTCTTGCGGTAACATTTTGTGAGTTAGAGAGCCAGATGGCGGTAAATATACTTTACTAAAAAGGTCTAAAGATTTCCATCCTCGAGGCAATGACCGGCGTCGCGCTTACGCCGTAAGGACCTTTATTTGAACAGCTTCGCAAACGTCGTTGCGACCTCAGAAGGTAGCGCATGTGATTGGCATTATGACGGGCTCTGACATAAGCTATACCCCATCCATATAAAAGCGAACTTTTACGAACGCCGAAGCCGAAATCTTTGGCAAGCTCGCGTCGCTGGTTAACAACGCGTATACCGTCGCCACACCTTAAGCCCCCTTATCTTGCGTCGTCTTGGCCTTTCAACGTGGTCCTCGCCGCCGAGAGCCCCTCGTCCCTCGAGGGCAAGCTCTAGATCACGCTTATCACGCCTGCGCTCGTCCCTGCTCGTCGAGCAAGGCTCAGCGACCTCTCGAGTAAAGGATATCTTGTGAATATTTGAGTTAAGCTAAGGGTGACGCCCGTGATAAGTGAAGAGCAGGTCGAAGCCTTTCTAGATGAGCATAACGTCTTTGCGGTTGTGGGGGTCAGCCGCAACCCTCAAAAGTACGGCCATCAAGTGTATAAAGACCTCAAGAGTGCTGGCTATAAAGTGTACCCGGTGAACCCCAACGCTCAGGAGGTTCTAGGCAATAAGTGCTATCCGTGTCTAGAGGAGCTCCCTGAGAGGCCCGATGTCGTCGTGACAGTGGTCCCTCCGCAAGTGACAGAGCAGGTCGTCAAGACATGCAAGGAGCTGGAGATAAAGAGGGTGTGGATGCAGCCAGGCTCCGAGTCAGAAGAAGCGATAAGGTTCTGCAAGGAGAACGGTCTAGAAGTGGTTTACGACAAGTGCATAATGGTCGAGAGGAAAAGGAGGAAATGACTGCTCATAACGGCTAAAGATTAATGCGAACTACCCCATCCTTTAACGGAAATTTTGGCAAGCTAAAGCAGTCATTTAAGTGGTAGCTTAGCAATTTTTGTCCGTATAACTTCAGGTCCCCACCACGTCGACATAAATGTTCACATATGTGCAAGAAGTTTAAGACGTCTTCTGAGGCCATAGCTACTACTCTTGAGGCCTGTGAGTCATCTTTCGAAGCTTAAGAGGCTTAGAGACCTCAAGTGTGATCCTCGGATCGGCAAAGGGTCCTCGAAATTTGGACTTGGCAAGGACTCGAATGGCACCTCAAAAGAAGGTCAAATATGTCTTAAAGGACTTGAGAAAAGCTCGGGCATCATAAGAGTAGAGATGCGCGCGCCTTTATGGTTGTGCTAAGAGACGGCCGCTATTGGGAATAAGGATTGTAGAGAATGCTTAGAGCTTTGTAAACGCATCTAGAGCTGCTATAACGATTGGATTTGCTCCTGGAGATGCTGTTAACTTCGGATGTGATGCGAACTCCATGGTGATGACCTCGTCGATCTTCATCTCGTTCTGGATAGCTATTGATAGCGCGTTGATGACCTCTGCAATTTCATGGCATGTGCTGGCGCCCTGCGCCCCTACGAGGGTTCCATCTTTTAAGAACACCAGCTTTAGCTCTATTTCGCATGCGCCTGAAAGCCATGTTGGGTGTCTGTTGACAACCTTTGACCTCCCAACCACATATGCAAGGTTCCTCCTCTTAGCGAAGCTCTCGGTAACACCAGCGCAGCCCAATACTAAGTCTCCAACTTTTGTCACAAATGTCCCGCACCACCCCTTCATCCTTTTGACCGTCCTCACGCCATAAAGGTTCGTGACAGCTATGTTTGCTTCTTGACAAGCAATTGATGCTAACAGGAATGGCGCGGGTTCTCCGAGCAGGAAGTGTCTTTTCTCAGCGCAATCCCCAATAGCAAGTATATCTGGGTCGCTAGTCCTCATGTACTCATCGACGATAATGCCACGATCTCCAACGTTTAAGTCGATCTTCTTGGCCAGCTCTACGCTTGGGCGATAACCGCTTGCGACGACGACCAGATCAGCTGGCAGGCTCTCTCCATCGTCGAGCTCTACGCCCTCTACCTCTTCCTTGCCGTAGATCCTTTTGACCGTTCTCTGCGTTATTATCTTCACGCCTTTTTGTTTCAATTGCTCTTCCGCCTTTATTGCGAATTCTTCATCGAAGTTCAGGATTAGGCAGTGCGGAAGCACTTCTACTATCGTTACGTCTTTCTTAAGGTTCGCCACATCATCAGCGATCTCTACTCCCACGAACCCACCGCCAATTATGACGATCTTGCTCGCTCCTCTAATCGCCTTTTGCAGTTCTACGACTTTTTCGTAGCCCTTGTAGACTGCAACCACGTTCTTCAAATTGATACCGTCTATGGGTGGGACGGAAGGCCTCCCGCCAACGGCTAAAATTAGTTTGTCATACCCATAGGTCTTGCCGGAGGCGACTATGACCCTCTTGTTCTTCCTGTCAACGTCGACCACTTCGTCGACAACGATGCTTACCCCCCGTTTGGTAAGCGCATCATATGGTAATAGAGCACTGTCACAGCTCTCTATCGAGTACGGCACGTAAGGTATTGCACACGGTATGACTGCCTTACGCTCCCTAGTTATGAGGAGAACCGATTTGTCCTCGTAAAGCCTCCTAGCCCTGAGCGCTGCTGGAACTCCGCTCGCACCTCCGCCGACTATTACTATATCATACTTATTCTCGTTCATAGCCTTTAACCCCGCTCGTATGAGTTGCTGTTCTAGAAAAATATTACGCCGAGTCTAAGGACCGTAAGACGTCCAAAAAAGTTGCTCGCGATGTTAACCCAAATGTTCTAAGCCCTACACAAGTCGATAAGAGGTCAAGTCGCGCGCACCTCAAAGCGCGTCGTCTTTGATAAGTCATTGAAGCTTGCGAATAGAGCTTAACTTGCCTCGTAATTTCTGCGCAAAGCCATACACGCAGGAATGCGCACGAGAAACAAAAATTCTCTGCAAATATAACCGCAGGGCGTAGGGGGTTGTTTTAACGATGGAATTATCCACAGAAGCGAAGGAATTAGTAAAGAGATTTCTAAAGACGGAAAAGCAAAAGAATTATCAAAAAGGATTATCAATTTGATTTTCTTGTCGATTATCAAAAGTGTATAAAGTGGGAAGATGTAGAAATAGGAGTGGAAGAAGAGGTCAGCAAGGAGGAGTTTGTTGTAACGAAGAGTGATGTAGACGCTTATAATGAAGAAACCGACGAGGTAAGTCTAGTCTTCACAAGTGAAGAATTTGCAAAGAAGACGGCGTGTGGAGGACCTATCACTCCGCCCATGTTTATCACGCCCATAGCTTTCTAGTTGGCTGGAGATAGTGAAATAGGTAATTGGATTGAGACTCCGAGCGCCATAAACCCTGGGCAGAAAAAAATTGAATTTTATGAGCCCATCAGGGTGGGCGATGTCATCAAGGCAAGAATGGTAGCATACGACAAGTGCATCAAAAAGAGGAAAGCGTTACTTAACATACTACATAGAGTTTTTCAATCAGCGAGGCGAGATAGTCACTATAGGAAAGGCCGAGGTATACTTATCTTCGTGCGCTAACAAGTGATAGCAGGTAACTTGCGCAGTCATCGCTATGGACTTGGACGTAAAACAGAGAAAGGTGCTAAGGCCCAGCATGGCCTACGCATATACTTTTTCCGAGCAGACATACCTTTCAATACCACAATAATTACCCCTAAAATCTACGAGGCGTCGTCGAAGCTTAAGAAGCCCGGAAAGAGATTTTCAGGCGCTGTCCTCGGGCTGGTAAGGGGGATTTCCGGCATTTTGGAGCTGACGGGAGCTTGGAGCGACGTCGGGGAGGAGAGGGGCCGAGGGCATCTTTAGGGAAATCAGAAAGACGCAAACCTTGTGGAGGCTCCGGCAAAAGCCTTGCTTGACATGGACGATGTCATAGGCTTTTAGAGCATTGAGAGACGGCGTTGACTATGTTAAGGAGCGAGCAATTGCGATAGAGAACATGGGCTCCCCTTTAAGACCTCTAGGAAAGACACATGACCTTAAGACCTCAACGCCTTCGATCAGTGTTTTAGTGCGGCCGCCGGGATTTGAACCCGGGTCCGCAGCGTGGCAGGCTGCCGTCCTAGTCCAGGCTAGACTACGGCCGCCTCTTTTCTACATTGAGAGGGTGGATTATAGGTTTTTCTTCGCCGTCCTTAGTAGCTCCTCTATCTTTGACAAATGCCTCGAGAGGTAAACGGCTTGGCTCGAGGCCTCTATTAGCGCCCCCCTCTCTACTACTAAATGCTTCATCCTCACATCGGCTTGCGCTATCCTCTTCGCTTGCTCTGCCACTACGTGTAGTTGCGTACAGTGGGGAGAGCCGTCCATCGTCACTACCGCTATCGAGGAGGGCCTCGCGTAGGCAATTATCGTGGCTATCTTGAAGCCGACCTTGTCTAAGTGCTCCTCGCTCATGCACACACTGAGCGCCGTCTTCCCCTTGGCCTCCTCCTCAAAGACCTCTGGGTACTCCATCGGCAAGCACTTACTGTAGATGAGCAAGTCCTTGCCCTTCAGAAAGGGGCTTGTGACGCTTACGGCCATTAACTCCAAACTTCTCCACATGAAGTTATTTATGCCAGCTGGTTGAATAAAACGTTCACCACAGTCTTGGGGCCTCACGATGTCCAAGAGGAGCATTGCCGCCTTAGCGCTGTCCATGTTCTTTATAACCATGTCCATGGGTATAGCGAATCCCGTGGTCCCGTTGTACGCCAAGGACCTCGGGGCCACATATACCGATCTGGGCCTAATAGGCGTGGCTTGGTCGGCGCCCTACTGCTTCTTCCCCGTGCTCGCTGGGCTTTGGAGTGATAGGATCGGCAGGCTGAAGGTCCTCTTAATGGGGATATCGACGAGCATCGTAGTGCCTCTCCTGCTTTTAATCTCCAAGTCGCCCTTCGACATAGCGCTCGTCAGGTTCTTCCACGGCGTGGGCCTATCATTTCTATGGGTCGCGGGCGAGGCCTTGATATCTGACGTGACCAAGGAGGAGGAGAGGGCTAGGCACCTTGGCCTCTTCAACGCGTCGTGGGCCATGGGCTACTTCATCGGGCCCATGGTGAGTGCCCTCACGATCGAGCGCGTGGGCTATGCGGGCATTTTCTGGCTCTCCTTCTATGCTAGCCTGGCTTCGCCGTTAGTGCTGTTGTTGGCCGAGGGGGACGTCAAGCCAAGCCGGAGTGCGGAGGGTAAAATCGTGGACCGTGTGAGGGAGGCCCTCTCCAAGGCCTCGTCCTTCTACTTGGCAGTGATAGCGTCCAGCATAGTCATGTCGATAATCTACAGCGTCTACCCAGCTTACCTCCGCGAGCTTCGCTTCACAGACTCCGAAGTATCGTTCGTAGTGGGCGTGGTGGCCGCGGCGAGGGCTGCAGGCTTCTGGTCTGTGACCATCGTCTCGGGCCTTGGTGAGAAGAAGGCCGTTTTCTTGGGCCTGTCGCTTCAAGTGATCGCCTCGCTCCTCATAGTCCTCGCCCACGGGCTCGTCTTCGCGGCTCTCGTAGCAGCCGTGGCCGGCTATGCCATCGGGGTGCTCGTGCCACCGTCAACTTCAGCCATCTCTAGGACGCTCGGCGGGGACTTCGGCCTGCTCCTCGGGATAATGGAGTCCATGTTCGGAGTCGGGTGGGTCGTGGGTCCCGGAGTCGGCGGCTTCTTGGCTGATTACACCTCGTGGAGCACTTCTCCGTACATATTCATGGCCCTCGTGAGCGCAGCCTCGCTGGCCTACTTCGTTGCGAGGTCTAGGTAGCGAGTAGAAGTGTTGATATATTCCCCTGCATGGTGTTAAAGCGTGAGCTTGGCCAAGCGCATCGACTACACGAACGTGAGGCCGGACGCCACGCTTCGCGACATCGAGGAGCTCTGTAAGGAAGCCCTCGAGCTCGGCGTCAGGGCCGTGTGCGTCAACCCCTGCTACATCAGCTACGCTAAGAAGCTCGTCGGGAGCGAGATCTTAGTGTGCGCCGCGATAGACCTGCCCTTCGGCTCCTCCAAGATAGAGATCAAGAAGAGGGCCGTCGAGGAAGCTATAGCCGACGGGGCTGACGAGGTGGACTACGTGATAAACATAGGGATGTTGAAGAGCGGCTTCCTGGACTACGTCGTGCAGGAGGCGTACGAAGTGCTTAAAGGGGCTAGCGGTCGCGCCGTCAAGGCGATAATCGAGACGGGGTGCTTAACTGTTAAGGAGATGGAATCTGTGGCGGTGAAGCTAGCTGGAGCTGGCGTCCATTACGTGAAGACATGTACGGGTTATGGGCCTAGAGGAGTGACCGTAGAGGACATCTTAATATTGAAGAGGGCCTTAAAGGGGAGGGCTGGGGTTAAGGCGGCCGGGGGGATAAGGAATTTGCAAATGGCGCGGAGGCTCATCGACGCCGGAGCAGACATAATAGGAACGAGCGCCGCTAGGCTCATCTTAAGACCCTAAAGAGCTCGGCGCTTGTGAGCAAAGGGTTGACGCATGTGCTCCTCGGCTAATTGTATGCGATTGGACCCCCCACCATCGTAGTAGGGGTCCGCTCACCTCGAAAACTCTTCTCTAAATCCTCTTGATCGTGCGCGAACACGCTCCACAGCCCTCAATCCCATTCTCCCGAGCTTACATTAGAGGGTAGCCCTCGAGGAGGGCTTCTGCATGGCCTTAAGTCGACGACTAGGGCTTAAAGTGGCCCTTAGCTCGTGCCGGCATCGAGGTCCTAGAATGCAAGGAGTTAGTGCGGGGGGTGGGATTCGAACCCACGAAGGCCTGCGCCACGGGATTTCCCATCCGGCCTCGAGCAAGAGAGATCTTAAGTCCCGCCCCTTTGTCCGCTCGGGAACCCCCGCGCTCTTTTATGCAAATCCTCGAAGAGACTTAAAAAGCTTGATGTAAAGCGCGATCGCCTTTTATCGCCAACCACGATACCTGTGAGTGGGTGCGGCCTTTGAAGTTCTTCGAGGCTAGGAGCGTGGAATGGAGGGGTGGAGTTGTTAGGCTCATAGACCAGAACGCCTTGCCCTGGGAGCTACGCTACGTGGAGTGCAGAAGCCCCGAAGAGGTCGCGAGGGCCGTGAAGGACATGACCGTGAGAGGGGCCCCGGCAATAGGAGTCGCTGCAGCCATGGGGATAGCGCTCGCGGCCTACCACTCCAACGCTAGGGACTTAGAAGCGCTTCTGAGGGACGTAGAGAAGGCGGCTCAAGTGCTGTCCAAGGCTAGGCCGACGGCGAGGAACCTCTTTTGGGCCATTGAGAGGATGACGAGCACCATCAGGAGGGCTCCGAGCCTTGAGGAGGCCAAGAGGATCGCCGTGGAGGAGGCCGTCAGGATGGCGGACGAGGACGTGGGGGTAAACAAGAGGATAGGCGAGATAGGCGCCTCCCTGATAGAGGACGGCGACACGATACTGACCCACTGCAAACAGCTGGGCTGAGCAACCCGGCTGGCAGATCGCGGGAGCGCTGGCTACCGTAGGGTACGGCACAGCCCTAGGCGTAATTAGGAGCGCAGTGGCGCAAGGGAAGAGGATAAGGGTCATAGCGACTGAGACGAGGCCGAGGCTACAAGGGGCGAAGCTGACGGTGTACGAGCTCAAGAGGGACGGGATAGACGTGACGCTCATAACTGACAACATGGTCGGCTACGTCATGAGCCAAGGAATGGTGGACAAGGCCGTCGTGGGGGCCGATAGGGTATTGAGGGACGGGCACGTGGTCAACAAGGTAGGGACGCTGACCATAGCCATCGTGGCCAGCAGGTACTCGGTGCCCTTCTACGTCGCGGCGCCCTCTTCTACCTTCGACTTGAGCTCGAGAGTCGAGGACGTGGTGATAGAGCAGAGGGACCCGAGAGAGGTGCTGGAGGTTAATGAGAGGCCGATAACGATAGACGTGGAGGTCCTCAACCCCGCCTTCGACGTAACGCCGCCCGACTTGGTGACCGCGATAATAACGGAGAGGGGCATAATAAGGCCTCCGTACCACGAGAACATACCCAAGACGATGGCGAGGGCGACAAACGTTTAACGGACCTCCGCTATCTATAACGCGGGCGATGAAAGGTCAGAGTTAAAATGAGCGGTGATTGAAAGGCATTAGGTTGAGCCCCAACGAATAAAAACGCGAATGCATAAAAGATAGGAGCGCGCAAGCGGAGAAGGCGGCCGTCGTCTAGCCTGGACTAGGACACCAGCCTTCCACGCTGGCGACCCGG
>CAZPGS010000004.1:0-28661 GCA_964586135.1 uncultured Nitrososphaerota archaeon
TAGAGAAGTTTTAGGCTGTCGTAATGGTGGTGCATAGAGTATCCAAGCCCTTGATTACGGCCCTCACCCTCTCGGGCACGAGGCCGTTTACGACCACGCACTCCACGCCAGAGCCCCTCAGGTATTGCGCTAGCGCCGAGTCGAGGCAAGTCTTCATGGACTCAAGCCGGCTTAGGGGCACTCTCGAGAAGACTCTGGCCGGGTCCTCCGGGTCGTGTAGCCCGTCGACGTCCTTAACGAGCACGAGCCTCTTGGCGTTGCACGCCTTGGCCACGACGGCCGCTATGCAGTCGGAGCCCGCTTCCCAAGAGTGCTCTAGCAAGTCCAAACCGGCTATCAACTCACTCGGCAAGAGCACTGGGATGGCAAGGCCCGATATCCTCTTAGCCTCTGCCAATGCCTTGACGGGCACTGATCCGTCTATTAGCTCGCTCAACATCAGCCCGTACTGGTCGACGGCTAGCAAGGCCATCTCATGCGCTGCGTCGTCCGAAAGGGAGTAGACCCTCTGCACCTGCCTCACCAAGTCTGTGAAGGGGCCTCCTCCGGGGGTGACTATGCACTTCTCGCCCCTAAGCCACTGAGACAGCCCTCGGCAGAGCTCCTTAAGCTCTCGAGGGTATTTGCAGAGCGAGCCTCCTATCTTAACGACGAGGTCCATCTCCCTACGTCGACCCCCATGTAGTGGGCGAGATATAGGGCCAGAGAGGCGGAGGTCAGGGCCACGCTGTTGTCCCTACCTATCAGGTTTCTCAAGAGCACTCCTCGCAGTCCAGCCCTCCATAGGGCGTCTAGCGCTATGAAGTCCCCAAGGCCGGCCGCGAGGCCGACGTCGAGGCAACGGTCCTCTGACGCCAGCCTGCTCAGTACCTGCAGAACTCCCTCGACAACCCTTTCTACGACCTTTTCGTATACAAAGCGGGCCATCAGCTTGGTCTGAAGGGGCTTCAGCATCTTGCCGTCGCCGCAGACGACCCTCGAGAGCCTCTCGTGGCACTCCTCGACGCTCCTGCCCCTTCCGTCGGGCGTGGCCACGTCGTACTCCTCTTCTCTCAACAGACCGAGCACTAAGTTGACGTCGCCCACGTTGGCGAAGTACTCGGAGGACGTCCTGCACCACAGCCCATTGACCGGGACCGCGTAGGCGACAGATGATACGGGGGTCCTGAGAGCGCCGACGTAGACTATCTCGCCCAAGGTCATCTTCTCGACGTCGTTAAGCCCCCTCGCCGCGACCCTTCCCCCTACGACGGGCGTTATGGTGGTGGTAGTGCTACCGACGTCCACGACCATGCAGTTCTCCTCGAGGAGGGAGGCGAACCAGCCGACGCACCACCAGTTAGCGGCCGCCACGCCCATGTAGCGGTCGGCGGCTTCGCGGGGGCTGAGAAGCGACCCGTCGCTCGCCACTACCTTGAAGTCCTCAAACACCTCTCTCGCTTTGCGCAGGACCGTGTCAACGCCTTCTCTCTTGTCTCTGAATACGTCAGAGAGCTCGGCGGTCATAGTTAAGGCGATGCCGCTCACGGACTTGGGGTCACAGCCTAACAGGGTCACGGTGTGCTCTATGGCCTTGGAGAGCCCGTCGACCCCTCTAACCCAGAGGGGGTAGTGTAACTTGGCAGACCTCAGGGCGAACGCGCCATCGGCTTTGAATAGCGAGGCTTTGATATTGGCGCCTCCTACGTCCAGCCCTAAGAACAATTGCCTTCACCCACACCACTAGCAAATCGGCGCTACAAAAATAGTTTAAAGGCGGTGTTGAGAGTCATCTGCCACCTAGGCTTCCCGCTGAAGTAGGCCCCTTGACGCGAACTCGCCATCGGCTCGCTAACATCAATTTTTATAAGCTTTCCACTTCTCGCTGTCTGAGTTTTGAGGGTTGCCCGGGACCCTACGCTGTGCGTGGTGTGCTCATGAGGGTGATACCGGTCATAGACTTGAAGGGCGGATGCGTTGTTCATGCAGTTCTCGGGCTTAGGGACTTTTACAAACCCATATCCGATAGCGTTTACGGGACTTGCGAGCCCGTGGAACTAGCGGCCAAGCTGGCCCTCGAGGGGTTTAAGGTCATCTACGTGGCCGACATAGACTCGATAATGGGCGGAGAGGTGGACGAGGAGGTCTTCAGGTCATTGAGGAGGCTTGGAGTCGAGGTGATAGCCGACATAGGCGTAGCCGACGAGAGGACTTTGAAAAAGGCCATCGAGTTGGCCGACTACCCGGTCATAGCGACCGAGAGCTTGCCCAGCCTGGGCTTCCTCTCAAGCGCCCTCAAGAGGTGCGGCGATAGGGCCTTCGTGAGCCTGGACTTGAAGGGCGGGAGGGTCGTCAGCCGAGCCCCCGAAGTCTCCGGCAAAGGCCTACGCGAGGCTTGTAAGCTCTTCAAGGCGCTAGGCGCCCTAAGGGTCATCTTGATAGACTTCGACAGGATAGGCTCCTGCTCTGGGCCCAACACAGAGGGGGCAAGGGGTCTCGTGGAAGAGGGCTTTGAGGTCTACGTCGGTGGTGGGGTTAGAGGGATCGGCGACCTCATTAAGCTTCGCGAAATAGGCGTCTCTGGCGTCCTCGTGGCCTCAGCCCTGCATTCAGGCAAGATCCGAGCCCACGAGCTCGGGGCTCTTGGGTTCATCTAGCTCAAGAACCAGGCGAAAAGATATATACTCTTTGTGAAAAGCAGGTATGCTACGGTGATTGACGTGGTTAGCGTCAACAAACTGACCATGAGGTTAGTTAAGGAGCTTATGGACAACCAAGAGGAGTACCGAGTCAAGGTCGAGAAGCTGGCCTGCGGGGCTACGGTGATTGACACGGGGCTGGAGGTCGCGGGAGGCTACATGGCCGGGCTCAAGCTAGCGGAGATATGCTTGGGCGGCTTGGCCAAGTGCTGGCTCACATATCAGGCCTACGGCGACCTCGAGCTCCCCGCGATAGTCGTAGCCACTGATCACCCAGCGCTCTCGCTCTTAGGATGTCAGCTCGCTGGTTGGATGGTAAAGGTCGGGGACTTCTTCGCGGCGTCCTCCGGACCTGCACGGGCCCTAGCGCTGAAGCCCAAGAAGGTCTTCGAGAAGATAGGGTACAGAGATGAGCACAACGAAGCGGTCATAGTCATGGAAACCTCCAAGAAGCCCACAGACGAAGTGGCTCAGAAAGTGGCTGCGGAGTGCAAGGTCTCTCCACAAAATCTGTACATAGTCCTGACGACGACGGCCTCCATGGCTGGCTCGGTGCAGGTGTCGGGAAGAGTCGCTGAGACCGGCTTATACAGGCTCGAGTACTTGGGGCTCGACCCCAATAAAGTCGTCTTTGCCAGCGGCTCGGCCCCCATCATGCCCCCGCACCCAGACACGGGGATGGCAACGGCCAAAGAGGAGGACGCCTTGATATATGGAGGCGTCGGTTGCTACGTCGTAGACGAAGAGGACTCCAAGCTAATGGAGTACAAGGACAAGGCCCCCGCGACGGCTTGGCCCGGCTACGGAAAGACATCCTACGAGGCGTTAAAGGCCGTGGGCTTCGACTGGTCAAAACTCGACCCCTCGTTCTTCACCATAGGCAAGTTCGTGTTGACCGGCAAGAGGAGCGGGAAGACTTACGTGGGCGGAAAGGTAAACCCAGAAGTGCTGAAGAAAACCTTGGAGCTTTGAAAACGAAAACACCGATGCCCTCAGCTCTCTTCTTTTTATGTTGAAGTCCGAGACGAGAAGAGAGCCGGCTTTGAGCCATAGTTTGCCGCTCCAAACCACAGCGATAGAACAAGCTTTAAATAGTGTTTTGAAGTGTAATGCCCGTGATCGGCGCTAAGCAGGAGGTGTTCTTGGGTGCCGCTGAAGTTTGGTGTGGAGTTCGTCCCCACGACCACGATCGACGGGCTTGTGAGCTCAATAGTCCAAGCCGAGAACTTGGGCTTTGACTACGTGTGGGTGACAGACCATTACACTAATAGGTGCACCTATATAGCCCTGACGGCAGCCGCACTAAACACGAAGAGCATAAAGCTCGGTCCAGGGGTCACAAATCCATTTCACGTGCACCCGGCTTGGACCGCTTCCGCGATAGCGACTTTGAACGAGGTCAGCAATGGCAGGGCCGTCTTGGGGCTGGGCCCCGGCGACCGCTCCACCCTCGGCCAGCTGGGCATAAGCCTCGAAAAGCCCCTAACTGCCGTCAGGGAGGCTGTTGAGATAATAAGGAGGCTGTGGACTGGCGAGGTCCTGAACTTCGCGGGGAGCGTGTTTCGTCTAACCAATGCCAGGCTCAGCTTCAAGCCTTCAACGCCAATACCGGTATACATAGGCGCTCAAGGGCCCAAGATGCTCGAGCTCGCAGGGGCAATAGGCGACGGCGTGCTGATCAACGCGTCGCACCCCAAGGACTTCGAGGTAGCAATGAAGTTCATAAAGGAGGGTGTCACGAAGACTGGCAAAAGCATGGACAAAGTAGATGTCGTGGCCTATGCGGCCCTCTCCGTCGACGAGAATGCCGCCAAGGCTAGAGACGCTGCTAGGATCGTTGTGGCCTTCATAGTGGCTGGTGCGCCGGACGAAGTCCTAGAGAGGCACGGGGTTAAGAGGGAAGAGGTCGAGGCGATAAGAGGCGCCTTAGCTAAAGGGGACGTCCCTGGGGCTGGCAAGGCGGTCTCCGACGCTTCTCTAGAAGCTTTCTCGATATCAGGGACGCCCGAGGACTGCATAACGAAGATCGAGCAGTTGGTGAAGGTCGGAGTGACGCAGTTCGTAGCGGGATCGCCCTTAGGCCCCAAGAAGAAGGTTGCCATGGAAATGATAGGGAGAAAAATAATAGCGGCCTTCAAGTAAAGCTTTTTCTTTCCTTTTTCTTTAAGCGTTATAGCTCGGCTTCGACCTTCCCTGCTATGAGGTCCTCGTATTTCTTGAGGTGCGGGTTGTTCTTGAGGTTGACCATCAGCCTGCCGCCGCACTTCTCGCTCGCCACGGCGTCGCCCACGAACACTAGCAGAGGGCCTTCTACCTTCTCCCCTGCGACCTTTATCGAGGGCCTTACCTCGTCGACGTAGAAGCTCGGCAATATCGTCGGCAACCTCCCAACGATTATTACTCTTCCACCAGTCATCCTCGCCCCAGCCTTGCCAGCGCAGCTCCCCTTCACTAGTATGGTCCCGCCCTTCATCTCCAAGCCGGGCATGATGTCGCACGACCCGTCGACTATTATCGTCCCGCCCTTCATGCCCAGCCCTACCTCAGCTCCGGCATCGCCGTGGATTATTATCGTCCCGCCCTTCATGCCCTTAGGCGGCAACTCGCCTCTGTAGGCCCCGCCCACTCGATCATCGGCCGACCCGAAGACCTCTATCACGCCGTCGGACATCTTGGCCCCTAAGCAGAGGCCCGCAGGACCCCTCACTATCAGCTTGCCCCCCTTCATCTTTCTACCAGCGTAGGGCCCTACGCCCCCAAGGACCTCTACCTCTCCCGAGCTCATCTTCTCGCCGACGCGCCAAAGCCTGTTGGTGTAGCCCTTGAATACCACCTTGAGCTCCTCCGGCCTCGAGGCCGGCTCGCCCTCCACTTGGAAGAGGTCCCCGAGCTTTAGCCGCCTATTGCCCACCCATACCGGCATCTTCGACACTTCGTTTAAGGAGAGCCCAGCTATCTTGTCCGGGATTACTGCCTCGACTTCTACCGGGACGCTCGGGTCCTTGACTAGGCTTAACGTCAAGACTGGCATTTAGCCCGCCTCCACTTTGACGGGGTTTCTGAGCTCCTTATCGTCTATTATGTAATTGCTGAAGGACACGCTGTAGTACTGGTTAAACGTCTCTTTAAGGCGCTTGACGGTCCCGTCGTAGACCGCCTTGTCAACCATCTTCGTCGCGTCGACGTAGTACGTGGCCCCATACACGTCCGGCTCCACGACCTTGCCCTCCTTCACGACCACCACACCGGACTTTATAGTGCAGTAGGCCCTCCTGAAGGCCTTGACGAAGGCCTTGTAGTCCCTCGAGACGTCCACCTCCTTAGGATTCAGGTCGTAGATCGCCACGTCGGCGTCCGCCCCAACCCCCAAGTGGCCCTTGCGATTCTCGAGCCCCAGCAACTTCGCGGGGCCAGCGCTCGTGACTATCGCCACGTCATACAACGTGTACTCCCTGTCTATCGACGGCAAGGCCGCGTGCTTGAGGCCTCTCCTATTGACCTCCGCCATGACCTCCTCCCTAGCCTTCTTGCTCACGAGCCAGGAGAGGGCCGTCGGGTACTTGGTGAACCTGCCGGCGTTGGGGTTGTCGGTGGAGAAGACTATCTTCCAAGGGTCTTTGGCCAGCAGCGCCACGTCGAGCCCTATGCACCACTGCACCGTGTTGACGTAGTTGTTCTTCCTGTAAGCGTAGGGCACGACGCCAGCCGTGACCTCGGACTCGGTCATGGTGCCGTGCAACTTGCCCATCATTATGTGGAATAGGACGAACTCGAACGGTAGGTCAGCGGTCATGGTCAAAATGCTCCCGAAGACTACCTGTCCTAAGTCTACCGTTACGTGCTCGTGCGCGTTCAGGTACTTGGCTATCTCCTCCCCTCCCGAGGCGAGGTTGGCCCACGAAGTACCCGCGTAGCCCGTGAACTGCACGTGAGTTATGTGGATTATGGGCTTGCCGCCCTTGTAGAGGTCGGACACGCAGTCCATAGTCTTCAACGTCGAGACGTAGTTCCCGGGGAAGCCGAGCTTATTACAGTGCACGTGTATCGGGTGGGGGAGCTTGAGATCAATGGACACCTTGCACAGAGCCCTCACGATGTCCCTAGGGGTTATGCCTAACTCGGGCAGCTGGTCGTCCAAGTCCAAGCCTATGCACCTGGTCCACCAAGTGGGCTCGGAAGCACCTGGGTTCACTATCTTTATCCCATACCCCTTAACAGACTTCAGGGCCCACGCGACATAGGCCTTGAGGGCTTCGAGGTCGCCCTTGCTCACGAGTTCCATGACTATCCTGCTGGAGCCGAAGAGCGGGAGGCAGGCCTTGTCGACGATGGGGATGTCGTCCAGCTCCTCGTGGGTGTGCCTCGTCTTAAAGGCGGGCGTTGCAGGCTCGACTATCGTCGTCCACCCCATCTGAGCATATCTATAGCCGATGAAGGTCGTCGATGGGACCGTGAGGCCTACTCCAGACCTACTCATCAACGTTGCCTTGATCAGAGATCTCCTGTGGTCTTGAGGCGTCATTATCCTGCCGGCATTGAACTTGGGACCCGCTACGTGCGTGTGAAGGTCTATCCCTCCTGGCATCACTAGCTTGCCTTTGGCGTCTATAACCTTGGCCTTGCCCTCTATGGTCGATGGATCGACTATCTTGCCGTCGGAGATGCCTATGTCCATGACTTCGCAATCTACCTTGTTTAGCGGGTCGATCACGTATCCTCCTCTTATTATGAGAGGTTCATGCCTCACGGGCTTTAACCTCCTTAACCTTCTCGATGAGCTTTTCCAAAAGCTCGACGTCATCCATCAAGCCCTTGCTTTCGAGAACCTTCTTAATCCTCAGGGGTACGTTATCCATCCTGTAGCAAGAGCCCTCGGCGTCTATCCCGACGGCCTTGGTGGGGATGTACACGTCGGCGATGCTGGCCGTTAACGTCCACTTGGGGTCCACGACTATTAAGGGGATCTTGGCTAAGTGCCTCAAGGCCTGGGAGGGGAAGTGGGCGGCTGGGTCGCTCGCTATTATCATAGCCGCGTCGACCTCTCCCCTAGCCAAGAGGTCGATGGCTGACGTAGCTCCAGGGTTGTACCTCGGATAGCCCCTCCTGAAGTCTATGGCGTAAGGATAGCCCGTCAGCCAAGCCCATACCTGGTTGGTACCGGTAACGTTCCAATGCCCCCTCATCATGTTTAAGCAGAAGAGCGTCCAGTCGTTCAGCGCTTGGACTAGCCTTATGGCGGCCTCTACGTTCCTGTTCTTCGCCGACGATTGCGAAAGCCCTAAGCCGAAGTATATGACCCCGAACTTCGCCGACATCATGAGGTCAGCCATCTTCACGATGGTCTCCCTAGGCACGCCGGCCACTTCCTCCTCCTCGAGCTCAAGCCCCTTGACCACCATCAACAAGGCAGTCAAGAGCTCGTAGTCCATCCCCGGCTTGACTTTGACGAGCATGTCCGCCGTCCTTGCAGCTTCGGTCTCCCTCACGTCGACGATTATTATCTTCCTATCGGCCCTCCCCTTGACTCTCCTGCCTTTGGCTAGCGCCGAATATCTCACGAAGTGCCTGGGATGCGCCATCGGGGGATTGCAACCCCAAAACACCATGAGGTCTGCGTAGTCCCTCATGTTGCCTAGGGTTGACATCACAATCCCGTAGTGCTGAAGACCCATGATGCTCGGTCCGTGGCAGACCGTGGCCGTGGAGTCTGTAACGCCTCCCACGAGTTCTGCTAGCCTAACGCCGAGCTTGACCGCCTCATTTGATGTGCTGCTCCAGCCGTAGAGCAGGGGGTACTTGGCGTGCGCTAGTATTTCAGCGGCTCTAGCTATCGCCTCGTCGTAGCTAACTGGCTCTAAACGGTCTCCAACCCTTATGAGGGGCTTCTTCACTCTTTCGACTGCGTAAGACTTGAACTTAGCTAGGGACCTGGCACAGGCGTTCCTAACGTTAACTATTACCCCTCCCTTGACCTCGACTACCAAGTCATCGCAACAACAGGCGCATATCGTGCACACATGGTCTTCAAATACCCCTCCTATCTCCTCGAAGTCCGCCGGGCTCATCAAGTACTCCACTGGTACTTTAAGGGGCTTCTTCTCCGAGTTCCTGAAGATTAGCTCTTCGATTGATGGCACTGGCTCGTCCGTCGGCTCTATCATTGCATTCATCTCTTTGAAATGGGGCATGCCAGTGCCCCTAGTCTTCGCTGATATCACGGCTTCAGCCCAAGGGCCGCGAGGTATGAAGGCTAACCCTCTCGAATTCCCCTTGTAAGCCGAGGCTTTGACAACTACCGAGCCCGCCTCGGTCGTGACCTTCACGTTTGAGCCCTCTTTCACTCCAAGCTGCGCCATGTCCTCCGGGTTCATGAGGCACACGGCAGCTGCGTCGATGTAGTCTTTGACGTAGCGGCTACTCTCTATTTGCGCTCCTTGCTTCAGAGTTACACCAGTCGTTAATGTAACTTCGAGGCTAGGCATATACTTTCACTCGCGTTTCGGAGGTAGCTTCTCTACCAACTTCCTCTTGGTGGCTAGCTCGCCACTAGCTCTGTGCGGCATTCTGAAAACTTGGTCTGTGCCCTTCTCTATCTCTCGGGCTTCGTCAGCGAGCTTGGCCGCGTACTTCATCAACTCGTGGCCAGCTGCCACTAGCGGTATGTACTTCTCCCATTCTTGGACCTTGAAGCAACCCTCGGTCGTTAAATCGGCGACCTTCCGAGAGGCCTCGAAGGCGGCCATGGCCTTGGCGTAGGCGTAGGGGTTGGAGAAGCCCGCGCTTTCTAGCGCTAGCTCTTTAGTCACGACTAGCTTCGGCAACTTTACCTGCTCTCCTTTCTTGATCGAGGCTATAATTTCGTCTATGGCCTTGACTATCAGGTTAAAGACGCCCGTTATGGCCAGCACCCTTATGATGTCTGAGTTGAAGAGGGCCATCTCTGTGGGGTCTAGGAACTCCCTTCGAGCCCCTATCATGGAGTCCGCTTCGACTATTATGTAGCCGAAGCCCCCTTCTTCGAGCTTGCTGACGGCCTTCCTCGCTGGGGCGTCGGATATCACCACCACTGGCACGTTGAGCGCTTTGGCCGCTTCTCTAGCCTTGGTAGGTCCGGGTAGGGCGGCGTTGGGGCTCACGACTACCACAAGCTGCGGCTTGAACTTCTCCAGCACCTTCACGACCTCTTCGGCTTCCTCAGGCGTCAGCTTGGCCCCGCTCGACACGACCCTGACGACTATGTCGTTTCTATCGGCCCTCTCGTCGAGCAGGTACTCGAGGAGAGGCGCGCAGCCGACGCAACCCAACTTCACAATGCCTATCCTAACAGGGGCTTGCTGGCTCAAGGCAAGAACCTCCAAGCTCTTTCCTTTATTGAAGTAGGGAGAAAAGCTTTACTCTCCACCTCAAACCGAAAACTTTTAGCCTCAACAACTTTGAGAGTTAAAGCCGGTGGTGCATTTGTCGTTCAAAATAGGGGACGTGGAGATAGAGGACACGTTTGCCGAGGCCTTCCCGATGTACGCCACTAGGCTCCTCATAACGGCCTTAAACGAAAAGTGGGCCTTGACAGCGGCCAGAGTAGCGACGGGTTTCGCGACCTCGATAATAATGTCCCCCGCAGAGGCTGGCATTGAGAGGCTAGTTCCTCCCGAGAGGACCGTCGACAAGAGGGTCGGGGCTCTGATACACATATACCACAGATCGGTGCCCGAGCTGAAGCTGCAGACGATAATTAGGGTAGGCCAATGCATCTTGACCTGCCCGACGACGGCGCTCTTCGACGGGGTACCGAAGTCGAAGAGGAAGATGCACATAGGCGAGGCCCTCGCGAAGTTCGGAGACGGGTATGAAGTCAAGGACAGGATGTACGGCAAGGTCGTGTGGAGAATACCCGTAATGGAGGGAGAGTTCATAGTCGAAGACACCGTCGGAGTGGTCAAGGCGGTCGCAGGAGGGAACTTCTTCATCTTGGCCTCGAGCCGCGAGGCCGCCCTTGAGGCCGCTGAGAGGGCAGTTGAAGAGATCTCTAAGAAGTGCAGGAACGTAGTCTTGCCGTTCCCTGGAGGCATCGTGAGATCGGGCTCCAAGGTGGGCTCTCTGAAGTATCCCAAGCTGGCCGCTACAACGAACCACTTGTACTGCCCGGCCATAAGAGACAAGGTCCCGGACACGAGGATCCCGGAGAACGTGAAGAGCGTTATGGAGATAGTGATCAACGGGCTAGACGAAGAGTCCGTAGCGAGAGCTACGGGGGTCGGAGTAAAAGCCGCTTGCAGCGTCAGGGGCGTGGTCAAGATCACGGCGGGCAATTATGGAGGCAAGCTAGGCCCCTACAAGATATACCTGAAAGACGCCGTCAAGCTTGCAGAGACCTCCTAATCTTCTTCACGACGACTACCGGGTAGTGTGGAAGCGAGTTCAGCGTCTCCCACGTAATCTCAGTTGCTTTGAGCCCCAGCTTCTTCTCTACTTCAAATAGAGTCCTCCCCGCTCCCGGTCCTCGAGCCCTGTCAGCCAGCTCAGAGACTATGAGGAGCTCGTCTAAGTCTATGCTTCGCGGCGAAAAGCCCAAGGGCGTCGCGTAGGGGCTGAAGAGTCGGCTAAAGGCGCGCGCTATCAGAAAAGATATGAAGCCCAAGTTTACGGAGGGAGTGAGCCCCGTTTCTCTAGAAGTCAAGATGATCTTGGGGATGCGCTTGAGTCTATAGCACTTATCGCTATCTGCTATGACGACGCGCACGTTCACCTTTAGCTTCTTTGCTACGTGCTTTCGGATCTCGTGGGCGACTTCGAAAGGTTTCTCGAGGGGCAGGGAGACGAGGTAGCCCGGAACGTTCGTCGTATCTATCCCGGCCTCGGAGGTCGGTCTAAGCGCCTGGAGCGGGCCGCCAACCCTTAGGGCGAGCTTTTTGTGGCGCGCGCCGTCGGCGAGCGGGTAATTCCTGAGCAAGCGCAATGTCTCGGGAGAGAACTTGCACACGCGGCCCAGGAGGGCGCCCCACAACACCCTCGTGGTCAGGTAAGTCATGACCTTGCTGAACAAATCGCTTTTTATCAAGGACTCGTCGTAGAGGTGCCCTAAGGCTGTTGAGAGGGCCTTCTCGGAGGCGACGACGTAATCGCCGTCTTCGGCTATGTTCCTTATCATTTCGACTATTTTGTCCTTGAAGTCCGTCTTAGGCCTCCAGACCTCAGACTTGAGCGGTATCGCTATGTAGTTCCTCCACCTCACTACCTTGCCCATTACCTCTTCGCCTTAGAAATCAAGAACCTCACTATCCTGGTGGCCACGTTCACTTTAGTGACTGCCTGCAAGCCCATCCAGCCCGGCTGGCTGTTCACCTCGGTCAGTAAATACCCTTGCGATGGCGACTCTATCACGTCCACTCCAGCTATCTCGCAACCCAGGACCTCGCAGGCCTTCAGGGCCAAGTTCGCTAGCTCCTCGCTCGGGGTAAATGGCACGGGCTTCGCGCCCAACGCTATGTTCGTCTTCCAGCTAGACGAGGTCCTTTGCATGGAGGCCACTATTTCGCCTCCGACGACGAAGATCCTTATGTCCCTCCCGCCGTGAGGGATGAACTCCTGCAAGTACAGGACGTGCCTTAAGAAGTGGAGGTCCGATATGACCCTCCTCGCCACGTCCTCGTCCCTCAGCCTCGAGATCCCAAAGCCTCGAGAGCCGTAGAGGGGCTTGACCACTACGTCCTCTTTCAATTCATGGTAGGCCTTCAGCGCCTCGACGGGGTTCTCGGTCACCGTGGTCTTCGGCACGGGCAATCCATGTTCTTCCAGCACCGCTAACGCCGTGAACTTGCTCATGCACCTCTCTATGGTCGAAGGCCTATTGACTATAGGCAAGCCCAACCTCTCGAGCTTGTGGAGCAGGTCTATCCTGAAGAAGCACTCGTCTACGGAGCCCCTGCCTATTGGCCTCACTATGGCTATTGAAAGTTCGTTAACTAAGTCGACGCCGTCATAAGATACCGAGGGCTTAAAGCCTATGTTCGCCCTCACCCTACTGAACCTCATGGGGAAGGGCTCATGGCCTGCCTTTATGATCTCGTCCCTTAGCTTACGAGAGCACCAAGAGTGTTCGTTCCGAGTGAATATGCCTATCTTCATTGAGGGGACCTCTCCTTCAAGGCCTTAGAGAGGGCACCCCTCAGCTTGTCGTACGTGGATTGGAGGAGCTCGGGCATTACCTTGACTTGCGCTAACACGGGCATGAAATTGGTATCGCCAGCCCACCGGGGTACTACGTGTACGTGGATGTGATCCTCTATCCCAGCCCCAGCAACTCTGCCCATGTTTATCCCAATATTAAAGCCCTCAGGCTTCAGGGCCTCTCTTAAGATCATTATGGAGAGGTTGACGCTCTTCGCCAAGTCCAGCAACTCCTCTTCGGTCAAATCCACTAAATCCCTGACGTGCCTATAGGGCGCTACCATCAAGTGACCAGTGTTGTACGGGTACTTGTTCATCATCACGAAGGACTTGACACCCCTATACACCACCAGATTCTCGCGGTCCTTCTCTTCCATCCCCTCAACACAAAAGATGCAAGCCTCGGCTTTCGGCGACTCTATGTACTTTATCCTCCACGGGGCCCACAGAATTGCGAACTTTCTTGGCTCACTCACATGGATCCCCCAAGTACTTCCCGAAGCTCGACATGACTTCGGCGTAAATTCGTGACGCCAGCCTCAACTGCGATATCTCTATGTATTCGTCTGCCTTGTGGCAGAGATTCTCGTCTCCGGGGCCATAAACGACCGATGAGATGCCCCTCTTGAAGAAGAGCTTGGCCACCGTGCTCCCGCTCATGCCCTTAATCGCTGGCTTAAAGCCGGCGACCTTCATTGAGCACT
Source organism: uncultured Nitrososphaerota archaeon (assembly GCA_964586135.1). GTDB lineage: Archaea > Thermoproteota > Methanomethylicia > Nezhaarchaeales > WYZ-LMO8 > WYZ-LMO8. The sequence goes on from CAZPGS010000004.1 coordinate 13,550, forward strand.
CCTCTAACAGCTTGATCAAGGCGTTGTCTTGCGGCATTAAGAGCGGCTCCTCGAACCCCGTTATCTCGGCCTCGACGTTGACTTGAGGATCCTCTTCCTTGACCTTCTCGATCAAAGCCCTTATCTCGGCTAATATCTTCTCGGGGATCTGGCTTGGCAAGTACCTTATGTCGAGCATACACGTGCACTCTGAGGGGACTACGTTCACGGCCTCTCCGCCATGTATCATGCCGACGTTGATTGTCGGAGCGGTAAGGAGCGGGTGCTCTTCATAGCTCATCTTGAAGCCCTCGAGCTTGGCCAAGACCTTAGAGAGCTTCACTATCGCGTTCACCCCCTCTTCTGGCCTGCTCCCGTGGGCTGACTTCCCCCTAGACCTCAGCTTCAACCTCAAGACTCCCTTTTCAGCGATCACGACCGATTTGCAGCTCGTCGGCTCGCATACTATTGCGTGATCGGGCCTAAAGCCGGCTTCATTCAACAAGTAACTTACGCCGTACGAATTGCCCTGCTCCTCGTCGGCGACGGCGGCGATAGTCACAGCCCCGCTGGAGCTCTCTTCCACGACGTCGCTCACGCTCACCGCCGCCGCTAAGACAGCTGCAAGGGCCCCCTTGTTGTCCGTGGCGCCGCGGCCGTAGACCCTATCGCCCTCTACCACGCCCTCATAGGGCGGCTTAGTCCAGCCAGCACCTGCGGGGACGACGTCCATGTGGCAGACGAACGCCAAGTTCGGCCTCCCGGACCCTATGTTGCATAAGACGTTGGCCCTGCCCTTGCTCTTCTCGTAGATCGTGCACGATAGGCCGTGAGATTCGAGGTACTCCTTGACGACGAAAGTGACCTCTTCTTCGAAGCCGGGCGGGTTCTCGCTTTTAGACCTTATGAGGTTCACTAAGAGGTCGACCAACTCCTTGTCCTCTATTTTGCGCAGGCTGGGCAAGGGCTCTTCCCCGCCGTAGGTTTAAGAGGACAAATATAATGTGTAATGACAATAACCACAGCTCCAGCGGTTTTTGTGATTGGCCATGACCCTGTTGCAACGAGGGCACAACTTGTTCTTCAACTTTATCGTCCCTTTACCGTAGTCCACCTCATATATCCGCGACCTGAAGTACCGCTTCTCCTTCTGCGGCAAGTTCTAAACCTCCACGAAGGAGCTGACCTTCGAGAGCTCTTTAAGGTTGCGGTCTTGAGAGCATGGCCTCCACGTCAGAGGAGCTCAAGATCTTTGCGCCGTAGACCTCCTTCATGTAGTTGAGCGCCCTCTCATGCCTCTCAGGTGTTAGAGATGCCGTGGCGTCGCTTACGACTATCACCTCGTAGCCCCTGAAGAAGGCGTCCGCGGCCGTGTGCACTACGCATATGTCGGTCACGACCCCCGTTAGGACCAGCTTCACGACCTTGAGCTGCCGGAGCAGTAGATCGAGGTCCGTAGCGAAAAAGCCGCTGTAGCGCCTCTTGGCGACTATGAAGTCGCTGGCTTGCGGCCTCAGCTCCTCTATTACCTCTGAGCCCCACGTGCCCTCTATGGCGTGCTCCCCCCAGAGCCTCAACTCGAGGTCCACCCCCTTCACGTGACTGTCCTTAATGTATATCACGGGCTTCTTGCGCGAGCGAAATAGGTCTGCCAGCTTCCTAATTTTCGGGGCTATGTCCTTTGCCGCTGGCACCTTGAGCGAGCCGTGGACGAAATCGTTTAACATGTCTATTATCAAGAGGGCCACGTTCATTGCTTCTCTCCGAGGAAAAGATTATAGGCCCCCTATACCTCTTACGCCTTTAAAGGGGCCGTGCCCCGTTAGGGGAGTCGTCGCCGTGCCCAAACCTTGCGATGCGAAGTGTGAGTTTTTTAGATGCGCGAGAAGGGTGCTCGTGAAGGCTCTCGGGAACCGCGCGAGGGCGACCTCCCACGGGATCTTGATATGTAGGGAGACCGGCGAGGAATGCTTCGGGGGTAAGTGTCAATACGCCGCTTGCGTCAGGAGCGCAATGCTATCCAACGGCTTATGCGGGCTCGAGTACAGGATAGAGAGGAGGATTGCTAGGAGCCTCGAACAAGAGATCAAAAAGTACGAAGAGAAGTACGGCAACATGTTGGAGAGGTTTAAGAGTAAAAGGCTGATTGAAGACATGCTATAGTACTAGGGGTCCTGGTTGAGCGAGGTTAAGGCGGTAATCTTAGCCGGCGGCCTAGGTGTCAGGCTACGGCCGTTGACCTACGTGATCCCGAAGCCCATGCTCCCCCTCGGCGACAAACCCATACTCGAGAGGATAATCGTTGACCTGAGAGATCAAGGCATAAGGGACGTCATAATATCTTGCAGCTACTTGGCCAGGGTGATAGAGTCGTACTTCGGCGACGGCTCGTGGCTCGGCGTCAACATAAAGTACGTCAAGTCGGATAGGCCCCTGGGCACTGCTGGCCAGCTGAGGCCGGTAAAGGGCTTAGTCAAGGACACGTTCATAACGGTGTACGGCGACGTCTACGCCAAGATCGACTATCAAGACCTCGTGAGGTATCACAGGTCTAAGCGCGCTACCGCGACCATGGTCTTGAGGGGGCTCAAGCAGACCGTCAGGTTCGGAGTCGTTGAGGTCGATGACCAGGGAAGGGTCCTCGCGTGGCGCGAGAAGCCAGAAGTGGAGTTCAACATCAATGCCGGGATCTACGCCTTCGAGCCGAAGATCTTCGACTACATATTGGAGGGGGTTGACAGCATGGACAGAGTGTTTAGGGACATGATAGAGAGGGGCGAGAGGGTCTACGGGTACAAGTTCACCGGCGATGTCTATGACATAGGAGACGTTGCCAGCTACGAAGAAGCGGTCAAGAAGTTTACGGAAGAGCTGGGCAAGATCTGAGCTCAGATACAGAAGGCCTTATATCTTCGACGATTTCCTATCTTGTAGCCTCGTTGAGAAAGCTGGCGAGAAGGTGCTCGACGTGAGGTTGCTCTTAATACACGCGGACTCGATGAGCTACGAGGTCAAGGAGAGGGCCCTGGAGGAAGCCGAGAAAATAGACGAGGGACGGAGGACTAGCTCGTATGAAAACGCCTTGGTGGTGTTCACGGCCGTCGAGGAGGAGGACGCGAAGGCCGTCGACGCCGTGGTCGATGCAGCGTCAAAGGAAATAGTGGACATGATGGACAAGGTGAAGGCCGACTCGATCTTGTTGTACCCTTACGCTCATCTCTCTTCTAGCTTGGCCAGGCCGAAAGAGGCCCTAGCCATCCTCGTGAAGCTGGAGGAGAAGCTAAGGGGGCGTGGCGTCCGAGTCTCGCGCGCTCCTTTCGGGTGGTACAAGGCCTTCACATTAGTGTGCAAGGGCCACCCTCTATCGGAGCTCTCGAAGACGATAAAGCCCGAGGCTCGAGCTACGGCCATTGAAGTCGCAAAGCCCGAGGTCGAAGAGGGCTACTACGTCCTAGTGGAGCCCAGCGGCGAGATGAGAGAGCTGAGCCGGGATAGGCCTCAGGACGACGAAGTCGTTGCCAAGTACCCGCCGATCAAGAGGCTGATAATGAATGAGAGGGGCTTGAAGTCGGAAAGGGGCTCTCCGCCGCACATAAGGCTCATGCAGAGGCTTGAGCTCGTGGACTACGAGCCCGCGTCCGACGTGGGGCACTTCAAGTTCCTCCCCAAGGGGGCCTTCATAAAGCACCTGCTAGAAGAACTGGCGATGGACATAGCCGTCAACGACGTGGGGGCTACGGTCGTCGAGACCCCCATGATCTACAGGTTGAGCGTCCCGGAGATAGCCGAGCAGGCGTCGAGGTTCCTCGAAAGGGACTACAGGTTCAAGATAGACAACGACGAGTTCACGTTGAGGTTCGCGGGGGACTTCGGCCTCTTCAGTATGATGAAGAAGGTCACGATGAGCTATAGGCAACTACCCCTCAGGGTCTATGAGCTCTCGCACTCATTTAGGTTGGAGAAGAGAGGCGAGTGTGTCGGCCTGAGGAGGCTCAGGGGCTTCACCATGCCAGACATACACTGCTTCTGCGCTGATTTAGAGCAGGGCAAAGAGGAGTTCGCTAACCTCCTGAGAAAGTACATGAGGCTCGTGAGGTCAATGAAGATAGACTGCGTGATAGTCCTCAGGGCAGTCGAGTCCTTCTTCTCGGAGAACAAGGAGTGGTTCTCCTCCCTAGCCCGGGACGTGGGAGAGCCCCTGTTGGTAGAGGTCCTGCCGGCCATGAAGCACTACTGGGTGGTCAAGGAGGAGCACCAGTTCATAGACTCCCTCGGGGGCAATGCCCAGCTCTGCACGGTTCAGCTAGACGTCGAGGACTCAGAGCGCTATGGCATAAAGTTCGTAGACAAGGATGGGTCGAAGAGGGGCTGCATCATAGTCCACAGCTCGATGGGGTCTATAGAGAGGTGGATCTACGCGCTATTGGAGCAAGCCGAGAAGGACAGGGCCTTGGGGAGGCCGCCGATGTTGCCGGTGTGGCTGTCGCCGACTCAAGTAAGGATAGTCCTAGTCTCTTCAGAGTACTTGGAGGAGGCCTTGGAGATAGCCAGCAAAATCGAAGAGGCCGGAATTAGAGTGGACGTGGATGATAGGGACGAGAGCGTCCCTAGAAAGGTAAGGGACGCGGAGGTCGAGTGGGTCCCGTTCATCGTGGTCGTGGGCGAGAAGGAGGTCAAGGAGGGCACCTTATCAGTCAGGATCAGGGAGAAGAGGGAGACGGTCACCATGAAGCTCAGCGAGCTAGTCGAGCTTATAAATAAGGAGTGCGCGGACAAGCCTAAAGCCAAGCTCTGGCTTTCACGGAGGCTCTCGCTCAGGCCCAAGTTTATCTAATCGTCGCGTCCTAGTTGTTGATACAAGAGCGGTGGCGAGACATGAGCGAGGCAGAGAGCCTGAAGTTCAAGTGGCTAGACTACGATGTAGAGGTGATAAATCTAGAGCGCAAGGAGGTAAAGGACATAGCCTTTTGCAGTTACATAGCGAAGAGCGTGCCGCTTTGGCACAGCGGGATCCTGATATGCAGGTGCAACGACTTCCTGGACTTGAAGAGCGTCGCTAAAAAGTTCATCAAGGAAAAGGTCATACTGATGGAACAGGTGTGCTACGCCCACATGAGTGAGTACAGAAGAGGCATTACGCTAAACGAAGAGAGCGTGATCGTGACAACCCCGGTCATAAGGGCTTACGGCGTGTACATGGCGTTGGCGGAGCTCTTGGCCGCGAGGAGGGGGCCGTGAGCTTGGAGGAGCTAAGAGGCGAGCTGGAGGAGCTAACCGCCGAGGAGATGATGATAGTTGACGAGAACTCCGAGTACCTAGGCGTCCCTAGGCTCTTGCTCATGGAGAATGCTGGCAGGAGCGTGGCCGACGTCATCGAGCAGAGGACCGGCGTCAAGGGCAAGAAGATCGTCGTGGTCGCCGGGAGGGGGAATAAGGGAGGAGATGGCTTCGCCGCTGCCCGTCATATCGCGTGCAGAGGGGGGAGGCCCGTCGTCATCCTCGTCGGTAAGGGGGCCGACATCGAGGGGCGCGAGGCTAAATACAACTGGGAAATGGCGAAGAGGATGGACTGGTCCATAAGGCTCTTGGAGCTCAGAGACCACGCGGACCTCGACGTCCTCAGAAAGGAGCTTGGGGAGGCCGACGTCGTAATCGACGCCTTAGTAGGGACTGGCCTTAGGGGTCCGCTGAGAGAGCCGCTACTATCTGTCGTCAAGGCCATAAACTCCTGCGACGCCTTTAAGGTCTCGATAGACGTCCCCACGGGGGTGAATCCCTCGACTGGCGAGGTTCACGGAGAGGCCGTTGAAGCTGACGTGACCGTGACGATGCACAAGCCGAAGAGAGGGCTCAGGGGCAACGAACGGTACACGGGCGAGGTCGTCGTCGCCAACATAGGCGTGCCGCCCGAGGCGGAGATTATCGTCGGGCCGGGAGACGTCAGGTTCACCGTCAGGCGCAGGCCGCCGGAGTCCAAGAAGGGCGACTGGGGCAGGGTGCTCGTCGTGGGAGGGGGGTGGCAGTACTCAGGCGCTCCAGCGCTGGCCGCTTTAGCGGCTCTCAGAGGGGGGTGCGACCTGGCGGTGGTAATGACCTCTCAATCCGTTTCGGGGGCCATTAGGAGCTTCTCGCCGAACCTAATAGTTCGAGAGGTCGAGGGCCTCAAGTTCACGCCCAAGCATGTAGACGAAGTCGTCAGAACTGCCGAGAGGTTCGACTGCGTGGTTGTGGGCCCCGGCATGGGAGTTGACGAGGAGGTATTTGAGGCCACTAGGATCATAGTCGAAAGGCTCAAAGGCTTGGGTAAGCCAATGGTCATAGACGCCGACGGCCTGAAGGCCCTCGCAGGGGGGCTGGACGTAGTTAGGGAGGCGAACGCTGTTCTGACCCCTCACGCTGGAGAGTTCACGTTGCTCTTCAGCACGAGCTTGGAAGGCTCTTGGGCGGAGAAGGCCCTAAAGGTCAAGAGGGTTGCCAGAGAACATGAAGTCACGCTCCTCGTCAAAGCGCACCCCGAGGACGTCATATCGGACGGAATCAGGGTCAAAGTCAATATGACCGGGAACCCGGCAATGACAGTGGGCGGCACGGGAGACGTCTTGACGGGCTTGACGGCATCCATCTTGAGCAGAGGGTTTTCCTGCCTCAGGGCCGCCGCGGCGGCCTCGTTCATATGCGGAGCAGCTGGCTCCCTAGCAGCCGAGGAGAAGGGCTATCACATGCTAGCGACGGACGTGATAGACAAGATACCCGAGGTCATGCGTCGCTTCGAGCCTTGGGTGGAGGGGCTGTCAACAGTCTTAGACAAGAGGAGGGCTTGAGGCGGATCTTTTAGGTTACCGTCATAGCCTGAGCCATCAAGGCCCGCACGCTACCTGCTTCCGTGGCGTGCCGCGACAACGTTAATTGCCTCTCCTAACATTTTAAACCACGTATGTCGACCGTACCAATAAGGATCGAGAGAGTCTCGACAGGAATACCAAAGGTAGACGAAATGATGGCTGGCGGCATACCCAGGGGTTTCGTCGTTGCAGTCACTGGCGAGCCCGGGACCGGGAAGACAGTATTTTGCATCCACTTCATGGCCGAAGGGCTTAAGAGGGGGGAGAAGGGCATATTCGTGACCACGGAGGAGAGCCGCAACTCCATCATCATCCAGGCATCTCAATTCGGCTTCGACCTCAAGAGGAGCGAGGAGGAGAAGAGGCTGGTGATAATGGACGCCCTCATGCGCAGTGACAAAGCCCCTTGGACCCTCAACGCCCTCAACCCCGAGGAGCTGGTCCAAAAGGTCATAGAGGCGAAGAAGTACTTGGGCTACGGCCCCACGAGGTTAGTCATAGACTCGATGTCGGCCTTCTGGCTCGACGCCCCGGCCATGGCTAGGAGGCACAGCTACTTCATAAAGAGGGTCCTGAGCCAGTGGGACATGACCATACTGATGACAAGCCAGTACGCCATAACTACGTCCGAGGCTTTCGGCTTCGGAGTCGAGCACGTAGCCGACGGCATAATCAGGTTTAGGAGGAGCGTCAGCGGCGGCGTTCTGAGGCGCTTCATAATGGTGGAGAAGATGAGGTGGACCCCCCACGACAAGCGTATGTACGAGATCGACATAGTCGACGGCAAAGGGATCGTCGTCATAGGCCCCACGTCCCTCCGAAGAGAGGACGTCGCCCTCCCCCAAAGAGTGACTGAAAAGATGATCAGGGCGAAGGAGAGGAGCGAGAGGGAGCTCGGGCTATCGGATTAAATGGGCTTGAGCATGACTTGCTCCCTAAAGCTCGTCGGCAACTCGCCGACTATGCTTAGCTTGAAGCCCGCGCCCTTCAGTAACTTCGACAGCTTCTTCAGCTCCTTATAGTTGCACTCGAGCCTGCTCTTGCTAACGTTGACGTAAACGTGGAGCTCTGGCGCGATCGATTTGATCCTCCCAAGAGCCTCTTCGAGAGAGGTGCCCTCCGGCGGCTCGATGACCCCTTTGACGAGCAAGGGGTCTCGAGTTATGACCTCGTGGGGCATCGCTATGTTCCTCGCTTTCCTCCTCAACCTATTTCTAAATTGAGCGGAGTCCTTGATGTACGCTGGGCAGAAGTGGCCGTCGAGCCCTAACTCCTCTACATACCTCAGCAATGTCATGGCAACCTCCCAGCTCCCCTGAACGGCCGACACCGAGCCTGGCTTCAACTTAAAGCCCCTGACCTGAAGAGCTAGAGCATTTGACTCGGTCATCTCGAGCTCGTTTATTATCACGAAGGAGGCCCCCAGCTTTTCGGCTCTCTCGATGATCCTCAAAGTCCTTTCTTCAAATCCCGGTATGGCTGGGACTTCCAACCCAGCCTTGAAACCCATGTCGACCGCCAGCTTGAGCGGGGCGAGCTCGTCGGCCGCCTCGAGGTTTGGGTGGATGCGCAACTCATCAATGCCCACATCGAGCAACTTGCTCAGGGAGAGTTCGTTGACGTGGGGCTGGGTCGTCGTGTACAGGTGGACGTGGAGCCCTCTGAGCAGGGCCCCTCTCAAGGCCTTCAACGTCTCGACGACCCTATCGACCCTCAGGATAGGGTCTCCGCCTGTCACACCTACTCCTCTAGCGTCTATGGCCTTGGCCTCGGCTATTACGTCCTCTAAGCTCCTGACCGGGACCTCGTCCGCGTAGACCACGTCCCTACCTTTCCTCTCCTTTGAGAGGGGGCAGTAGAAGCACGACCTACTACACAGGCCAGTCACGAAGTATACGAGCTTCATGCCGCTCATGCACAATCTGCACCCTCTCGGCAACTTCCCCACGTAGTAGGAGAGGTATTTGGTCACCTTCAACTCGTCACACCCAATGCCTCAAGCAGTTCGCACGCCCTGCAGACGTCTCTCGACGTGGGCTCGCCACAGTACTTGCACAACCCCACCTGAACCTTTAGGTTAGTGGCCATGGCCGATAACTTGTCCACGGCCCTAACTATTGCGTACTTGGTGCCCGGGTGCCTGCTCTCGATCTCGTTCAATACGAAGCGTATCTCGTCCCTCATGGACTCCCTGACGTATGGGCACTCCACCTCGTAGAGGGGGTAGCCCTTGAAGTAAGCGTAGAGCGTTGTCTCCTTTTCCGGTATGTAGCGGAGGGGCTTCACCCTCGGCACGAAGCCCGGGAGCTCCTCGACGGGCTTTGGACCTAGGCGCAGGAGCCTGAGGGCGTCGCCTCTCAGCAAGTTCATCAACGCCGTTTGAGCCTCGTCATCTAAGTTGTGCCCTGTGGCGACCTTCGTGGCACCGAGCTCCTTGGCCTTGATGTTGATGGCCCTCCTCCTCAAGATCCCGCAGAAGGTGCAGGCCCTCAGCGTTATACCCCTCTTCTCAGCGATGGACGTTATCTCGGGCAAGGAGTAGCCGAAGAGCCCTCTAAACGAGGTCGTCACGAGCTCTATGCCTAGCTCTTTGCAGAGCTCTCTGCTCCTCCTTAAGCCGAAGTCCCTGTAGCCCGGGACCCCCTCGTCGACGATCAAGGCGGTCAAGGTCACATCCGGGAAGCCCCTCTCTATCTTCGTGACTATGGTCGCCAAGACCTGGCTGTCCTTGCCGCCGGAAATCGCTATTAGTATTTGGTCCTTGGGGTCAAACAGCCTATACTTATTTATCGTGGCCCTGACCCTTTGCTCCACGCTCTTCATAAAGCACTTAGCGCAGAACCCGTGGCCGGAGTAGACCGAGTAGTAGACGGCCTTCGCACCACATTTAACGCACTGCATCGCCTCTCCCTCTATGGCATTGGAAGCCCCACATTGGCGATGAGGAGAAAGAGCGAGAAGGCTCCAAGCACATTCGCAACTAAATCGATCAATTTCTTGTTATTCTTCAGAGGGCCCTCTAGGAGGGCCCTCACGAAGCCAGAGCCGTCTAAGAGGGGTATGGGGAGCATGTTTATCATGGCCACGCTAAAGGACAATACCGTGAGCCAGTGGAGCGTCGACGTCCAGTGTAAGTAGGCTTGCCCCCTCAGCCAAGGTATCGTCGAAGGGTGGTACTCAGCTATGCTTACCCCTAAGTAAGACCTCGAGCTGTTACTCGGATGAGGGGCTGTTCTGAGTCTAAGCACAACAGACTCTCCGTCTCTCAAGACTGTCACGTTTACCTCCGTTCCTGGCGCCGTCGCGCTCAGGACCGCGTTCAAGTCGCTTATGTTGCGTATCTCGTGACCGTCGACGGCCACTATCACGTCCCAGCTCTTCAACGATCCGTGAGCTGGATAGCCCTCTTGGGTATCGAGCACCAGAACCCCTTGCGGGCTTGAGGAAATCGTTAAAATCGAGAGGGCCATCGCCAGCAAGAAGAGCAAGAAATTGGAGAAAGAGCCCGAGGCGTAGACCCTCATCTTCGATATCGGCTTACTCTTTTTGAAGGCCTCCTCGTCTGCTTCGACGAAGCCCCCAGGAATTATGGCCGCCAGGAAGAAGCCGAAGCTCTTAATCGGCACCCTCTCGCTGCCGAATGTTATGGCGTGAAAGGCCTCGTGGACCGTTATGATTATGGCAACGGCCACGACGAAATATGGCACTGCGTCCCACTCGATCGTGAAGCCCGGGACTACGACGTATAGGCTGGGCTGAGAGGGCCTTGCTATCCTTGCCATCAAGCTCGTGATTAAGAAGTGGAAGGCAAAGGCCGTCAGCCCTCCCGAGACGAGGACCCCCACGTTAGACACGATCCTCCAAGCCCTTGAGTTAGCAGAGCCCATGGCTTGGAGCTTTCCTGCCATACTCTTCGACTTCGCGATTAGCAAGAAGGGCTTGAGGGAGAAGCCGTATCTCTTGAGGTTCAAAAACTTATACGCCAGCGTGACGATGGCCCAGAGGCCTGAGAAGATCACGAGCCCCAGTAGTACTCGCTCCAACGACTCACGCTCCGATTTAGAGCAAAGAGACGCTCCACTAGGACTTAATTGTTGCGAGTGTATTGGGCACGGCGGCCCTCGACAATGGACCCGGTCCACCCGAGCCCTGCTCCCAGCCCCTCTCTCGGCCCCGTCGACCCATGAACGACGCTGCCCGGCCTTAAGGCCGCTCCCTCCCGGGCCTAACCTGGTTCGGCCGGTGAGGGGGTTCGCGTCCCCCCTACGGGGGAGCTACCCCCTACAGCGCCCCCATGGGGCGGAGCATCATAGTTTAGGGCCGGGGAGGATCTCGGGCTTTCCGAGCCGCTTGTCGGGGTTACTGCCCCCGCCATGCGGCCGTTTGCGGTTACAGGGGAGGCCGAGCCCCCCGGGCCTACCCGCCGTGCCCAGCTACTAATTGTCAGGTCGAGCTATTAAGCTTAATCGCATCGAGGGGTCTAAGCTAAATAGACCTCCACTGAAACCCTGTCTCCATCCTTCAGGTTCAGTACTTGGCGCAACTTAACGGGGGCTATCACTTCCAACGTGTCGCGCCCGTAATGAGTCCTCTCTATGAACAGGACCGCCGCGTCGATGTCGTGGACCTTTGCCTTAAAGGCCTTTACGGACCCGTAAGTCCTCCTCCCGTCGCTGAACCCTCTGATCAATATCCCAGCTCTATGGCTCAAGACTTCTCTGAAATACATGTCTGAAGGGTCCGTCAGCTTGAGGTTCAGCGTACCGGGGTAGGGGTCAAAGCCCAGCTTCTCTATGATCTGCGTCTTGTAGCCGTCGAGGCTCACGTAGTAAGCCCCTTCGCCGAAGCCGGTAAACACCTCCCCCGATATTACCACGCTCTTTAAAGCCTCGCTCAGCGAGGCATGTAGGGTTACGTAGACGGCCATGAGCTTTCGAGCCCCCTCTTCCGTTATCACTATTGTTTGGCCTCTCCTGCCAACACCCCTCTTGATGTACCCCTTGGCCTCGAGCCCCGATATCCTTCGCGAGGCCGTTTGTTGAGAAGTTCCCAGCTCTTTGGCCAGCTCAAACGTGTTTATGAACACGGCCTTCCTCAAAGCCCCCAGCTTAGCTAAGTGGAGCAAGGCGAACCAGAGGTCTGGGTCTATCTTGGACAAGTCGGCGACGTCTCTCTTCGCGGCGTCGATGCTACTTCGACCCTCCAAGGCTATTAGCCTCCTTGTTGGCTTCCACGTGAGCTGAGTAGAGCGGGAGGGGGAGCTTGAGCCCTCTCTTGATGCAGGACTTCGTGAGCTCTAAAGACGTCTCTAGGCTGACCCTGTGGCCCACGCTTATGCAAATGGGCCTGAAGCGCTTGTCGCTCTTGTAGAGGTACCCTATGACCTCTTCGCGCCCCTCAACGCAATCAACGAGCTCCACGTAGCCGACGTCTGTGAGAGGGCGCTTGGGCCTTCCGCATAGGACGCTCTGTGCGATGCCTATCGTGGGTATGTCCGCAACGACACCCAAGTGGGAGGCTAGGCCGAACCTCCTCGGGTGGGCTATCCCTTGACCATTGACGAATAGAATCGTCGGTCTGATATTCACCTTTGAGAGCGCTTCCATCAATGGCTTCACCTCTCTAAAGGATAGGAAGGTCGGGATGTAAGGGAAGGAGTGTTTGACCATCGCTGTCCTCCTCTCTAATGAGGAGAGAGAGGGGTATTCGTAAACCGTTATGCAGCCGATTGCGAAGTCCCCCCTCCAAGCGACGTCGGCCCCTCCAACCGTCCTTATTGGCCCCTCGAAATCGTCGTGGATCTTCACCTTGAGAGTTAAGAGCCTTTGAGCGTGCTCTGCTCGCTCCAGGGAGAAGTTGCTTGGAAGCGAGCGGAGCATGGAACTCATCTCTCCGATACCTTGGCCCTGACGGCTAGGAAAACCGGCCCTCTCACATCTATGACCTTCCTATTTTCGCTTATGTACTTCCTAGCGACCTCGCCTATCTCTATGTTTATGTCGCTCGGCAACTTCGCGACCCTCACCCTGACGTCGACTTCGCCTGCGCCCGCTAGGCAAGTAGCCTCTATCCTCGCCGCCGCCAGTGCAGCAAAGGAGTCTACGTACCTTATCCCGGTTCTAAATCCTTTCAGTCGAGCCTCCTCTATTAAGGGGCTAGTTATCGATTGCGCTTGCGACGGCGGTATCCCGATGACGTTACCTTCGTAGACTACTATTTCGTTGAAGGCTGCGGGGCCAGCCAGCTTAACCCCCGGGTCTCTCTCGTAGACGTAGACCTCTACGTGCTTCCCGATGAGGCTTCCCTCATAGACCTTGAACTCGCACGGGCTCGGAGCCTCGGCGTAGTGCTCAAAGGCCTTGACTATAGCCTCGGCGAGTCGCCATCCAGCCTGGGTCTCCGGCTTGTGTTGCAGGGATATCTGCTTGGCTATCTCGTGGTCTCCCAAAAACCACTTGCCGTAAAACTGCGGGTAGACCAGTTCCCTGACGTCCTTGTAGCCGTAAAGTGCCATGGCGACCCTTTCGACGCCTATGCCGACGTTCAGGACCGGGTACTCTATCTCGTAGTTGGCCAAGGCCACTGGACTGTAGATGCCGTAGTTAGCGACCTCGATCCAGTCGCCGTCGGACTTGACGTACAGCTCGTACTCAGTGCCAGGGGCGTAGTACTTCGCTGTGACGGGCTTCTTGACCACTTTGAACTCCTTGAAGCCTAAGCTCTCCAGGACTGCTTGAGCTATGTCCTTCCCGTCGTCTGGCACGACGTCCTCGTCCACGACGACGCAGGAGGCCGCCCTGTGGGTCCTGAGGTGGGTCTCGTCTTCGTACTGCTCTCTCCGGACCCTAGCGTCGACGGAGAATAGCTTTATCGGCCTAGGCCTCTTGTGCTGTAGGGCCGCTACCGTTAAGAACCAAGCGGTCGTCATATGGGACCTCAGGGTCAGTCTCGTAGGCTCGGGCCTCAGATCTTTAAACTCCGGAAAGACGTCCCACAATATCCTCATCGCCGTTGTGTCCTCAACGCCCAAGGCCTTGCTCATTTCCTCTATTAAGTCGTCGCCTGCTATCTGGCCCTTCTTGTAGTTATGCAACACTTGTTGGAGTTGCTGGACTTTGTCGGAGGTCAGGTCAGCGACGTATTTTTTAAGCATCTCGACTTTTTCCTTGCTCAGCCCAACGTCTGGCCTAGGAAGGACGGCCAAGTAATAGCACCTATCCAGTATCGCTAAGGCCTCGGGGCCGTACTGCTTTTTCACGTCCTCCTCTTCAACAATGAGTGGGTTCACGACTTCTTCGAAGCCCAGATTTAAGAAGGCCCGCCTCAGCCTCTGACAGACTTCGTAAACTGGATGGGGCCTGCCGATCCCGTAACTCAATATGTCCTTGGGCTTGAGCCTCTTGGTCGGGATTAGCTTACCGTAAGCAATCCAAGCTTCCTCAAAGTTCTCCTTAGACTTAGCTAAGATGTCTTTTACCGGGAGCTTAACCATATGCATCCACTTGCCTTAAGCCCCTGTCCCTAGGCTGGGGATTCCAAGCCGTAGGTCGGTCGAGTCATTAACGAGCCACTTAGGACAGATAAATGTTGTTGTGTCAAGGGTGCCAAGCCAGCATCCCCTATCGCTTAGGGCGGCTTAACAAGCTCGCCACACCAGTGAGGCTATGTCGCTAAAGGCCTTGAGGACGTGGCCGAGGCTATTGCGTGAAGGCGGGCCCGGCGGGATTTGAACCCGCGACCACCCGGTTAAGAGCCGGGCGCTCTACCGTGCTGAGCTACGGGCCCATGCTTAGGCTCTCTAGGTCTCTTTTAAAAGGTTTATTCTCAACGCCCTCCCCTATTACTCGCAAGGCTTGGCCTAATATTTTCAAGCGCTTTCTTCAATGCGTCCTTGGAGGTACTAGCACGTTCGCCTTAGGCCCGTTCACAGCAAACGTCGGAGCCTATGTGATCCGAAGGGCAGTACCCATCGCGCGAGCGTCGTGGCTTCGAAGCTCAAACTCACCAGATTTCTGCTCTATCCACCAATTGTCGAGCAATCGGAGAGGCCCCGTCTTAAAACCCTCATCGTCGTATCGCTTCACTGAGGTAAGCCAAGGCCGTATCGAGAAATCACGATCCAACGCGACGATAGCTCACTCATAGGGCCAACATAGGCCTTGGGCTTTGAGGTCTTGCGGTCATCTTATGCTTCAGACGCGATACTCCCACCACGCGATTAGGCACGCTTTAGTAGTTAGCGTATAGCTTGACATAGAGTTGTAGGGGACAGAAGCGCTTATTAAGTCGGT
>CAZPGS010000005.1:0-26707 GCA_964586135.1 uncultured Nitrososphaerota archaeon
CCGCCTCCGCGTAGCTCGGCGGCCTTCTTCTTTAGCGCTGGCACTATCTTGAACAGGTCTTCGACCACTCCGAAGTCGGCGTGGCCGAATATAGGCGCGTTGGGGTCTTTGTTCACCGCTATCACGACCTCGGCGCCCTTAATTCCGACCAAGTGCTGGAAGGCACCGCTTATGCCGAGGGCTAAGTACACCTTGGGCTTGATGGACTTGCCCGACTGGCCTATCTGCCTGTCAGAGGGCATCCAGCCCTTGTCGACTATTGGCCGCGAGCAACCGACCACAGCGCCGAGCATCTGCGCCACTTCCTCAACCATTGGTATGTTGTTCTTGTCCTTTACCCCCCTGCCTATGCCTATCACGAAAGGTGCCGCCGTGATGTCGACCGCGCCGGGCGGCGGGGTCACGAGCTCCAAGAAGCGCTTCTTAACCTCTGCTGGAGGCTGATAGGGGAACTCCACCAGCTGGCCGTTGATCGGGCGCGGCGGCTTCTGGGCCTTGAAAGCAGCTTGGCGAACGGTCACTATGTAGTTCTTAGACTTCTTGACTATGACCCTGGCGTTTATCTTCCCCCCATACATTTGACGCGTAACCACGAGGGTGTCGCCTTCGAACTCGATGCCTATGCAGTCAGTTGCCAGCGGGACGTTCAGGGCAGTCGCAAGCCTTGGAGCTAGCTCCATGCCTATCGACGAGTGACCTATCATGGTCAGCAAGGGGTCCTCTTGCTTGATCAGTTGCATGAGGGTGCTCTGATAATGATCGGAGACGAAGTTCTTGAGGGCCTCGTGCTCCACGAAGAAGACCTTGTCCGCATACTCCGCCATAGGCTTTGCCAGTTCCCTTATGTTCTCGCCAAGTATCACGGCTGACAGAGTACTACCCAGCTTGTCGGCCAGCTCCCTGCCCTTGGACAGCATCTCAAACGTGACGTCCCTCAATTGCTGTTGCCTGTGCTCGGCCAATACTAATATGCCGGCCATTTAGAACAGCCCCCTCGACTTCAATATCTCCAAGATCTTTAAGGCGACTTCTTCTGGGCTACCCTTTAGATACTGACAGATTTTCTCCGCTGGCGGTACGTAGAGCTTGTCTACTACAGTCCAAGACCCTGCAACTCCGACTTCGCTCTCATTTAAGCCTATGTCCTTCAGGCCCAAGACCTTTATCTCCTTCTGCATGGCCCTGCGTATCCCGAGTATCGAGACGTACCTCGGCTCGTTTATGCCCGTTTGGACCGCGAAGAGCGCTGGAAGTTTCACTTCTACGACCTCCATTAAGCCTCCCTCGAGCTCTCGATGGACTATGGCCGTGCTCTTGTCTTTGAGCTCAAGCTTCTTGACCATAGTCGCGTGCGGGAGATTGAGAAGCTCTGCTAGCACAGGGCCCACGAGAGCGCTCCCGTCGTCCTCCGTTTGGACCCCAGTCAAAATGATGTCAAACTGCATGTTCTTTATGACCTTGGAGAGGGACTTGGCTACGACGTAGGGATCTGAGCCGGCGAGCTTGGGGTCGTAAATTCGCATCGCCTGATCGGCTCCACGTGCTAGGCACTTGCGCAAAGTGCTGTTGGCCTCCTCTGAGCCCACGGTTATGACAGTCACGGTGCCACCGAACTTCTCCTTTATGCGCACAGCCTCTTCGACGGCGTAATCATCCCACTCATTGATGTCGTATGCCAAGCCCTGCTTCTCGATGTCCCTCCCCGTGGAGTCTATCCTCACCTCAGCCTCGGCACACTTCGGGACGTGTTTCACGCAAACTATTATGTTCATCCCATCACCTTAGGGGTCTTAAGGCCGATATAGTCTTACATGAGACTACTTATAAGCCTTCATTAGCTAGCCCTTATAAGTCAAGCCCGGTGAGGCTGCCCGATTATAAAAGGGGTGGCATTGACTGTCGTGTTGTTTGAAAAAGCACGCCACTACTCAGTTCCCGGAGGGGCATGAAACAAGTAAGCGATGGCCTTCTTCACGGTCTCGACGGCGTTAACGTACGCGAGCTGGTAAACCGTCCTGCCCTTCACCACCTTCCTGTCTACGACTCCAAGCTTAGTCAAGAAGTTCAAATGAGCCAGAGCTTCTCCGAAGGCGAGCCACTTATGGAGAATTGGCATGCGTTCCCAAGAAGGGTATTGCGTTTTCCACCTCACTTTCGACGAGATCCAATACGCGTCGCCGCTTCGGCCCTCCAATATCCTCACTATCTCGAGGAGCCTCTCCTCATGGTGATGCACGAGCTCCTTCACCCTCCCCTTAAGGTCTTTGAGAGGCCTGCCATGCCCCGGAAGCACGAGAGAGAGGTTGAGGTCGCACACCCTCTTGAGGCTTAGGAGGTATGCACTTAGAGAGTCCTCTTCATAATCCCATGACGATATGTTTGGAGTTATGTCCCCTAAGATGTGGTCTCCACTCACTAAGACACCACTATCTTGATCGTAAAGACACACATGCCCCTGCGTGTGGCCGGGAGTTTCAATGCACTTGAGCTTATAGCAACTGAGTTTCAAGACCTCTCCATCTCTTAAGGGCACCAGTTCTGGCAAGTTCTTGGTGCGCGCCCCGAATGTCAGCCTGACAATGCCCTTGGCCAGGCGTTCTGGAAAACCATTTTCCACGGCAAAGGCCAGCGCTTCTCTTGCCTGTTCTCCGCCATGCAATAGTGCTCTTAGCTCGTTGTAGCCTACATAGACTTTAGACGCTACTGCAAGCCTCTGCGCTGCACCGATGTGATCTCTATGCTTATGCGTCGCGATGAATAAACTCCTGTCGAGGCGCACGTTCAATCTCTTCATGTTCTTGCGTAGTGTCGCGAGGCTTAAGAAGAAGTCTGGCCCTGCGTCTATTACCACGTCTTCGTCATCCGTCTTTATCACGTACGTGTTGACGTGATTAACCAAGCCGATTAACGGAGTCTTCACTATAAACAAGGCGGGGCACCGAGAAGTGCAAAAAAGAAAAATTATAAGGTAATGGCCTTAGCGCTACTCAGGCTTGGTGAAGACGTAGATAGGGTTCCCGTCCTTCTCTATGACGGTTAGCTTGGCCTGCATGCCGACTTTGATCTCTGGAAGCCTAAAGCCCACGAGCCATGCAAGCACCCGCACGCCCTCTTTAAGTCTGCCGATTGCTACAGTGTAGGGCTTCTCGTCTTGGAAGGTCAGGGGCCTTACCACCACATGGGTAAAGGCCTCAATAGTAGCTTCATTGCTCAACTCAACCCACTCCATATCAGATGACAGGCATTCGCCGCAGTCCGCGGCTGGGGGGAAGTACATCTTGCCGCACTTCTTGCACTTAGCGGCCAAGACCTTTCCCTGCTTGAGGCCCTCCCAGAAGGGCAACGTCTTGCTTATCGGGACGTCCTGTACGACGGTTATGGGCCTCGTCTTTATGGTCGGGAACGAGGACATAAGCCTTCACCTCCTCAATATCGTGACGTAGCAGTAGTGGCCAGTACCGCCAACGTTGTGCGCCAAGGCTATGTAGTTCTTGAAGGGCACCTGCCTAGCGGGCTCCTTGGCCTCTCCTCTCAGCTGCTTCACCAGCTCGTAGATCATGCCGACGCCTGTTGCGCCTATGGGGTGGCCCTTGGCCTTCAGACCGCCGTCGACGTTCACGGGGATCTTCCCGCCAATCTCGGTCTGCCCTTCTCGAATGAGCTTAGCGCCCTCGCCCTTCTTGCAGAACCCGAGGTCCTCGTAGGCCATTATCTCAGCAATCGTGAAGCAGTCGTGGACCAGTGCCAGCTCTATCTGATCCGGCGTGACCCCAGCCATCTTGTAGGCCTGCTGAGCCGCCTTCACCGCCGCCTCCAGCCCCACGTAGTCCTTCCTCTTGCTGAGGTTGGCGGTTCCGCAAGATGTTCCTAAGCCCGCGACCCACACCGGGGTCTCGACCTTGAGTTGCTTGACCTTCTCCTCTGAGGCCAGGATGGCCGCAGCGGCTCCGTCAGTTATCGGGCAGCAGTCGTAGAGCTTTAACGGCCAAGCGATTACCGGAGACCTCAGAGCCTCTTCGACGGTTATCCTGTTCCTGAAGTGGGCCACCGGATTCATCGAGGCGTACTTGTGGTTCTTGACCGCGACCATGGCTAGGTCCTCTTCGGTGGTGCCGTACTTCGCCATGTGAGCTGTGGCGTGTATGGCGTAATAGCCGGGGAAGGTCAGGCCGTAGTTGTGGAACTCCCAGAGGTAATAGCCCGCTCGCCCGATGAACTCGACCATGGTCGGCGTGTCTATCTGCCTCATCTTCTCGACGCCTAGGGCCAGCGCCATGTCTACTTGACCGCTCGCCACGGCCCAGTAGGCCATCGCGAAGGCCGCGCTCCCAGAGGCGCAAGCGGCTTCTACGCGTGCGAGGCCCGCGCCAGTCAAGCCGCAGTACTCCGATATTACGACCGCTGGGAGATTCTCTTCGTACCAGGCCCCAGCTCCAGCGCTACCCACTACCACGAGCTCTACGTCCTTCGGCGATATCCCTGCTTCCTCCGCCGCGGGCTTGAAGGCCTCAAATGCTATCTCAGCCACGTTGACGTCGTTCCTGACGCCGTACTTGGCGCAGCCGACGCCTATGACCGCTACCTTCCTCAAGACCTTCCTTGTCCTCCTTATCTTCCCTTGAAGTGAGGCTTCCTTCTCATCATGAAAGCTTCTACGCCTTCCTTCAGGTCCTCAGTCGAGAAAGTCAAGCCCATGAAGGCTGACTCAATGCGCAGACCCGCCTCTAGAGGCGCCTGAGACCCGAAGTTTATGGCCAGCTTGGCGTACCTTATGGCTATTGGTGGGAGCTCGCAGAGCTTCTTGGCCAGCTTGCGGGCCTCGTCCCTCAAGTTGTCGTAGGGCACGACCTTGTTGACCAAGCCTATCTTCAGGGCCTCGTCGGCTTTGACCCTATCCCCAACCATGACAAGCTCTTTGGCCTTCGCTATACCGACTATCCTCGCAAGCCTCTGGGTGCCGCCCCAGCCGGGTATGAGGCCTAGGTTTATCTCCGGTTGCCCGAGCTCCGCGTGCTCCGCTGCTATCCTGAAGTCGCACGCGAGCGCGAGCTCTAGGCCTCCTCCCAGAGCGAAGCCATTTATCGCGGCTATCACTGGCTTGCTCATCCTTTCAATGAAGCTAAAGACCTCTTGGCCGTGTCTCGAAAAGGCCTCAGCCGTGACTGGAGTGGCTTTCGGGAAGGCGGTTATGTCCGCTCCAGCACTAAAAGCCCTGTCTCCCTCACCAGTGATGATCACGCACCTTATCGAGGGGTCTCTCTCAGCGGTCATTAGGGCGTCGTAGAGCTCCTCCATCATTACGTCGTTGAGGGCGTTTAGCCTGTGAGGGCGGTTTAGAGTTATCCACAGAATGTCCTCGTCCCTCTCAACCTTTATGGTCTCGTATGCTTTACTCATGTGACCCACCCAACCTAGAGGTTCGAAAAAGAAGGTGATGTAAAGAGCTAAAAAGCTTTTGGAAGCTCTTAGTAGAGCCTTGCCAGGTACTGCAAAGTCGTGAGCAATTGAATCTCTGTCGTGCCCTCGTATATCTCCGTTATCTTGGCGTCTCTGTGGTACCTCTCGACGCGGTACTCGCCCATATAGCCGTACCCGCCCAATGTCTGAATAGCGAAGTCGGTGACCTCAACCGCGACTTTACTTGCGTACAGTTTAGCCATTGAAGTCAGCATCGGCATGGTTGGGTCAACCCTTCTCTCGCCAGTCTTCTTCGCCTGCTCGCGCACTTTGTCCACGTACCAAGCGGCTTTGTACGTCAAGAGCCTGGCGGCCTCTATCTTCGTGGCCAGCTCGGCCAGCCTACAGCCTATTAGCTGGTGCTGGATTATTGGCGTCCCGAAGGTCGTCCTCTGCTTCGCGTATTTGAAGGCTATCTCCCACGCCCCCTGCGCCATGCCCACGGCTTGGGCCGCAACGGCGACCCTCGATGCGTCCAAGAACTCTATCGTGTGGTAGAAGCCCCTATTTAGTTGGCCTACTATGTGCCAGTCAGTCACCCTAACGTTGTCCAGCTTGACCTCGCCAGTCACTGAGCACCTTATCCCCATCTTATTGTGGAGCTTCGTCGCCTCTAGCCCGGGCGTCCCCTTGTCGATCACGAAGAGCGTCTGGCCTCTGTAAGTCGGCCTGACCTTAGTGTCTGTCTGAACTAAGACCACCATGAAGTCCGCTATCGGAGCATTCGTTATGAAGGTCTTGGTGCCGCTTATCCACCACTCATCTCCATACTTAGTGGCTACCGTGTCTAGCTTCGTTATGTCGCTTCCGTGGTTGGGCTCGGTAAAGGCTCCCGCAGAGATGTACTCGCCCCTGCAGAGCTTGGGCAAGTACTTCTCCCTCTGCTCCTGAGTCCCGTACTCCAAGATGAGGTCGCTGCCAAATATCCCCGCCATTATCGCCACTCCTAGCGATGAGTCGGCCCTGCACATCTCCTCTACTACGAGACACGCTTCCAGAGTTCCGTATCCCTGTCCGCCGTATTCCTGTGGGAAGGATATGCAGGTGAAGCCCAGTTGCGCGGCCTTTCTGTAGAGCTCTAACGGGAACTCCTCCTTCTTGTCGAGCTCTAGGGCTAGCTCCGGCTTGAACTCCTTCTCGCAGAACTCTCTGACCGCCCTCTTTATCTCGAGTTGCTCCTCGCTCAACTGGAAGTCCAACATCGACCTCCGGCCTCCACCTCGCTCCGAGAGTTGATAGGAGTTAGTTAAAAAAATTATTGGGGGGCGATTAATAGGTGTAGAAGCCCCTCTTGGTCTTCTTCCCTAGCCAGCCTTTCTTAACGTAGTCTTCCAGCAACGGGCAAGGCTTATAGAACTCCATCTTGTACTTGTCGTAGAGCGACTTCAGCGTGTTGTACATCACGTCTATGCCCTTCTTGTCAGCGTACTCGCATGGACCTGAGGGCCAGCCAGTCCCTAGCTTCATCCCAGTGTCTATGTCGGCCGGAGACGCCACGTCCTCGTAGATAAGCCAGGCAGCCTCATTGACGGCCACGGCCCAAGACCTCTCGACGTCGTATTGGCCAGCTAGGGCGAACGGTATCGCCGGCCTTCCCTTAGACCAGTCGTAGAAGCCAGCCCCAGTCTTCTGGCCCAGCTTACCAGCCCTCACGAGGGGCTCGATGACCTCTGGGCACGGCTTGAAGCGCTCGCCGTAGGCCTTGTACATGACCAAGCCTGTCTCGGCGACTATGTCAAGACCCACGAAGTCTGCGAGCTCGAACCAGCCCATGGGGAAGCCTCCATCGTACTTGGCTGAGGCGTCAATGGCCTCTTTCGTGGCCTCCCCTCGATGGAGTGCCCAGAAGGCCTCGAGGAACACTGCGCCTAATACTCTATTGACCACGAAGCCCCTCACGTCCTTCTTGACGAGAATGGGCGTCTTCCCTAGCTTCTTGCTCACACTCATAAGCACGTTCACCGTCTCGTCGCTAGTCTTCTCGCCCTTTATGACCTCGACCAGTAGCATCATCTGAGGTGGATTGAAGAAGTGCAACCCTGCTACTTTGTCAGGCCTCTTTGTCGCATTTGCCATCTCGGTTATGCTCAGGGTTGAGGTGTTCGAAGCGAGGATGGCGTGGGGAGGGGCTAGCTGATCCAGCTGAGCGAAGACCCTCTTCTTGAGGTCTAGGTTTTCGGGCACGCACTCAACAGCCAAGTCGATGTCCTTAGCTACTACTTCATAGCTCGTCGTGGTCTTTATCCTAGCGAGGATCTTGTCGACGTCCTCCGGCCTTATGCGCCTCTTCTCTGCGAACTTGCCGAGGCTCCACTTTATCTTCTCCATGGCGCTCTTGAGGAACTCGTCCTTAATGTCTAGCAAGTTGACCTCATAGCCGGCCATGGCAAAAACTTGTGCTATGCCGTGTCCCATGACTCCTGCTCCAATTACGGCAACCCTCTTTATCGCCTCGGCCAAGAATATCCCCTCGCGGATAGCAATGGTGGCTGTTTTTTATAAGCTTTATCGCGCGACCCATGACGGGACGTGCTTTGCGCTCGCATCAAGCGAAGCCTCGGTGCCTTTCGGCGAGAAGCTAATGTCATGTGCCTAGGAGTTTCTATGACGACGACGCGTTAAACATAAAAGCCTTTAAGACGCCATAGACTAGACGCCTAAGGTTTGCTCTCTACCTTGAGGGGGTATTGGCGTTGACCAAGGTGTTAGTAACGGGAGGAGCGGGCTTCATAGGTAGCCACTTAGTAGACAGGCTCGTGAACGAGGGCTTCGAGGTGGTAGTTTTAGATGACCTGAGCACGGGCTCTCTAAATAACGTCAGGGGATACGTGAAGGAGCCGAGATTTCAGTTCATTAGGGGGGACGTTAGGGTCAGGGGCGTAGTGAGGAGGGCTCTCAGGGACGTCGATCTCGTCTTTCACTTAGCGGCCATAGCTAGCGTGGACCTATCGATCAGGAGGCCCGATGTGGTCAACGACGTCAACGTAACGGGGACCCTGAACCTGCTTGAGGAGAGCCGTAGGGCAGACGTCGAGAGGTTCGTCTTCACTTCTTCCTGTGCCGTCTACGGGGAGCCTATTAAGCTACCCGTCGACGAGGAGCACTCGGCCAGGCCCCTATCGCCTTACGGCGCCAGCAAGCTCGCGGCTGAGCAATATTGCAACGTGTACCACAGAGTCTATGGGCTCGACGTGGTAGTCCTGAGGCTCTTCAACGCCTACGGGCCCAGGCAGGAGAGGAGCCCCTACGGCGGGGTCATAAGCAGGTTCATCGAGAGGTTGAGGAGAGGCCTCGCGCCTATAATATTCGGTGATGGGAGGCAGACGAGGGACTTCGTCTACGTGGGCGACGTCGTCGAGGCCTTAATGCTCGCGATGAAGTCGAAGGACTGTGTCGGGATGACGATCAACATAGGCTCGGGCGTCGAAGTGAGCATAAGAGAGCTGGCGGATAAGCTTATAAAGATCTTCGGGTTGAAGGCCAGACCCATCTTCTCTAGGCCTAGGGCTGGAGACGTCAAACGCATGTGCGCTGACATAAAGAGGGCCAAGGAGGTCCTGAAGTTCGAGCCGAAGACGTCTCTGGAAGAGGGGCTGAAGGCTTGCGTCAAGATTTAAAGGGGCTCCGCCTTTCCCCTCAATCAGCTTAACCAATGACCTAATAAACCTTGACACTTAACACGATCCTTGTAAAATCCTTGTAAAAGAAAGGAGACAAGGCGCGCCTCAACCAACGAGCTCACGAAAGCTAAACTCACTTAAGCATCGCAGGGCTTTGGCTTCGAGGCTTGCTCTCCTGAGGCTTCTTTGGCCCTTGAACGCGCGGATGCCTACATCGGACGAGAGCAACACTTAAGCCACTTAACGTCGTTAAGCGTAGTATAAGCGTAGTATCAGTTAGAGGGCCGTAAAGCTCAAACCGCGTTGAACGACAGAGGAGTGGAGGAGTTGGCCGGAGAGGGCGAGAAGAAGTTCTGGCTTTTAACAGTCATGCTGGCCGCCTACGGTCTCGCCTACTTCCACAGGGTCATGAGCGGGGTCATGAAGTACGAGATGGTCACCTTAGCTAACTACTACTCGGTAGATCCCAGGTTTTTACTATCGATATTCCCTTCGGCGTACTTCTACGCCTATGCTTTGGCCCAGCCCTTCGTGGGCCCCATGGTCGACAGGTACGGGGTTAAGAGAATTGGGGCGCTCATGATTGGGCTCGCGGGGCTTTCGGCCATCATAATGGCCTTGCCCTCAGCCATAACCCTCATAGCTGGGCGCTTCTTAGTGGGCGCGACCGCTGCGGTAGTCTTCTTAGCCTCTCAGAGAGTTGCTTCGCGAAGCTTCTCGGCCTTCTCACAAGCCACCGTGACAGCGCTGCTCCTGACCGTAGGAAACATCAGCTCTCTCTTGGCTACGTATCCCTTGCGGCTGTTCCTCTCAGCTTACGGTATAGTCCCCCTCCTCCTCTTGTTAGCTGGGCTAAGCTTTACAATAGCTTTCTCCACCTTCTCCTTGTCCAAGGATCTGGGCTCCTCGAGGCGAAGCGTTAAAGTCAAGAGCACGTTTAGGGGGGTGCTCGTTATAATCAAGTCAAAGCACGTATTAGCTTCCACGATGGGTTGCATCACCACTGCCGGGACGGGTCTGGCGTTTCACGCAGCTTGGGGTCAGGACTTGATGAGCACTTTTTTTTTGGCATGAGCGATGAGGAGGTGAGCCTGTACTTGATGTTGCTCTGCATAGTCTTAATAGCATCAAACGTCGCCTCCGGCTTCCTGAGCGATAGGATCCTCCACAAAAGGAAGCCCCTGCTAGTCGCCGGCACCACTTTATCAGTCATTGGGTGGGCCTTGATATGCGCTTCTTGCCCCGCCAAGGCTGTAGGCACATTTGCGATAGGGCTAGTTGTCTTAGGAGTTGCCATGGGCCTTAGCGTCGTCAGCGTGCCCATGGTTAAAGAGCCCTTTGGGCAGGACTACGCGGCGACAGCGACGGCCGTGTTCAACTTGATGTTCTTCTCCTCGACGGCAGTACTCCAGAGCGTCGAGCCGTTCATAGGCCCTTGGATCGAGGCTTTGCTTAGCCTAGCCTTCTCGATACTTGGGACGCTAGTGGTGCGCATGTACGCGATTGAGACTCTTAAGCCCTCGAGCGGCTAGCGACTTGACCTTCGATCTGAGGGCCAAGACCTTAGAGATCGAGTAAGCCACAACAGCACGTCTCAAGATCGAGCTTAATGCTCTTGCGAGGAGCTCCCTCAGAACTTAGGCGTGGTACTCAGAGTGAAGGCAGCGCTATTTTGCTCCATGTCTCTCGAGAGGGGGTGAGAAAGCGTTAACTCGATAGTTGAGTTCAATGTCTTAAATCGGGGAGAACGGCGATGTTCATGGTTAATTAGAGATTAGAGGTGATGTGCCATTGCCTCAAAGGGTTAAGCTTCGCTACTCAGGCGCCGTCAACTTCGCGGCCGCGATCGTCAGCCTCCTCGTGAGCTTCGGCTTCGTCGTCGTCGTCACTCGCAGGCTCAGCGTGGAGGAGTTCGGCCTGTGGGCCCTCATCTCCACGCTCGCGAGCTACCCACTGATACCTACAAGCATATGGGGTTACTGGTATCCTAGGTTCGTGGCCCGCGACGTCCCGAAGTCGGCGGGGACAGCCTTCGCGATCAGCTTATGCTATTTGCCCTTGGCCCTAGCAATTTACGTTCTAGCCTCGCACTGGCTCTGCAATCTCGTCGTCGGTTGGGGCTTCTGGATCGCGGCGACCTTCGGCTCGTTGCTCGTAATCCTTAGCCTCGTCGGAAGAGTCGTGAGCGGCGCGGCCTCTACTTACGCCCCCGAGGTCCTGGGCTACTCGACGCCCGTCTACGACGTCCTGAGGTTGCCACTGGCCTACTTCTTCGTGGTGGTATTGCACCTTAACTTGAGCGGGGCCTTGCTCGCCGTGCTCTTGGCAAGTGCCATTTCGACGCTAACTGCATTAACGATCTTGGTCAGAAAGGGGTTGAGGTGGGGCGGGGTCGACTTCGGCCTCGCCAAGAGGTGGTTCAAGGGCTTCTCGATCCCCCTCTTGGGTGTCTTCGATGGCATGCTGGTCAACGCCGACCGCGTCCTGCTCGCAGGACTTTGCGGCTCCGAGGGGCCCGTCGCGTACATGAGCGCGAGCTACAGCTTGAGGGACCAGATAGCCTATGGCCGCGCCACTGCCGCGGGCCTCTACGCTAGGATGTTGCGCGGCGGCTCCGCCATCGACGTCGAGGAAATTACTAGGCTCTACTTCGCCATCACCGCCTTCATGTTCACCTCCGTCATCTGCCTGTCGCACCCCTTGCTCTCCCTGTTGAACCCCGTCTATCGAGACGCCTACTGGGTCGTGTGGGTCGCCAGCCTCTATGTGTTCGTCGAGGGTTTCTTCGGCATCTTTTATTCCGTCGTCAGCGGCCGCGAGGAGGTAGACCTAAAGCCCGAGATCTCGATCGGCGACTACGTTAGAAGCAGGCTGTTCAAGTGGGGCTTCGTGAGCTTGATTATGCACGCCTTGGGCCTAGCCATTGGCACGGCCCTCTTGCTGGCCTTTCTCCACGGGGATCTAGGGGTCGTCTCCTTGGCCTCGGCCTACCCCGTGGGCTGGCTAGCTGGCCTGCTCGTCCTTGCGCCCTCCCTGTACAAGTTGACGAAAAAGGCCGTCGACTTCAAGTTTCCCTGGCGCGACGCGGTCCCCTTCATCATCGCGAGCCTCTGCAGCGCTTCGTGCTACCTCGCTCTCGGCTCTTACACCATCGAGGTCACGAGCCTTTGGCGCGATGCCCCTGTCCTGCTGGCCCACGTGGCAATGGCCGGAGCGGCGTACTTCGCCGTCGGCTACGCCTTCTCACCCTGGCTTCGAAAGCTCGTCAAAGAGATTAGAGGCTTCGTCTTCACCGAGGTGTTGCGAGTAGAGATGGCCTTATGAGATAAAATGCGTCCTAGGGCAGAGTGCTTTTTTGGTCCTAAGGTTCGATGTCCGTTGAAAGGACTTCGTGATTTACGATCCTTTAGAGGGCTCTTCATCTTTTTCAGCTGTCTTCAACCTCTCCTCGTGATCGCGCTGAGCTTTGTGAGGTTCGTATAGGAGGTCGAGTACGGGCCTCGTCCTCTCGCCTAGGCGATCGGCCATTTCCTTGGAGAGAAGGGCGCAGGCTCTCTCGCGTAAGTCGCTACGACCTATGACTCCGAGCTTGGCATATGAGAGGAACGAGAACGAAGCTATGACAACTAGCGCTATGGCCCAGTAGGCGCCGAAGACCCAGCACGCGAGCCAAGCCCTTGAAGTCGAACGAGAAGTTCACGACCCTACCGGCAAATATTGCAGCTACGAGGGCTGCAAGGCTCCCGAGGGCATAACCGATGGCCGCTCCAAGCCCTCTTAGGGAGGGCACTAGGAGGAAGTAAGAGGTTACGGCAGAGAGGTTCTGGGCGAGGCCTACCCGCAACACTAAGTCGTAGCGGCCGTAGGCGTACAGCAGGCTACTTACGCAACCAGACAAGGCGAGGAGAGCGCAACTCAGCAACAGCGTTGAGAGTATGGGGCTGGCATCGACATACCGATGCCCCAGCAAGCTAAGGGGGGCCAAGGATGTAGCCCTACAAACACAGCCGCGGGCATCATGAAGGCGAGGCTTATCCTCAAAACTCGGCTCGCAGCCCTCTTGCGCCCGTTCCCCATGCCGCTCAAGACTGGCAACAATAAGCTCGTCAAGCTCGCAGCTATCATCAGGACCACGCTCGCTATGGCTAGGGCTACGTAATAATGTCCAGTTTCAACGGCTCCGACGGTTCCGAAGACCATCAAAACTCCGAGCCAGTGCCCCAACGTAGCTATGACTGTAGGAAGCCAAGAGGCGAAGCCGGCCTTTAAGACGTCGATTAGAGCTGACCTCTGCCAGGAGGGCCCAAGGCCTACGAGCTTCAAGCAATAAGCCGCCGTCAAAATGAAGAACACCATACTGGCGACGGCATAGCCTAGGCCCGCCCCGAACCAGCTCAAGCCCAATATGACTAAGGTCACTCCTACGACGAACTTCAAGGCACTGCCAATAACATTTGCATAGAAGATCACGTCGGTCTTCAGGAGCGAGGTCAGCAGGCTTTGAAAAGGAACAGAAGCTTGGAAGAAGAGTATTACGCTAGCTAAGAAGAACATGCTACTCGTAAACGCGCCCACGTTCATGCCCAACAGTCCTAGAATTAACAGCGCCGAGGAGGCAAAGAGGTATATAAGGAAGATGAACATCGCGGAGCTCCAAAAATACGCCTTGAGTCCTTCTTTATCGCCGTGACCAAGGCGCAAGCCGAAGAACCTCTGACAACCGGCTCCTACTCCGAGGCTTATGACCTCGGCTACGAGGTTCGTGAGGCCCACGACAGCGCTCATGATCCCCAAGACCTCGGCCCCGGCTATAGTCGATATCTAGCCAATACGCGAAGCCGGTGAGGTTATTGATGACGCTACTGACGTAAAGCCAAAAACCTCCTCGTACGACCTTGCTGACGCTAAATTCCTCGATGCTCATGCAACTCACGACTGGGTGGAGCCCCTTACCCTCTTAGCGGGGCTACGCGCGCATAGCTTTGAATGCGCAAGCCAATGAAGTTCCCCCTAGGCCTTTCACGCACCGCCCTTGTAATTTAGAGAATCATTAATGTTTCGTCGATACCTGCTTACTATGATGCCTCAGGCCATGCGCCTCGAGGACCTCCATCGTTGATGGCCCTTACCCCCACTTCAACGTACTACGATTAATCGTACGGGGCTCTAAGCATCGTAAGTGTGCATTGATTATTAAGCGGTGTCCGAGAGGCGAGCTACCATGGGGTCGGAAGGCGCATGAAACCCCTGCGAGCTGCGACGGCTAATTTAAGAGCTAGGCGCGAAAGAACCACGAGAAGGTATTTAGCGCTAGGACTTCATATACATTAATACTTGGTGGTTCGCTTGAAGTTCGGAGTTGTTGTCTCAAACGCTCAAAGAGGGTTGGTCGACAGGCTCAAGGTGTTAGAAGAAGTGGCATTGGAGGCCGAGAAGCTGGAGTTCGACGCGTTCTTCGTCACTGACCACTACATGCTCCCGTGGACCGACGAGACCTTAGAGCCGTGGCTCTTCTTGTCTTACCTCGCGGCCAAGACCTCTAGGATCAGGCTCGGGACCTGCGTCACCCCGATACCCCTCAGGCCGCCAAGCGTGCTCGCAAAGATGGTCTCCACGCTCGACGTGCTCTCAGGCGGGAGGGCCATCTTGGGAGTGGGCATGGGGTGGTACATCTCCGAGTTCGAGGCCTATAGTTGTTGGAGTCCCAACAACTTGAGGTTTGAGAAGACCAAAGAGGCGCTCGACCTTATGTTAAGGCTTTGGGCGGAGGACAAGGTGAACTTCGAGGGGAAGTACTACAGAGCTAAGGAGGCGGTCCTCTTGCCCAAGCCCCTGCAGAAGCCGCACCCACCTCTATGGTTTGGAGGCACTGGCAGGAGGATGCTCGAGCTGGCCGCAGAGTTGGGCAACGGCCTCATCTGCATAGGGCCCAGATGGCTTCCGACTTACGTGAGTAGCGAGGACTTCGGCAAGATAGTCGAGAAGGTCAAGAGGCTCAGAGAGGGCAAAGGGAGGACGGGTGACTTTGCGTTTGCCTGCATAATAGCCCCTCACGAAGACTCAAGAGAGTTCGTGAAAGAGGTTGAGAGCTACAAGAGGTCGGGGATGAACTATCTCATCTTAAACCTCATGAGGTTGAGGGAGGCACTTAGCCAGGTCAGGAGGTTTAAAGACGAGGTGACATCGACGATAGCATAGCTCCACTAAGTAGCCGAGCGGAGGGGCATCCCGCAAGGGCCTGAGGCCGGGGAGATCTCTATGAAAGTCCTCGTGACCGGCGGTTGCGGCTTCATAGGAAGCCACATAGCCGAGGGGCTCTGCGAGAGGGGCTTCGAGGTCTACGTCTTAGACGACCTCTCGCTAGGCGTAGAGGAGAACGTAAAGGGGCTCGACGTGAGGTTCGTGAAGGGCTCTTCGGGCGACGTGATCCGCTTGGACTTTAGCGTCGATGCGATCTTCCACAACGGGATCCCATCCTCGTCGCCCATGTACAAGAGGGACCCCCAACTGGTCTCGAAGGTTGTCAACGATATCGTCTCAATACTCGAGTACGCCAAGAAGAGCAAGGCGAAGGTGATACTGGCGTCCACGAGCTCGATCTACAACGGCAACCCGATACCTTGGAGGGAGGACATGCCCGTGTTCGTGACTGACTACTACACGGAGGCTAGGTACTACTGCGAGAGGCTGTGCGAGCTGTACTCTAGGCTTCACGGCGTCGAGGTCGTGGCCTTGCGTTACTTCAGCGTGTACGGTGAGAGGGAGCAACACAAGGGGGGCTACGCCAACGTCCTGACCCAGATGATGTGGAGCGGGCTGAAGGGAAGCGAGTTCATAATCTACGGCGACGGCTCGCAGAGCAGGGACCTCGTGTACGTCAAGGACGTGGTGGAGGCGAACCTCAGGGCGCTGGAGCTCGACGGCTACACGAGTGACGTGAAGTTCGAGGTCTTCAACGTCGGGAGCGGCAGGGCCTACTCCTTTAAGGAAATGCTGGAGGTCTTAAAGGGCGAGGGCTTGAAGGTCAAGGCAAGGTTCGTCGAGAACCCCATAAAGAACTACGTCTACCACACCCTGGCCGACACCGAGAAGGCCGAGGAGCTCCTGAAGTTCAGGGCCAGGTGGAGGGTCGAGGACGTAGTATCCCGCCTGATAGACTACTACAAGAAGGTCCTAAGATGAACGCGATCGGTGCTGATCTGGCTCTGTAGCGAGCTTTTGAAGGTCCTCCCTCGTCAATATCTCCTTAATTATCTTCGTCGTGCTATAGAGTTTGTGTACCTCGTAGAGCTCTCTGAGCCTCACCACCTCCACTTTGAGGCCTCTTGCCTCCAGTTCTCTCCTGAGCTTCTCTTCGTCGAAGTTCTGGTTCGGGCCTAACATTATGACGTCGGGTCTCAGCTCCTCGACTATCTTGAGCATGTCCTCTCCCTCGTTACCCAGGACAGCCTCCTTGACCCCCTTGATGTTCTTGACGACTTCGAGCCTCTGCCCTTCTGGCACTACGGGCTTCCTGCCCTTGAGCCTTTGGACCGTCGAGTCGCGAGCCACCACGACGACCACGTCCCCCAGCTCGGCCGCCTTTGATATCAAGAACGTGTGCCCTGGGTGTATTATGTCGAAGACGCCTGCGACCATGACTCTCTTTCTCTTCTCGGCCACGACCTCTCCCCCACTTCTATTAGGCCCGAGTATTTTAAGCAGTCTAATAGGCCTTCACAGTACGCCACGCAAACGTAGCTTGTGGGGCTGTAGCATTTATTAGGTTGGTTTAGGTTGGCTTAGTATGGGTTAAGGCAAAGCGTCTAAGGGTGTTGAGAAGCTGCTGGAGCCTAGGGAGTTTTGTGAGATCGTTAGGATTAGCTACTCCACGCTGAAGCAGTGGGTTCGCGAGGGCAGGGTTAGGGTCCTCCGCACGAGCACTGGTAGGTGGAGGATACCATGCTCTGAAGTAGAGCGTGTACTAGGGTTAAGACCCGAGAGAAAAAGAGGTTAGAGCAATTATCTATGCTCGTGTTTCTAGCAATGACCAGAAAAGCGACTTGGAGAGGCAGATTCAGTACCTTACACAATATTGCTCAGCTAAAGGCTATAGGGCAGTGGATGTTTTGAGCGATACTGCAAGCGGCTTAAGAACCAGTAGGAAGGGCTTGCTAAAGCTCTTCAACTACGTTGTGAACAGGCAGGTTGATGTTGTCGTCGTTACGTACAAGGATAGACCTACGAGGTTTGGATTCGACTACCTAGAGTACTTCCTCAGCCAGTACGGGGTGAGGGTAGAGGCTGTCTTCGGCGAGGAGCCTAAAGAAGCCTACCAAGAGCTTGTAGAAGACATAATAGAGATAGTTACCTCTTTTGCTGATAAGCTCTACGGTATGAGGAGCCACAGGAAGAGGAGGCTCGTCGAGGGATTCGAAAAGCTCCTAGAGGAGGTCGAGAAGGATGGCTAGAGTGGCGAGGACCGTCATTGTTAGAAGCGTCGAGCTTCCTAGGAGGGCGTTCAGGGTTTTCGTTGAACTCGAGGGTATGTAGAGGAACATGGTTGAACAGCTAGCCCTATATGCTGTGAGGAGCAATACTACCAGTTTCACCAGATTAAAGGCATTGAAGTACCGCGAGCTGAGAAAACTCTATCCACGCTTACCCAGCCACTACGCCTACACAGCATGCCAGGATGCCTCTACTAGGGCTAAGAGCTTCACGAAGTTGAAGAGGCTTGGCTTAGCCGAGAAGGAGTGCCCTGAGGTCAGGAGCGTAACTGTATGGCTCGACGACCACCTGTGGAAGCTTGATGGCTTAACAACCATTGAGGTGGCAACTCACAAGGGCTGGCTCAGGGTAGCGCTGGAGCCACATAAGCAGTACTGGAAGTACATTAATCGTGGTTGGAGGTTAGCTAGTGAAGCGAGGATAAAGCTCGATAAGAGGGGTAGGCAGCTCATAATCTTCCTCACGTTTACCAAGGACGTGGAGGAGTACAAGCCTAGGGGCTACTTGCCAGTTGATGTTAACGAGAATAATGCCACCATCCTAGTTGATGGTGTAGCACTCCTCTTCGAGACCAGCGTAGAGAAGCTCGTTCTAGGATACTACTACCGTAGGAGGAGGGTGCAGGAAAAGTACGACAAGCTCTATGGCATGGAGTCGAGGATTAGGAGGAGGGTGCTGAGGAAACTGAAGGAGAGGAAAAGAAAGAGCGACCTGAGGTGGAAGCTCGCCAACATAGCTGTTAGAGCCGCTAAGGAGAAGCAATTTGTCGTTGTCTTAGAGAGACTCGGCAAGAACCCCGCTAGGGAGATGATTAACCACGTAAGAGATGACCAGTTGCGACATAGGATATGTCAAGCTAGCTTTAGAGGTGTTCAGAGGGCTATCGAGGAGAAAGCAAGAGAGCACGGCGTCCCCGTAGCCTACGTGAACCCGAGGAACACGTCTAAGTTATGTCCAGTGCACGGCACTCTAATAGTCTACAGCAATGGTTGTAGAGTTGGCAAGTGTATTGTAGGCGGGGAGCTCTGGCACAGAGACGTAGTTGCCTGCATTAACCTCCTATTTAAGGCCCTGCGGGGCGATGGGAGCCCTGCTCCAAGCCCCGCAAGGTATAACCCCCTAGATGGGAGCCCTGTGCCGTTGGGCTCGACAGCCATCCATGACCCCACAGGGATACCGAAGTCCCTGTGGACGAGGTGGAAGTCCCTAGAGGGTGAACTAACCCATCTTAAACCACTACAAAACACCCTTTAGGGACAAACGGCTCAAGGGCACTCCTCCATTCCCGCAAAGGTCTTCAGCGCTTCGAGCTCCATGAAGTGGAGCACTCCGGGGAAGACGAGCGCGTGAGGGGGAGGTCCGAAGTCGTAGTCGAGGAGCTTGGAGAGCTTGGAGGCCTTTACGACCTCGCTATCCCAGCACGACCTCGCTATCCCCACGACTAGCCTATCCCCCCTCACGACGCCTTCTCTCCTCTGGGCCTCAACTTCGAGCAATATCCTCAACGCCTCGTTTATGGTCATGGCTTTGCCGCTCTCGATGTCCAGGTCCAAGTAGAGCAGCGTGTGAAGGCCTCTAGACGAGTTGTCTCTTATCGCTTCGTAAGCGGCGTTGTTCGGGCCCTTTTCCGGGAAGACCACCGTGGCCGACCTCCCGAACTTGTAGCTCGACAGGCCAGTTAAGCCCGGCACTACGCTCATGATGGAGGCTGAGGGCACGTACTTGACCTTTATCCCCCTCTTAACGGCCTCTACCTTAAGGGCTATGTGGGTCGTCGCTATGAACGGGTCCCCTACGGTCAACAGCACTACGGACCCCCTTTCCGCGAGATCCAGTATCTTCTGAGCCCCGCGGCCTTCTAAGTCTGATCGGCGCAGGGGCCTGACCTCTCTGCCTATCAGTGATTGAAGCACGAGCAACTCGTCTTTGGGGAATAAGCTCGTGTACAGGTCTATGAAGAGGTAGTCAGCCCTCTTTGCTTCATGAAGCCCCTCAATGGTCAGCCCCCTCGCCGTAAGGCCTATGCCTATGAAAGCCAAGCCCAGCTCGCTTCACCTCAACGTTTATGCCCCTCTTCTCACCTGAGTTGTTAAGAAAATCGGGAGAGCGTAAAATGCTGTTGCAATCGACCGCATTGACAATCGCGGACTTGCTGAGGCAACAGAAGTATCAGCTCATCGGTAGCAGGAAGACGGCCGCGGTCAAGAAATGTCATTGGCTTCACATCGCGCTGACGAGCAACAGGTTCTGCTACAAGAACTGGTACGGCATTGAGAGCCACAGGTGCATACAGATGACCCCCACGCTCGCGTGCCCGAACAGCTGCCTCCACTGCTGGAGAGTGGAGAAGGGAGACCCCGAGGTCCCCTCTTGGAGAGAAGAGGACTTCATGACCCACGACGACGAGAAGACAATATTCGAGCAGGCCATCAAAGCCCAGTTCAGGATCTTAAGCGGCTATAAGTCGAACCCCAAGGTGATAAAGGAGAGGTACATCGAGGCGTTGCACCCAAAGCACTTCGCCATAAGCCTCGCGGGCGAGCCCACCCTCTACGAAAGACTTGGAGGGTTCATAGAGCTCTGCAGGAGCAAGGGGTTTACGACGTTCCTAGTCACAAACGGCATGTACCCGGAGAGGTTGGCGAAGTTGTTGGACGGAGGCCAGCCCTCCCAGCTCTACGTGTCAGTAAACGGGTCGTCGGAGGAGAAGTTCGTGGCCCTGTCCAGATGCTCGCTAGCCGATGGGTGGCGAAGGCTGATGAAGAGCTTGGAGCTCATGAAGGAGCTCGGGTGCCCCACGGTCATCAGGATCACGCTGATAAAAGGAGTAAACGATTACGAGGGCGACGTAGAGGGCTTCGCCAAGCTCACTTCGCTAGCAGAGCCCTGGTACGTGGAGGTCAAGAGCTATATGTACTTGGGGTATTCGAGGTTCAGGCTAGGGCTCAAGAACATGCCCAAGCATAGAGACGTCCTCGAGTTCGCGAAAAAATTGAGCAAGGCGAGCGGTTATAATTTAGTCGCCGACAGCCTCGAGTCGCGAGTCGCGTTGCTCTCTAGAATCGGCGAGCCGGTCAAGGTGAGGCCCTGACTCTTCATGCGTCCTCGCTACTTTACTGCTTCGAATCTCTCCTCTGCTCCCCTCTTGGTTATCGTTAAGACGTCTATGCCGTCCCCGCTTAGTGCATCCCTCTCTATCGCGGCCCTCACGGCCTTTACCGCCAAACTACTAGCCTCGTCCACGGCCATGTCCTTTCTATAGCCAGACTCCACTATGCCTATCGCTATCGTCGCTCCACTACCCAGGGCGGCGTAGTCGTCCTCTATGAGGGAGCCGATGGCGTCGAGCACAAAGAGGTGTGACCCGATATCGTCTACGCCGCCTACGAGGGTCTCGCTCATGAGGGGCATGTAGCGCCGGCTGAAGAGTATGTTCGCCAAGAGCTTGGCGGCGGCCTTAATTGACATCCTTCTGTTCGTGTCGAGCTCGTACAACCTGAGCTCCGCTCTCAGACTCCTAGCTATTGCTTGCATGTCCCCTATGAGGCCCGCGCAGGCTATCCCGAGGTGGTCTGATATCTTGAAGATCTTCTTGGCCGACTTGCTCGTCACGGTAAAGCCGTAGCTGACCCTCTTCTCGGAAGCGAGAACGACTCCTTCCTCGACCCTCAGCCCGACGGTGGTAGCGCCCACCGCCCAGTAGGCGCTCATCTGCTCCCTATGGCCAACGCTATACATGAAGCACACCTGCCACTTTATTTAATTTAGGCTTTCTTATATCTTTTGGAATCGACGGTTAGCTAATAAAAGTCGCTCGTTCGTCGAGGTTAGAGGACCCCGTGGCGCCCGAACAACCGTTTCGCAACGTCCCCGGGGTGCCGTCGCCAGATGACCTCATGGACGTGGCTTTTAGAAGAGCTTCTCGCGCGTCCGTCAAAATACCCACAAGGAGGGACAAGGCGTTGATCGCTAAGTTAAAGGAGATTACAAGGGTAAGGACTGTTGCTTCGGTCGTGGTCAACAAGTTGAGGAAGATAAGGAGGGGTATACCAATGGTAGACTCCCTCAACCCGTTCTACAGGGACATGTTCTACTTAATGATAGACTCCGACAAGTTCAAGATAGCCATGGCCAGGATATCAAGGGCCTCTCAGCTCGTAGAGAAGTTGGCCAAGGAATACGTTAACAAGATCAGGTTGTCTTCTAACGCCAAGGAGGCTTCGAGGTCTCGGAGGGAGTTCTACGGTCGAGTGGCCTCGATAATCAAGGAGCTTAGAGAAGACCTGCAGGTCCTGTCTGAGGTCGAGAGGCTAAAGAGGCTCCCCTCGTTCGACTTCGACGTGCCCATAATAGTCGTGAGCGGCGCCCCCAACGTCGGCAAGTCGTCCTTCGTGAAGTGCGTGTCCACAGCCAAACCGGAGATAGCCGAGTACCCCTTCACGACCAAGAGCGTGAGCGTAGGGCACGTAATGGGCCCCAAGGGTTTCATAGCTCAAGTCGTGGACACTCCGGGCTTGCTCGACAGGCCTCTAGAGGAAAGGAACAAGATAGAGCTCCAGGCCATAATCGCCTTGAAGAACTTGAGAGGGGGGATGGTCTTCTTGATCGACCCTAGCGAGACCTGCGGCTACAGTCTCGACTACCAACTCAACGTCCTCAGGAGCGTTAAGGAGATGTTCAAAGAGAAGCCAATGGTCATAGCGCTGACGAAGATAGATATTGCGAGCGAAGAGCAGATTCGGAGGGTCCTCGACAAGCTTAGAGGCGAGAAGGTCTTTAAGTGCAACACCCTCGAGTGCGTCGGGGTAAAAGAGGTGGTCGATGAGCTCTTGAAGGTGATGAGCCGTGATAGAAATTGACGGTAGCATGCTGGAGGGAGGAGGTCAAATACTTAGGATGACTGTAGCCCTCTCGGCAGTGACAGGAGTCCCCGTGAAGATCTTCAACATAAGGGCCAAGAGGGAGAACCCCGGGCTCAGAGCCCAGCACATGACGGCCATCAGGGCCGTGGCAAGTCTAGTGAACGCGGAAGTCAAGGGCCTCGCCCTGGGATCCATGGAGCTCACATTCAGGCCGAAGACCGTCAAAGGCGGTAGCTTCAGGTTTGACGTGGGGACGGCTGGCTCTACGACCCTAGTCCTCCAAAGCCTGCTACCGGTAGCCGCCTTCGCGCCCTCAAAGATCAACGTCGAGATAGTTGGCGGGACGGACAACCCCCTAGCGCCGCCGGTGGATTACGTGATCCACGTCCTAAAGCCAGCGGTCGCGAAGATGGGATACAACTTCGAGGCAAACCTTTTGAGGAGGGGCTTTTACCCCAAGGGAGGAGGCATCGTCAGGACAACGACGGTGCCAGTCCCTAAGCTGGCGCCAATAAGGTTAGAAGAGCAAGGCGAGGTGAAGTCGGTAAGGGGCATATCCTATAGCTCGAGGCTACCGGACCACATAGCCAAGAGGATGGCAGACAGCGCCTCTAAGCTCTTAAAGAAGGCGAGGCTCGAGGCAGATATAGAGGTCGAGGTGCTACAGCCCGGGCATCCCAAGTGCGCCCTGAGCCCCGGTTGCGGCATAGTGCTTTGGGCCGAGACGACGAGCGGGGCCGTCCTGGGCTCAGACAACTTAGGCGAGGTCGGAAAGCCGGCCGAGAAGGTCGGCGAGGAGGTCGCTAAAAAGCTATTAGATGAGGTCGAGGGCGGGGCCACGGTCGATAGGCACTTGGCCGATCAGCTAATAGTCTACATGGCCCTCGCAGAGGGCGAGTCAATAATCAAGGTGAGCGAGCTCACGATGCACGTGCTGACGTGCATTGAGTTGAGCAAGAAGCTCCTACCTCAAGCGTCCTTCGAGGTCGTAGAGGGGAGGCCTAAGACCATCGTGTGCAGGGGTGCTGGGCTTAAGAACAAGTTCCTGAAGGATTAGTCGAGTGGGAGTATCCTGTCAAGGAGCCATAGAGCATCAAATGGCCTTAGGTCGTCGTACCCCTGACCAGTGCCGAAGTATATTATCGGCTTTCGCGTGGCGATGGTTATCGACACGGCGGCCCCTCCCTTGACGTCGGCGTCGACCTTCGTCAGTATAGCGGCGTCGATGCCCACGGCGTCGTTGAACTTTATGGCCATGTCGTAGGCGTCGTTGCCCGTGAGGGCGTCGACCACCAATACCTTGAGGGCTGGCTTTGCGACGCGCGCTATCTTCCTGAGCTCGTCCATGAGCCCTCTGTCAGTCTGGAGGCGCCCCGCCGTATCTATCAGGACGGCGGCCAAGCCCCTTGAAGAGGCGTGGGACGTCGCATCATAAGCGACGGCGGCGGGGTCAGCCCCGTACCTGTGCTTTATCACCCTTACGCCCAGCCTTGAGGCGTGGACCTCTAGCTGTTCTTCAGCACCAGCTCTAAAGGTGTCACTACAGGCCAGCACTACCGAGAGGCCGTTCTTCAGCAACAAATTGGCGACCTTTGCTACCGTGAGGGTCTTGCCATGGCCGTTAGGCCCTACAAACATTACCGTGAAGACCTTGCCCTCTTGCCTCCACTTCTTGGCCTCTGACACCAGGTCTATCTGTGGCACTGACGTGAGCATCTTGTACAGCGTCTCTCTAAGGCTCCTCAAAACTACCTGATATATGCTCTCGGTCCTCCCTATCCTAGCCCCCTTGAGGGAGGCGACCACGTTATTGACTATTTCGAGGGCAACTGGAAGGGCTATGTCGCTCTCTACTAGAGCTAAGTGAAGCCTTTCGGCGACGTCAGAGAGGCCCTTCTCGTCGAGCTCCTTCGTGGTTATCTCTTGAAAAAGGGACTTCAGCTTGCTCTTCAGGAACCCCAGCAAGCGCTTTTTAACCTCCAGCCCGGCCCTCGGCCATCTTTCTTAACTCTGGTTCGAGCTTTGAGAGTCTAGCCGTGACGCTGGCGAGCTGCTGTTGGGTTTCGGCTACAAGCCTCCTCAGAGCATCTATCCTGGCCTCGAAGAATTTCCTCGCGTCTTCCAAGCTCTTCTCCACCAAGACGTTTGCGCCCACGTTCACGAGTATCTTCTTTGTGTCAGCGATTTTGCCCCTCGCGTAGGCGTTGGCACCCAACATGAACAGCGCCTCGACCTCCTCCGTCACCTTGCCTAGCTCTTCTATGGCCTGTACAGTGCCCTCCATCTCACTTATGGCCGCCAGCGCTAAGTCTATCCTCTGCCTAAGGGCCTCAGCTAGGCTTTGAAGGTATTGCCACTCGACAACAAGCCTATTTACGTCTCGAGGCGCAGGCTTAGCGCTACTTAGCTCCAACCTCGACCAACTCCCTTACCTCTTCAATCTCTATGTCAAACCTCTTAAGCTTATGCCTACTGCCCAAGAGTGAAAACACCTTTTCGATCGCGTGCTCGGGCTTTAGCGCTCTAATGGTCATCGAGAACTTATTCCACCTGTTCTTTATCTTCATCCTGCCGCTTATCTCATAGGTCTTAACGCTCATAAGCACCACCTAGAGGAACAGCACCTGCTCTATCCTAGCGAGCTCCGGGCCTGTGGTCGTTAGTGCTACAACTGCGCCTCTTGAATTTAAAACCATCGCCACCCTCAGCAGGTGCGAGCCCGTCATGACCGTTCCGACGTCGACCCTGACCTTCAAGACCTCCGAAACCCGCTTTGCCTCCTCCTCGGAGGTCATAGGGTGTAAGAGGGCCCCTCTATTATTGGCAACCGCCACGGACCCCACGAGCTTTATTCCCCCTAGGCTCCCCTTTTCGGCTTCGACGTCAAGGACGTCCTCTATGACCTTGACCTCGTCTTTTGTGAAGTCCTCGTGAACTATTGCCGCTTTATCGTTCGTCAGTATCATGTTTCCGAGCGCGGTCTTAACTGATCGCAGGACAGCGACTTCGATGCCCAGCTCCTTCTTTAGGAGCTCGAGCTCTTCAGGGAGGGTTATGAAGGGGAGCAACAAGCCACGAGAATTCCCTACGGCAAGAATCCCTATCAACGGAGAGGCGCCGATGCTCACCTTGTAGGCCGGGACCTCGAGGTTTTCTTCCACGATCCTTCGAAACTTCTCATGCGCGTCGCTAGGGATTAGGGCATACCTGTCCGTTGCTAAAGAGAAGGCTCCTACAAAGTAGCTCCCATATATCGTCGCGAGCTCTATGGGCAATTCTCGGGGCCCTCACGCAAGCTCTACTCTCACTAGGCCGTCTCTATACTTTATCGCCTTGATCTTGACCTTTCGTGGCGGCTTCTTCGCCCCCCTGCTCCATATGTACTCAGAGACCTTCGGGTCTATCTTTACTTCCTCTGCTTTCATGTGCCTAGCTATGAAGGCCCTGACGAACCTCATGGCCCGCGCAGCCCTCCTCCACCTGGGCACTCCCAATACAATACGCAACGGTATCATGTACTGCC
This sequence comes from uncultured Nitrososphaerota archaeon, assembly GCA_964586135.1. GTDB lineage: Archaea > Thermoproteota > Methanomethylicia > Nezhaarchaeales > WYZ-LMO8 > WYZ-LMO8. The sequence goes on from CAZPGS010000005.1 coordinate 25,953, forward strand.
TCTCGAGCTCCACTTCGGACCCCTTCTCGGACAACGTCGACTGCCTCCTACACTTTCAGCTTGACCCTCCTCCAGTGCCTGAGCTTCGGGTGCGACCTGAACTCCCTATTGGTCTTGACTATGACCCAGAGGGGCACGGCGCTGTTCTGCTTGCAAGCCTTTGCCAATCTCCTCTTTTTCGCGGTATGTTTGTACTTAGCCACGTCAGACCCTCCTTATCCTAATCTCCCTGTGACGAGGTTGAAGAGACTCGAGTATTTTCTTCAACTGCTCATCGGTTATCGGAATCGAGATCCTACCCGTTTGGGCCAGCTGGATCAATTGGGCCTCGAGCTGCTCCGCGAACTCCGGCCTGACCATCTTTATGTTAGTGAGCCTCATTCTGGCCTCGGGCGTCAAGATGGCCCTCAAAAGCGCCTGCTTCTTCGCTTCATACTCCCTCCTGAGCCTCTCCTGCTCCTCAGCCATCGCTATTTTCTTTTGCAGCTCGGCGAGCTTCCTCTGCCTAATCTCCTCGAGCTCCTTGTCGGGTGCTTCAGCCATCTCGGCCACTAGGACCACCTAAGCATACTTTGCAAGCTCTGGCATATTTCTCTGGAGCTCTCTAAAGACCTTGTAAGCTAGCCTGTCGAGGAGGGACCTGCCTTGGGGAGTCAGGACGCGCCCCCTATTGCCAGCCTTCTCTACAAGCCCGGCCCGCTCAAGTTGTTGGACTATCTTCCTTATTATGGCCCCTCCAGCTTTCCTGAAGTGCT
>CAZPGS010000006.1:0-22312 GCA_964586135.1 uncultured Nitrososphaerota archaeon
TCTACAAGCTGACGGTGTCGGACAACGGGACCGGCATACCTCCGAAGTACGTCCCACAGGCTTTCTGCACGGTGCTCTTCGGGAGCAAGTTTGTCCTCAAGCAATATCGAGGCCTGTTCGGGCTCGGGGCTAAGATGGCGGTCCTCTACTCTCAAATAACCACGTACAAGCCCATTGAGGTAACTACTTGTCACGACGGCCACGACGAGTACACCTTCTCGTTGCAGATGGACCTGAAGAACAACAAGCCGATAGTACTCTCTACGAAGACGAGGAAGCTCAGAAAGCCCAGGACCGGGACGACTGTCACGCTACATTTGGTGGGGGACTACGATCGCAAGCTGGGCTCGAAAACGACGGGCGAGCTGATAGTCGAATACCTGCGGTTAACAGCTGTCGCGAACCCCCACGCCACCATAATCTTCTCAGACCCCAACAACGTCGTCTACAAGTTCGAGAGGTCGGTCACTAAGGTCCCCTCGCCGCCTAAGGAAGCAACTCCGCATCCGCACGGCGTAGACGCCGAGATGCTCAAGAGGATGATAGAGAGCAGCAGGAATACGAACCTCCAAGCCTTCTTATCCAAGAACTTCGACAGGGTAGGCCCCAAGAAGGCCCTCGACTTCTTGACTTGGGCTGGCTTTGACCCTCAAAAAGACGTCAAGGAGTTGACGAGCGACGAAGTAGTCAAGCTCGCCAATGCCCTCAAGGCCTACGACAAGTTCCTCCCGCCCTCGCCAGACGTCTTGAGCCCCATAGGGGCCGAGGAGCTGAAGGCAGCTATAACGAGCCTATTCATTCCCGAGTTCGTGGAGGCCGTCACCAGGCCGCCCAAGTCCTACTCCGGCTATCCGTTTCAAGTCGAGGCCGGCATAGCTTATGGGGGCTCCTTCATAGAGAAGTTGTGCGCTGAGGAGGGCAACTACAGGTTGCTCTACAGGTTCGCGAACAAAGTGCCCCTCTTGTTCGACGAGAGGGGGGACCTCTGCAGGAAGGTCGTCGATAACATTGACTGGAGGCAGTACAAGGTAGACGACAAAACCCCGATAGCCATCTTCGTTCACGTGTGCTCGACGAGGGTCCCCTACAAGACAGCAGGCAAGGAGATGATAGCCGACGTCGAGGAGATGGAGGATGAGATAAGGCTCGCCATAATGGACTGCGCGCGCGCAGTTAGGAGGTACGTGAGCAGGAAGCTCAGGGCCGAGAAGGAGCAGGAGAGGCTGAACCTCTTTAGGGCTTACATAACCGAGATAGCCGAAGACCTCGTGAGGGTCGTTAACGAGGACAAGGAGGGGCTTATCGAGCTCATGTGGAGGGTGGTGACTAAGAATGTCAAGCCAGGCAAGTCGAGATAGTGGAGGGAGAGGGTGGATAGCGGATAAAATAGTCCAGCTCTTAGAGAAATCGACCCTGAAGCCCCTCAGGACAGAGAAAGTGCCTTACTTCGAGATGCTGGCCAGGACTAGAGATAACGTGAACATAGACCAAGAGCTCCAAGTGATAAGGCTCGGGAGCAAGAAGGTAAGGAGGAGGCTCAACGACGTCGAGGAAGCTAAGACGTTCATGAGGACCGTGCTGGTGGCGGCGATAGTATACGAGGCGATAAAGCACAACAAGTACCCGACCATCAGAGACGTCTTCTACGACGCCAAGCACACCATACCGGGAACCAACATAGACACCGTCAACGAGCAGTCAGAGTCCGACAGCATAATAGAGGACCTAGAGGTGATGCTGGGGACCAGCAGGGAGGAGATGGGCCTTCAGACGGACGTGAAGTGCAAGGTCGTGGGCTTGATGAGAGTCAGGAGCGGGCGGGACGTGATAGATTGCTCGAGGCAGGGAGAGGGAGGCGCCTACACCCCGCCATCTAACGTCGATAGGCTGGAGTTCCTCGATGTGGACGCTGAGTACGTCCTTGTAGTCGAGAAGGACGCCGTCTTCAACACCCTGAACATGGAGAGGTACTGGGAGAAGAACAAGTGCATACTCGTGACGGCAGGGGGTCAGCCGGACAGGCCCGCTAGGAGGCTCGTGAAGAGGTTGAACGAGGAGCTGGGCCTGCCGGTCTACGTCTTGACCGACGCGGATCCCTACGGGTTCTACATATATAGCGTCTACCGCATAGGATCGATAACTCTATCTCACGAGAGCGTCAGGCTGGCGTGCCCGAGGACCAGGTTCATAGGGGTCACGGTCAGCGACATCTATGAGTACAAGTTGCCCAAGAACGTCATAATCAAGGCCAAGGAAGCAGACCTAAAGAGGGCTAGGGAGCTCAAGAGCTACCCCTGGTTCCAATCCCCCGCGTGGCAGAGAGAGCTCGACCTCTTCTTGGAGAGGAAGGAGAAGGCCGAGATAGAGGCCCTCAGCTCGAAGAGCTTGGGCTTCTTGGAGGACAAGTACTTGCCGGAGAAGATAGGCGGTGGGTACTTCATAGTTTAGGCTCGTAAACCTAAGGTCCGGCTTTTTAACGCAAGCCTTAAATCCACCTCGATGGCCTAACAAAGCCTTGTATCAAGGCTCTTTCGCCTCGACGTTTTGGAGGGTCTAGGTTTGGTCGTTCTCACCTACGATGATGGTTACGACGTCGCTAAGATGATAGCCAAGGGGGTCGACGTCGCGAAGCTACGGAGGATACACGAGGCCTTGAAGAAGGCCTTGGGCTGTTTCGCTGAGGAGAGCGACGAAAGGGACTTCATGCTAGGCCTCGTGGAGGGACTGGGCGAGATAGCGAGGTTGAGGGAGGAGCTCACGAGGCTAATCAACGTAGCCAAGTCTCTAGGCATAACAATCGAGGTTAACATAAAGTACGGCGAGGAGTGAGCGCAGCTCTCTAAGCTAGCTTTCGATCGCGAAGCCGAAGAAGCCCTCAAGGACTGAGAGCTTTTAAGTCAAAGCAAGCTTTTAGAGGACTAAGCCCTCTGTCGGCTTTTGAGAGGTAGCCTCGGTGAAGGAGCACTGGCTAGACGAGTTCGTCGCCTCGGTCCTGAAGAGGTCCAAGGAGCACGTAGTGGCCAGTGGCACCTCGATTTCGGGCTCGGCCCACATAGGGAACGTGGCCGACCCACTCTACGCGCACGCGATTGCGATGGAGATAAGAAAGAGGGGCGGCAGGGCCGAGGCTCTGTGGGTAGCCGACGACATGGACCCCCTGGACAGCGTGCCCCCGCCCATACCGAGGGACTTCAACAAGTACTTGGGCATGCCCTACGTCAACATACCAGACCCGTATGGGTGTTGCCGAAGTTGGGCCGAGCACTTCACTAAAGACTTCTTGGATGCCATCGAAGAGCTAGGCCTCGAGATCAAGTACCTGTCCGGGGCATCGATGTACCGCGACGGCACTTACCTGCCCTGGGTAAGGATTGCCATGGAAAAGGCCGAGCGGATAAGGGACATATTGTTGAGGGTGAGCGGGATCTCGAAGCCAAGCGACTGGCTCCCCTACATGCCTATTTGCGAGAACTGCGGCAAGGTGGGGACGACGTACGCCTACGGCTTTCAGGGTGACAAGGTCTTTTACAGGTGCGACCTCGACATCGGCTACGCCAAGGGGTGCGGGCACAGAGGGGAGTGCGACGTAAAGGAGGGTAGGGGGAAGCTCCAGTGGAGGGTCGAGTGGGCAGCCCGCTGGGCAGCCCTTAACGTAACCATAGAGCCCTTCGGCAAGGAGCACGCGGCGGCGGGAGGCTCCTATGACACCAGCAAGCTCATAGTCAAGGAGGTCTTCGGCAGAGACCCTCCGATACCGCTAACCTACGAGCACGTGATGATAGGGGGGAGGAAGATGTCGAAGTCGAAGGGAAACGTGTTCACGCCGTCCCAGTGGTTCGAAGTGGCCCCTCCTCAAACCCTGAAGTTCTTCCTCTTCAGAGTCCACCCCATGAGGCACAAGGACTTCAGGGTCGAGGACCTGCCGAGCCTCGTGGCCGAGTACGAGAGAGCTGAGAGGATATACTACGGGTTCGAAAGGCTGCAAGACGATAAGCTGGTGGCATTGGCTAAGAGGAGTTACGAGCTCTCCCAGATAGGCGAGCCGAGCCCTACGATGCCGATACAGCTGCCCTACGACTTCGCGGTGGCGTTGGTCCAGCTATACCCCAACATCGATGCGAGGAGGCTCCTTGAGATATTGAAGCTCACGGGGCACCTCTGGAGAGAGCCGAGTCGAGAGGACTTAGAGAGGTTGCTGACTAGGCTGAGACACGCGTCCACGTGGGTGGAGAAGTACGCCCCCGAGAGCGTCAAGATCAAGCTCCTCGAGGACCCGTCGATCGTGAGAGTCATGGTATCGGAGAAGCAGAGAGAGGCCCTCGCCAGGGCCGCCGAGCTCTTGCTTGAGAGGGAGTGGGATCTAAACGAGCTCAACAACAGGCTCTTCGAGCTTTCTAGGTCTCTCGACCTGGCACCTCCGGAATTCTTTGAAGCCGCCTACCTAGCCCTCATAGGGAGGAAGTCAGGCCCGAGGCTTGTGAATTTCATAGCCGCGATAGGGAGAGAGAGGGTCGCCAAGCACTTCCTCATGGCCGCTGGAGGACAGTACGACAACCTTAGCCCCTGACGCCCTTTCGCCTGAAGCGCCACAAGCGCCGGTCAGAGGAGGGACTCGACGACCATGATGTTTAAGCTTAAAGCTCGACTAGCTTGGCGACTTGGGCGGCTACCTGTTCTCTATGTAAGCCTTATTAGCTAGGGCGGTTCAAAATCAGTCTCGCTGAACAAAAGAAGGAGGTGCGAGTGGAATTGTATTGGCTGGCTCTTCTGGCCTCCTGCATAGCCCTAGCGCTCGCCGCTGGTACTGCAGCCTTGGTGCTTGCCAGGCCCAAAGGAAGCGAGCGCATGGTCGAGGTGTACGAGGCCATTAAGGAGGGCGCTAAGGCCTACTTGAGCAGACAATACAAGACGCTGATGATATTCATCATCCTGCTCGCGGTGATATTTGCTATAGCGGTGGACTACGGCTACTTCGCGTCAGGACGCTTTGGGCCGTCTTACTTCCCGTACACCGGCCTGTCGTTCTTGGTAGGCGCCCTGTTCTCAGCCCTAGCCGGCTACGTGGGGATGAGGGTCGCCGTGGAGTGCAACGTCAGGACAGCCAACGCGGCTAACGGTGGGCTGAGAGAAGCTCTGAGCACCTCCTTCAAGGGAGGGCTCGTAATGGGGCTGTGCATGGTCGGCCTAGCGCTCTTAGGAGTGACTCTGTTCTATACGTTCTGGCGAGACCCCTTACTCTTCGCCGGCTTCGGCTTCGGCGGCAGCCTGGTCGCCCTATTCGCTAGGATCGGTGGCGGCATATACACCAAGTCGGCTGACGTGGGAGCGGACTTAGTAGGCAAGGTAGAGGCGGGCATACCGGAGGACGACCCCCGAAACCCAGCCGTGATAGCCGACGCAGTGGGCGACAACGTAGGCGACGTGGCCGGCATGGCCGCTGACGTCTTCGAGACCTACGCGGTGACCCTAATAGGCGCGATGTTGTTGGGCTGGCCGCTCTACATGAAGCTTAATAATGCCGCCTTCTTAGAGTACCCACTGGTTTTGGGCGCGATAGCCATATTCTCGACGATCGTCGGCGCACTCACGGTGAGAGCCAAGGAGGGAGGCGATCCGACCCCGGCCATACTCATGGGCATAGTCGTAACGGCGGTATTGGCGATCATAGGCTTCTTCTTGGCCACGTGGTGGCTATTCAGGTCTCTAGAACTGTTCTACTCAGCCCTCATAGGCGTCGTCATAGTCGTGCTGCTGGCCGTGCTAACTGACTATTACACCTCGTACAGACACTCGCCCACGAGGTCCATAGCAGAGGCAGCTCAAGCGGGCCCCGCGATCAACATTATAAGGGGGCTAGCTAACGGCCTTGAGAGCGCCTTCCTGCCGGCGCTTGTAATAGCGCTCGGCGTCGTTGGAGCTTACCTGCTCGCTGGAGGCTACGCGGGTCACGTCTACATGGGGATGTACGGAGTGGCCATAGCCGTCATGGCGATGTTGTCCATAGCTGGAATAATAGTCTCGGTTGACGCCTACGGCCCAATCGTCGACAACGCAGGCGGCATCGCCGAGATGGCCGGTCTCGACCCCAAAGTCAAGGATGTAACTGATATCCTTGACGCTGTTGGCAATACGACTAAGGCCTTGACCAAGACGTTCGCTATAGGTAGCGCTGGCCTAGCGGCGCTATCGCTCCTATTGGCCTACATGAATGAGATAGCAAGTTATAAAGGGATCTCCTTCGGTGAGCTGACCTCAAAGCTGTCGCTCGCAAGACCGGACGTAATTCTCGGTCTCTTGCTCGGAGGCGGCATAGTGTTCCTATTCGCGTCCTTCTGCATGAAGGCAGTGGCTAAGGGGGCCTTCGGCATGGTCAACGAAGTTAGAAGGCAGTTCAAGGAGATAGCTGGAATCATGGAGGGCAAGGCCAAGCCGGACTACGCTAAGTGCGTGGACATAGCTACTCGCACCGCGCTTAAAGGCATGGCTTTGCCGGGGGCTTTAGTTATCCTAAGCCCCATCATCGTGGGCTTCGTGTTTGGTCCCTACGCTCTTGCGGGGTTGCTGATAGGGTGCATCGTCGCAGGCCTAGCCCTAGCCCTGATGATGGCTAAGGGAGGAGCGGCTTGGGACAACGCTAAGAAGTACATAGAGACCGGGGCCTTTGGAGGTAAGCGCTCGCCGGCTCACGCAGCGGCGGTCGTGGGAGACACTGTCGGAGACCCATGCAAAGACACGGCTGGCCCAGCTATAAACCCGATGATAAAAGCGATAAACATGATATCGATAATATTCGCTGGACTCATAGTATCGCTAGTGCTCGTACCACTACCATAACCAGACGCCTTCCTTTTCTTTTTTGCTACGGCTAAGAGGGCCTCGAATACTTGGCGACCAGAAATTTAGTGACGGGGACCCTCGAGCTAACTGCCTCCTGAAGCCACCTCCGCTTCGAGCAGAAACACGTTTAAATAGCTCCTTCCCCGCTAAAGAGACGACCTCCACGAGTGCAGGCTCTTTTTGGGCTTGCGCTCTTGGGGAGAACCCCGAAGCGAGGTGAAACGAAAAATGAGGTTTAAGGGCAGAGGAAGGAGGACGCTACCGAAGCCTGTCGCGTTAGGGCAGGAGTACGACGTCGAGATCTCTGAGATCAGCAGGCGAGGAGATGGATTGGTCAGGATTCAGGGCTTCGTGATCTTCGTGCCGGGCACGCAGAAGGGCGATAAGGTGAGGATCAAGATAACGAAGGTAGGTAGGAGTTACGCGATAGGCGAGGTAGTCGGGTGAGCCTCTTCAAGCTCATAAGACGACTATCTTGTTCCCTCCCCTCTTCTTAGCTTTTTTGAGGGCCCTTAAGGCCATCACGACCTCCGGCGTCTTCTTGGCCTCGCTCATGGGTTGCGTCTTCAAGGACGTTATGGGCCCTACGTAGACTCCTATGCTGATCGTGGCGCCCGACCCGCTCTCCTCGCCTATCCTCTCTATCTCGAGGCGTATTCTCTCAAGCTCCTTCAAGACCTCGTCGACGTCAACGCCGACGAACTTGATCACGGCCTCCTCGGTGCCGCGCTCCTCGTCGAGCCCGTGGATTATGACGCCGCCGAGCTTCGAGGCCACCTCTTCCACCAGTCGCGTCAAGCTCTCGGTAACGACGTTCGGCTTGTACTCGTTCCAGCCCATGACCTTCATGACCTCCTTGAACCTGTCCAGGTCGAGGATCGCGGTGATGCCATTGAGTTGCAAGGTCCTCACCGCACGAGCTGACTTTAGGGCACCACTGCTTTAAACAAGGCGGACCGACCTTATCAACGCTCAGACCCTCTGCAGGCAGCGAGCTATGGACTTGTGCCATGGTCCTGAGAACGCGAAGCTTAAATCACGTTGGACTGTCAATAGCTAGGCCTAAGAGAGTGTCGAGCTTTGTCCTCAGAGCTTCAGCGCATAAAGGAGGTGGCCGTTGAGGCCCTGAAGATCATTGAGCGGTACGACACTAGCCTCCAAAAGGCGTACTCGAAGGCCCTCCAAGACTTGAAACTCAAGCCAAGTCGGGCATCCTATGAGTTCCTCTACAACTTGGTTATGAACTACTACGCCCTTCAATACACCTTCATGAAAAAGCGCGGGAGGCCCGCTCGGCCCAAAGAGCTCGTGGATTTCTACGTGGCAGGCGAGCACCTAAATGTACCCCTGCCACAGAGCCCCCTAAGGCGCCTCTCGGTCGAGGCCTCCTATCCCTATTGGCTCGTCCAGAGGCTCTCGAAGTACTTTGACCTTGAGGCGCTAGGCGAGCTCCTCAAGGCCCTGAACAAGCGCATGATCTGGCTCCTCTGCCTCGCGAAGCCGAATGAGGTGGTCAGGGCCCTGGCCGATGAGGGCGTCGAGGCCAAGGTCGATGAGGACTTGGACTACATGGTCGAAGTGCTCAAGAGCGACAAGCCGCCTTCGAGACTAGGGCCCGTCAGGAGGGGTGTCGCGGTCCCAGTGGACAAGGCCTCGGCTTTAGTGGTCGAGGCCCTCCGCGCCCAGGGGGTCGAGGTTCTAGACGCGTGCGCCGCGCCTGGGGTGAAGTCGTCCATCCTCGTCCTCAGGGGGACGCCACTCGTCATCGCGATAGACAAGTCGAAGAGCAGGATAAGGGAGGCGGTCAAGCTGCTCTCCAAGTTCAACGTCCAGGACAGGGTCCTGCTGGTGCTGGGGGACTCTCGGAGGCCGCCCGTGTCTCGGCGCTTCGCCAAGGCCCTCGCGGACGTGCCCTGTAGCGGCACGGGGGCCGTCGGCGACGACCCGAGCGTCAAGATAAGGCTGTCGAAGCCGAACAAGGTGAAGATGTATCACAAAACCCAGGTCAAGCTCCTGAGCTCGATATCGAAGGTGGCCGACGAGGTCATCTACGCCTCTTGTAGCTTGTTGCCCGAGGAGGGGGAGCAGGTAGTGGACGAGTGCGACGTCGACGTCGAGAAGCTCGAGGCGCCGCCGACCGTTGACTGCTACCGAGGCTTCAAGTGTAGCGGCAAGGCTAGGAGGACGATGCCCCACATGCATCGTTGCTCGGCCTTCTTCATAGCCCTCTGCAGGGCGAGAGAGAGCTAGAAGCCTCGCCCTATTTGACGGACAGGACCGCCGTGACGAAGAAGTACGCCGAGAGCCCCAAGAACACGACCAACAGCACGTACTCCCACAGCCCGGGCCTTATCTCGCGCGGCAATCGGCTTGAGAGGTATATAACCGCTGGTATCACGAGCAGGCCTATGAAGTTGGCTATGTTAGCGGCAATCGTGACGAGTATCAGGGGCTGAGCTTGGAAGACCGCCCATGAGCTGAGGGCCACGTAGGCCGCGAGCAAGGTGTAGTAGACCGCCCTGACGTCGCCTCTAGCCCACTTCCTAACCCTCTCCGAGGACCAGAGAATGTCGGTGAGGTTCCTGGGGACTGCGTCCACGTAGGCGCCCAGGGCCGAGCTGAAGAGTATTATGAAGCCCATGAAGGCTATTAAGTAATAGCCCCACGTTCCCACTATCGCCGCGAACTCAGCGGCCACGTGAGCCGCGACGCCCCAGGCCTTTAGATCTTGCCCTCTGGGCAACAGGGAGGCGGCCATCATGGACGGGAGGTACATGCCCAATATCGCTCCTGGGAAGAATATGAGCCACTGGTCGTAGTTTAACAGCTTCTCCCACCTCTTAAACGTCTTAAGGTTCTCAGCGCTTACCGTGAACGTCTTGCCCGAGGGCGAGAGCGCCACCCTCTTGCCGCCTATGAGCGCGGGTATGTACCCGACGACAGAGCCCATGCCGTAGCCCTTGTCCCTGTACCAGTTCATGAATATGAAGTTGAGCCCGACTGCCAGCCCCGTGTAGGCCCACCAAGCGGCTATCAGGCTTGCGTCGGCCCCTGGAGGTATGTAGCCGAAGCTGAAGCTGCCGCGAAGGGCCTCGACGACCACATCGAATCTCACAGTCAGCGGCGCTACCACGAACAGAAGGGTCGCGAGCACGAAGACCATGAAGAACCAGTTCGCTATCTCCAAGGTCCTCTCGATTTTATGTCCAAATAGTACGAGCAGGACGCAGAGGGCTATGACGACCAAGGTCAAGTACCTGACCAGCCACGCGTCTCCGCTTGTGGGCAGCCTGCCTAATATCATGGATCCTAAGGCGGTAGCCCCCGATCCGGCTATCCCGGCTAGGCCCCAGGAGCCCCAAACGATGATCATGACCGGTATCGCCACGATCCAGAAATTGGGGCTAGGGGGTACCCTCCTAAGGTACGCTATCGGGGACTCGCCCGTGTACATTATTAACCTCACGAGGCCGACGTTGTACACCGTCTGAAGCAGGGCCGATACCACGACTATCCAAGCCATGCCCAGGCCGTACTTCACGGCCGTCGCGGGGCCCAACAGCCACTCGCCGCCGCCTATGGCAACGCCGACGGCTATCACGCTCGGGCCCAAGACCCTAAACAACAAGCTCTTGAAGTCCAGCCTAGGAACTCCGAAGACCTTTTCGGGGCTCGGCAGCAAGTCGACGACCTCGATGGACAGCTTGCCGAACTTCGTCCCCTGGTCGCTCAACGCCCCTCAGAAGCAATAAGACCGAGCTACGTCCTTTAAGGCTTTGTGTAAAGAGGGCTTTGTAGCGAGCATATTGATGGATCGCGTTGGTTTCCTTCTATACAGTAAGAGCTAAACGGTGTAGTTTTAATTGAAAAGTACAATAACGTTTAGTTAGACTGATATGGAGTTATCGAAGCCGATCATATGTGAGCAGTCTTTTTGATAGCTTCCCTCACTTTAGCTACGTAGTCCCTCAATAGCTCCTCTGCCCTGACTTGACTCCTAGCCTCGCACACGATCCTAATCTTGGGTTCGGTTCGCGAGGGCCTTATCAGGACCCACCCTTCGTCAAGCCAGACCTTGATCCCGTCCGTTAAGTCAAGCTCTAGCCCCTCGAGCTCGTCGACTAAGCTTTTCATGACGAGCTCGCCCCTCTCAATGCTACAGTCGACGGCCGCTCTCACCTGATAATATCTCGGCAGTTCTCTGACGAAGTCGGAGACCTTGCAGCCTCTAAGAGCTAGGGCCTCGACTATCAGAGCGGCGCCGAAGGCGCCGTCCCGGGCCAAGTTGAAGAAGGCTGGGATTACGCCCCCGCTACTGCCCTCTCCGCCTATGGGAGCCCTTCGCCTAATGACCTCCTTGACCACCTTCACCTCGCCCACGGGGCTCCAGTAGAGCTCGACGCCGAGCTCCTCGGATATCCACTTGAACATCATGGAGGAGGCGACGCTCACTACCAGCGGCCCCTTGTGCCTCTCTAGGACGTGCAGGGAGGCTATGGCCAAGCTGTAGTCCTCGCTTAAGACCTCTCCCTCCTCGGTGACGCAGACGAGCCTGTCTGCGTCGGCGTCGTGCGCGAAGCCGGCGTCGGCTCCATAGGCCTTGACGGCCTTGCTCAAGAGCTCTAGGGAGCTGGGGATGGGCTCTATGTTCCTAGCGAAGACCCCCGGGGCCGAGTTCACCGTGACCACTTTGCAGCCCAGCTTCCTGAGGAGGAGCGGCGTAGACCTGAAGCCGGCTCCTCCTCCCGGGTCCACCACGACCTTCGGCCCCCTCCTCCTCACAGCCTCTACGTCGAAGAACTTCAAGGCCTGGCTTACGTACTCCTCGAGCGGGTCGTACGTGCAAGCTGCCGCCTCGCCGAGGCCTCCCACTTCACTTGCCTTGCCTACCTCCTCGACGGTCCCCACGAGCTTCAAGGCCTCGTCGGTGTCGAGGAACAAGCCCTTCAGCGCGAACTTAAGGGCGTTCCACTCCGGGGGGTTGTGAGAGGCGCTGATGATTATCGCCCCGTCGGCCCCCATTCTTCTGCAGGCCCACAGAACCACTGGCGTCGGCTGGACGCCGGCCACGTAGGCCCTGCAACCCAAGTCGGCCAGCGCCGAGAGCACCGCGCGCTCTATGGGCTCGCCGCTGGGCCTAGTGTCCCTCCCAACGACCACCCTCTTGACGTTCCACAACCTCACGAAGGCCCTCGTCAACTTCGTCGCTAAGTCCGCGGTCAAGTCCTTTCCGTAAATTCCTCGAATCCCCGAGTGCGAGGCTATGAGGGTCAACGCGGGCCCCTCGACAGCAACATATAAAGGACTATACGCACTTAAGCCTTGGTAGGTCAGCAAACTCATGTCCCAACAGGACTTCTTGGAGTACTTCCCCTACCCCAGCCTCAGGCCCTACCAAGACAAAGTGATAGCCTTCTCCCGCGACGTCTTCAGGGACGGGCTGATAGGCCTCCTCTCATCCCCTTGCGGCACTGGCAAGTCGATCTCGGTGCTGACGGGCTACTTGGCAGCCGGGGGCCCGTCCATAGGCCGCCTGCTGATACTCACGAGGACCAAGAACCAGAGCGACGTGTACTGCAGGGAGCTCCAAGCGCTGAGGGACAGGCGTGGCGTGAGGATGATAGCCTCGATCTTCGTCAGCAGGCAGGACATGTGCCCCGTAGTCAAGAGGAGGGGGCTGAAGACCACTTATCGCGACTTCTTGGTGTTCTGCAGAGCACTGCGCAAGGGCCTGGGCGAGGAGCTCTGCGAGTACCACTTCAATACGGTCCACGGCTGGTACCCGACCAAGAGGGCTAAGAGGGTGGTCGACAAGCTGGCTGAGCTCGGGGTCTCCAGCCCAGACTTCGTCTGTAAGGTCTCAGAGAGCGAGGGGCTTTGCCCCTACGAGGTCACGAAGTTGCTATCCCACAGGGCGCACGTGATCATCGGGAACTACAACTACGCCCTGATGGACCCCGTCAGGGAGAGCGTGCTGAGCAAGATGGGGGCGGACGTCGAGGACCTGAACTGCGTGTTCGACGAGGCGCACGCCCTCCCGCTCTACGCGGCCGAGCTCCTGTCAGACGAGCTCTCGCTGACGACGGTCCAGAGGGCCATGACCGAGGCCAGCGAGTTCAAGGTAGACGACGCGGGCCTCTTGAAGTCCCTCGAGAGCTTCATGGAGAGGGCGGAGGAGAGGCTCGTCAAGTCCGGCGCCCTGAACGAGGAGAAGCTCATAGAACACGGGAGCCTCGTCCTAGCGCTGATCGAGGGCACCAAGCTGAGGTCCCCCTCGGCCCTCAAGTCGTTGCTAGCCGACCTCGAGGAGGAGGGCGAGCGGATAAGGCTCCAGAGGTCCCAAGAGGGAAAGCAACCGGTCTCGTACGTGGGCAGGGTCGCCTCCTTCCTGAGGCTCTGGGTCGAGACCGAGGAGAGCAAGTTCGCCAAGTACGCGATGGTCGAGAGCTACGACTCCAACAGGAGGTTCGAGCTGGGGATAAGGTGCTTGGACCCCTCCGTGGCCTGCAGGGTGCTCAATGAGTTCAGGTCCTGCATGTTGATGTCCGGGACCCTGTGGGAGCCGGACTACTACGTCGACGTGCTGGAGCTCGACGCCAAGAGGGTCAAGTTCTTGGAGTTGCCGTCGCCCTTCCCCGAGGAGAACATGATGATAATAGTGGACATGGCCGTGACGACCAAGTTCGAGAGGAGGAGCGACGTCGAGTGGGACAAGATGGCCTCGAGGCTCGCGGAGATGATAAGGGCAATAGGCGGGAGGGTCGCGGTGTTCTTCCCGTCCTACGAGGTCATGAGCGCCATAGTGAACAGGCTGAGGGGACAGCTCCACGTGCCCATGCTCATCGAGACCAGGAGCACGAAGATTTCGGAGGTGAAGGAGTTCGCCGCGAAGAACGAGAAGTGCGTGCTCCTGGGGGTCGCGAGGGGCAAGATAAGCGAGGGGGTCGAGATAGTGTCTGAAGGGAGGTCGATGCTGAACGCCGTGATACTCGCGGGTCTCCCTTACCCCAAGAACACAGAGCTCCACCAAGCACTGACCGAGTACTTCAAGGCCAAGTTCGGGGACCAGGCCTTCAAGTACGCCACGGTAATGCCCTGCTCCATAGCGATAGCCCAATCGGCCGGGAGGCTCATAAGGGGGCCCGAGGACAGGGGCCTGGTGATATTGATGGACTCTAGGGCGGCGAGATCGTTTAAACGATACCTCCCAAACGACTGGGTCGAGAGGATGAGGCAACGCTTAAGCTTGGATGCCATAATACGAGACATAAGAGCTTTCATGGGGAATGCTGTTCGATAGTTTCGTGGGCTCTGTCAAAAATGATGATCTTCGGGCTTCGACGCCTTATCTCTGACCTTTTCCACAAGCCCTCAATCATAGCCCTCAAAAACAAAGAAACATAGACCTAAAAATAGCATGGCTCCGAGCGCCATAAACTAATGAAAAAGGTATTAGCAACTCATGTAGTAACAGGTGGTGGCGGAGAGGGTTTCCACCTTAAGCCTAGCACTCCTCCTACAACCCCCAAGACCAAGCCTACTATGAAGCCTCCTCCAATTAATATGCTCACGATCGAGAGCACTATGACCACTATCGACCACGCTCTTACTTTACCCGGCTTCCTGCTATTGATCATTATCGCGCCTACGACCACTAAGATGCCTATCACGAGGCTCCCTAGACCGTATAGCATTATGACTGCACCCGCAGGCGCTCTAGCTTCGGGGACTGCACCCGCGAAGGTGGCGAGTATGACGGCGCCTACGAACATCATTATCGCATTTATTAATATCAACACTCCTCCGATCAGCGAGAGCACGAAGGCCGTGGTCGGTTTTTCGGCCATATAATTCACCTTTTATTTGAGGAAAGATTACGCATGAATAAAATATAAGTTTTGCTAAGAGTATGCTGAACCTCATCATAACCTTTTATGACGCGCCTTATATATTAGGCTCTAGAAGCTCATAAGTAATTGTATAATTAACGGACACAACAAGCTATCGGTCTAATCAACGAGCGACGTCGCTTACTTTCCTCCTCCAAATATCGCGGTCTTCCTCTATAACCTTGACTCCCCCTTCCGTAATCATTCCCAACGCAATCCTCACTTCGATTCAATTCTTCTCAAAGAACTTCCGTTAGGAGCCGATTAGGCCTCGTCCAATTAAGCGACTGCCTTGCTTACTGAATCTCCAAGGCAGAAACAGGCATCAATATTCGTGGTCTCTTCAAATACGTCGATCCTACGGAGATCAAGCCAAGTTCGAGCGAGACGTTATTATTAAAGCGCATACTCAGAAACGGAGAGTGTAGCCCATTTCATTCGACGTCTCCATTGCGAGGGCGTGGGCATGCTGAGAGACCGCGATTCTCCGGTGACGAAGGAGGGCATAATAATGAGGGTCTACGGCTACGACCACCCCCCAGGCAGGTACATATGTGACGTTGAATACGCTTCTGAAGCTATATACAAGAGCGGCGTGCCCAAAGCGTTGAGGGATGGCGGGGGCGAGAGGTATTACAAGTTCTACGAAGACGAGGGCCTGAGGTTCGTCTCGTCCAAGTATCCACAGTACACGCTCTTCGTGCCTCAGCTCAAGAAGAAGGTGGTCGCGGTGGGCGAGGAGCAAGTGGCCGAGGTGCGCAGGCCTCAAGAGGGCTTGGCAAGGCTGCTCGACAAGGGTGACTCCATGGCACAGGCCTCTCTCGAGGTGCTAGAGAAGGTGTTGAGCGCCTCAAAGTTGAAGATCGGCGACTTCGGCGTGTTCGGCTCCCTCCTGCACGGCTTCTACAGGGCGGAGCTGAGCGACCTCGACTTCGCGGTCTACGGCATTAGGGAGCTGGCCGAGCTGAGGAGCGCTTTATCCGAGCTCTACGAGAGCGGCTCGCTGACGAACGAGTTCGACGTGGTCGACGTGTCCCGATTCGCGAGGTGGCGCTTCGATAAGTACACCGCTAAGGAGTACGTGTGGCACCAGCGCAGGAAGGCGATATACGGGATCCTGAACTCCAAGAGCTTGAAGCGAGCCGTCAAATTTGAGTTCGAGCCCGTGTTGAGGTGGGGCGAAATAGTCAACGAGTACGAGAGGATAGTCGGCATAGAGGCCTTGGGCTTCGTGGAGGCCCTCGTGAGGGTCGTCGACGACCGCTACGCGCCCTTCATGCCCTCGAAGTACGAGGTAGAGCTAGTCGAGGTGGTGTCGAGGCCGCCGCTAAAGGTCGAGCCCACGAGGATAGTGTCCTACGTCGAGGAGTTCAGGATGCAGTTGTTCAAGGACGAGGTGGGGTTCGTCGCCGGCTGGCTCGAAGAGGTTCGCACGAGAGGCTCGAGCTTCCAGCAGGTAGTCTTGACTAGGAGGGAGAGGTACTACGAGCAGGCTTTGAAGCTCGCGAAGCCTACCTAGCCTGGACCAAGGGCCTCCTGACCGTCGCCGTAGTGTTGTCCGCTATGCCAAGCCTCTTCATCTGATCCGAGTTGAGCCATACCTCATTTACTGGGACCGCGTCGCTCACGACCACGTCAAAGTTGTACCTCTTCTTCCCAGCCAGGACAACCTCTAGCTTGTCCGTTATCCCCAAGAACTCGGCCGTCTTGGGGTTTATCCTCGCGGTCCCCTCTTTGACCTCGTCCCTCTTCCTCAGCTTCAGCCTCCTCTCCACGACCTTGCCCATAAAGCCACCCCCTAAGGGGCGCGACCTTCTCGGATGCCTAACATTGACGTTCTTATATCTGTTTGAAGAGCTCCCTTAGAGCTCCCTTCACCTCCCCCCTCTTGACGTAAGCCTCGACGACCTCGGGTAGCTCGCTTATCGGGCACCTCACTTGCCTCCACGTATCCCTGTCCCTTATGGTGACCGTGCCGTCCTCCATCGTCTGGCGGTCGATGGTTATCGCGAGCGGCACGCCCACCTCGTCGGCTCTAGCGTACCTCCTGCCTATGGATCCCGAGTCGTCATACTCCACCACCAGCCCCCTGAGCTTCAGCGCGTTGTAGACCTCCATGGCCTTTTCGGGGAGCCCGTCCCTGTTCACGAGCGGCAGGACGACGGCCTCTATGGGGGCCACGTCTGGAGGTAGCGACGACACGATCCTGCCCTCCTTCTCCCTGTAGGCATACTCCATGACCGCGTAGACCAATCTCTCGGCGCCGAAAGAGGGCTCTGCGACGAACGGTATGAACCTTCGCCCCTTGACCACCCTCTTGACCTTGTTGAAATTGACGTGCTTTTGGTAAACCCTGAACTTGCCCACCTCGAAGAACCCCTTGGTTCGGATCTCCTCCAAGACCCTCTCCCCCGGCATGAGCTTCAAGGAGTTGATGACAGCGGACGCCTCTGCGCCGAAGTCCTCCTTTATCGCCTCCGACACTGGCTTTACCTCGACCTCCTCGACCTCGACCTCCGCTGGCAACTGCTTGTAGACTCTCAAGTCCTCCCCGCTAGAGGCCATGTGGCCCCTCAAGTCGTAGTCGGTCCTGAAGGCGTGCCCAGAGACCTCGACCCACCCCCACTTCTCCAGCTTGACTACTTGGTCGTAGACCTGAGAGGCGTAGTGGGCCCTCTCGTGAGGCAACTTGGCTACGAACATCTGCTTGTCCCATGGGATCCCGAGGTCTTGGACGAACTTCTGGGCCGTGACCATGAAGTACGCGAGCCACTCGCAGGCCACAAGCCCTCGCTTGAGCGCTTCGTCGACGGCGACCTCCATGGGGGTCAGATCCCTCTTCGCGACCCGCTCCTCGGGGACTAGTCTCAATACCTCGCCTTTATCGAGTACGGGACAGGAGGGCTCTTGAGGGTCGTAGAAGAGCTCGAGCTCCATTATTGTGAACTCCCTCAACCTTATGGGCCCTTGTCTGGGGGATATTTCGTTCCTCATGACCTTGCCTATTTGGGCTATACCCAGTGGTAGCTTGTTCCTGACGACGTTGTACACCCTGTTAAAAGTAGTGAACATGCCTTGAGCGGCCTCCGGCCTAGCGAAGCCCACGTTCTCGCTGTAAGGCCCTATGGTCGTCTTGAACAGGAGGTTGAACTTCTTGGCACTTCCTAATTGACCTCTGCACTCCGGGCACTTAACTCCCTTCTCAATGATTATGGAGGTCAGTTGCTCCTCGCTCAATCCCTCGAGCCCTGAAAGCCCTGTCTGCTCCTCTATCACGTGGTCTGCCCTGAACTTCCTCCCGCACGTCAAGCACTCGACCATGTAGTCCATGAAGTGGCTGACGTGTCCCGAGGCCTCGAAGACCTTGTACGGCGTTATTATCGGTGTCTCTACCTCCACGACGAACTCTTGGTTTCTAAGCACGAACCAGTAGCGCCACTTCTCCTCGATCTTTCTCTTTAAGAGCTTGCCTAGGGGGCCGAAGTCCAGGAACCCGCTCACGCCGCCGTAGAGCTCTGCTGAGGCCCAGAAGAAGCCCCTCCTCCTAGCCAGCTCCATCACCTTATCCGCAATGCTCACCGCTCGACACCTTCGTCTCTGAAGCACTACAGCATCCCAGCTATCGTTGGATATAAAAGCTCTTCCAAGCTCAGGGCATGGCGATGGCCTCCATCTTCAGCCTCTTCTTGACCTCTCGCGCGAACTCCGCGCCGTAGCCGTCCCTGCTGTTATCGACTATTACCAACTTGGGCCTGCAATTCTCCACGTATGCCAAGAGGTGGTTAAAGTCGCTGTGACTGCTGAGAGAGACCCTGTACATGTCGTCAGACACTTTTCTATGCGTGACGTTGAACTCCCACCCCGTCAGGTGGATCTTCAATCCCCTCACGTTCTCGCCCAGTTTCGACACGTGCTTGAAGAAGACGTAGCCTCCACCGCTCTTAAGTATCTCGAGCCCCTTGCTCGAAGCGGCGTTTATTACGTCTCGAACCTCTAGGTTGTGCTTAGCGCAGACAGTCGTCAGCTCGTACATCTTCCCCTCCGCTAAGAAGGGCTCTCCAATACCGTTCCTCCGTAGGACCTCCATAACCTCCTGGGCTTTCCCGTAGAAGCCGTATACGTGGACTGGTCGTTTCTGGACCTCGCTGCTTACGAGCTTTATCAGCGCGCTATAGACCTCGTCTATCGGAGGCCTGACGCACCTCGGATGCCCATAGGTGGCCTCTATGACTAAGACGTCTGCATCGATGACCGGCGCACCCGGGAGCCTGAAGTCGCTGGTGTACAAGACCCTGTCCCCCTCGGGGCCCTCTACTAAGACTTGGGCTGAGCCGGGTATGTGGCCTGAGGGGTAGAAGGTCATCACGTCAGCGCCAGCCATTACTGGTTCTCCGTAGCTCAGCGGCAGGACCTCCTCAGCCCTCCTGCCGTAGAGAACGCTGAGCATGTCCCTCGTCAGCGGAGTGGCATAGACGGCCTTGCACTTCCTCAGGCTCTCCTTCAGGCCTAAGACGTGGTCGTAGTGGGCGTGAGTTACGACCCTGATCTCTCTTCCGTCCTCGTGGGCGTCACAGGCCACGCTCTCCCCTAGTAAGATGGCCTTGCTCTTGGACACTGCCGCGTTGAGCACCAAGGGCACCGACTACTCATCTAGCGTCCTTTTTCAGCTTAAAAAGATCACCGACAGCTTAAACGCCTCGTGCTCCGAGGGCGGCCCGAGCGGGTGACAGCCCTCTTGAAAGGCCTTGATAGCCAAACTAAGTGAGTCAGCCTATAACTGGCCTGAACTTGTATGTGTAGCAGATCATGCCGCCCTCGAGTTGCTCCGGCAACCTCCTTATGGTCAGCTCGACCTCCATGCCCTCCTTGACCTCGTTGACGTCCACGTCAGTTATTTGGGCCACGACCCTCACTCCGTTTTCGAGCTCCACTATGCCGACCACGTAGGGCACCACGGCGTCGTAGCCCTTGGGCGCTGAGTACACGACCGTGTACTCCACTAGCTTGCCCCTCTCCGCTAGCTTGTACTCCTCTAGCTTCGCCGAGCCGCAGTAGGAGCACACGAGACGCGGGGGGAAGAAGACCTTACCGCACGCAGCACACTTGTTGCCTAAGAGCCTGTATCTATGAAGCCTCGTTCTCCAATAAGCTGAGGCCGCCATCAGCAACACGCCTCGAACAAATTTATGACCACCAGCGAGTTGAACCCGCAGCTGGTGTGCGTCAGTCCAATCCTCGCATTCTTGACTTGGTTCGGGCCGGCACTATTAGTCAGCTGCAGGAAGGCCTCGGCAGCTTGGTAGATGCCTATGGCTCCGAGGGGGGCCCCTCGTGCCTTGAGCCCGCCGAAGGTGTTCACCGGCATGGAGCCCTTCAGCATGACCTCGCCGCTCTTGAGTAGCTCCACCCCCTTGCCCGGGTCACAGAGCCCCAACTTCTCGAGGGCTATGACGCCCATTACGGAGTAGTCGTCGTAGAGCTCCGCGAAGCTCAAGTCCGACGGCTTCACATTGGCCACTTCGTAAGCCCTCCGGGATGCCTCTACTAAGGCCCTCATGTCCAGCAGATCCTCCCTCTCCATTAGGTTAATCCTGTCCCGGGCGACCTCTGAGGCGGCGACCCTCGCGTGCGGTAGCCCCAGCTCCTTGGCCATCTCGTGTGGGCACATGATTATCGCGGCAGCTCCGTCGCTGGGAGACGGAGCCTCGAGGACCCTTACGGGCTCTGCTAGTAAGGCTGAGTCCATTATCGCCTCGACGGATAGCCTAAACGGGTACTGGGCGTGACTACAGGTAAGGGCGTGCTCGTGGTCCACGACGGACATCAGCACGACTTCTTCCTGCCTCACCTTGTAGCGCTTTAGGTAGGTCTTGTAGATCAACGCGGCTAGGCTGTGGACTGTTGCCCCCATGTACTCGAACTGTTCTTGGTCTTGAACCGAGGTCAGCGCGGACATTATCTCTTGAGTCGACGCCTCGCTCATCTTCTCGACCCCGCAGACCAAGACCAAGTCCCTTATGCCGTGGGCAACGTCCCTATAGGCCTCGTGTATCGCGAGGGCGCCCGAGGCCCCTCCGGCGTCTATCGATATCGCGAACTTGTCGTAGAGCCCTAGGCTATCGGCCAAGACGTTCGCCAAGTTCGTCTGTCCTTGGATGTACCCCGAGAGGGAATTCGCCACGTATATCCCGTCTAAGGACTTCGCGCTGAGGCCCGCGCTCTCGAGGGCTTTTAGGGAGGCCTCTACGAAGAGCCCCTTGAGGGACTTCTCCCAGTGCTCCGATACTCTAGTGTAGCCAATAGATATTACTGCTACGTCCCTCATAGGCCAGCACTTCACATCAGTATCTTGTTCCTGAACTTGGCGTATATCGAGTAGTCTACCTCCTTCCTCCTAGACAAGAAGGCCGAGACCTTGGGGGCCCTATCTCTCTTCCCCTCTATGGCGTCTTGGACTATGAAGCTGAAGGCGTCGCTACCGGCGCCCGAGCCGTATGACACCAGCAGGATCCTGTCGCCCGGCTTGGCAACGTCTAGGACCGCGGCTAGCCCTATCATCGAGGACCCAGAGTACGTGTTCCCTGTCATCGAGTACACGAGGCCCGGTTTTACCTTATCCTCGGGTATGCCAATGTAGCGGGCGGCCTTCAGCGGGAACTTGTAATTCGGCTGGTGGAATACCGCGTAGTCGAAGTCGCTAGGCCTTAATCCCAGCTCCGACATCAAGCCCTTGGCGGCCATGACGGTGTGCCTGAAGTAAGCGGGCTCTCCAGTAAAGCGGCCCATGTGGTAGGGGTAGCGATCCCCATCCCTTCTCCAGAAGTCGGGCGTGTCGGTCACGAAGGAGTAGCTGCCCTCGACATATGCTAAAGTCTCATTGCTCTTCTTAGCGAATATGAAGGCCCCACCGCCGGAGCCCGTCGTGTACTCCAGAGCGTCGGCAGGCCTCCCCTGAGCCGTGTCGACGCCTATGGCCATGGAGTACTCGACCATGCCCGAGGCTACCAAGCCTATGGAGGCTTGAAATGCCTCAGTGCCAGCCTTGCAGGCGAACTCGTAGTCCGCGGCCAATACGTTAGGCGTGGCCCCGATGGCCTCCGCGACTATCGTGCTGCAGGGCTTGACGGCGTAGGGCTTGGACTCCGTCCCCACGTAGACGGCCCCTATCGCGTCGGGCCTGATGCCAGCCCTCTTGATAGCGTACCTCGCGGCCTCAATCGCTATGGTGACGGCATCCTCATCGGGCCCGGCGACGGCCTTCTCCTCTACCGAGAGGTCGTCGTTGAACTTGCCCCACACGCGAGCTATCTCAGCCGCCTTGATTCTATACACTGGAATGTAGACCCCATAACCAACGATTCCTACATCATCGTCAGGCCTCAAGGCTTGATGCCCCATGATAGAGGTAACGCTGAAAGCACTTTAGTCGTGGGCTAAGTATATATGCCTTTCGTTTAGCGTCTAACATTTTTACGTTAATTGTCGAATCAAAAGTCTGGACTGCTAACGCCGATGGCCGTAAGTGGAAGAGGCCATCGGCAACTTTAAAGAGCCGTCTGACCTCCTCCCCGCCCTGAAGGGCGAGG
>CAZPGS010000006.1:22412-24399 GCA_964586135.1 uncultured Nitrososphaerota archaeon
GCCATCGGCAACTTTAAAGAGCCGTCTGACCTCCTCCCCGCCCTGAAGGGCGAGGCTTTCAGTTGTAATGCTTGCGAAATGGACCAAGTTCTCCAGCAGGGCCTATCGTCAGGCACGAGACCGACCTCTCGCCGACCTCTTGCTTGAGCGCCTCTTCGGTCTCGATGGAACCAAGGCCCCATAAGTGGTCAGCTCTCTCAATGTTCACTTTGCTGTCGAAGACCTTTATGTATACTGGCCTATCGGCAACCCCCTCTATTATCAAAGCGTCAAACCCGGCTTGCTTGAGCTCGACGCCGAACCTCCCTCCTACGTTGCTGTCGCCGTAGGCCCCGGTCAGAGGGCCCTCGGAGCTGAGAGTAGTCTTGCCAGTGCCGGTGAAGTACGTCCCGGTCAAAGGCCCGGTCGCTATCACGACCTTGTTCTCGGGTCTCGGGGGAGAAGGGCTCGGTATCCCTCGCGACCTCGTTCCACAAGATCTTGGCCCCCAGCCCCTGCCCCCTATGTAGTTTGAGACGAGCTCATCGTCGAGCTCTCGAACCTCGACCTCCCTCTTAGTCAGGTTCACCCTAGCTATCTTGTTCATGTAGCCCCCCTTTGCCACCAATCCGGCCACCTCTTAGGGCTTGACGACCCTCAAGGCGTCCATCGGGCACATCTTAGCCTACTGAGGGTCTCCACCACACAGATCGCAGACTAGAGGGACCATTAGCTCCTTGTGGAAGAATATGCCCTCGAAGGGCAAGCCGAAGCGCAGCTCCTAACAGAGCGTGCAAAGGGCCCC
This sequence comes from uncultured Nitrososphaerota archaeon, assembly GCA_964586135.1. GTDB lineage: Archaea > Thermoproteota > Methanomethylicia > Nezhaarchaeales > WYZ-LMO8 > WYZ-LMO8. The sequence continues at coordinate 23,197 of CAZPGS010000006.1, forward strand.
ATCCACCTCGATGCGCTGGCCGTTGAACCTCAGAGCGCTTGAGGGACATGCCTTGACGCACGCCTTCTCCTCGCAAAGTCTGCAGACTCTGACGCGAGTTCTCACGTCGCCTTTCAAAACCCACATCTCAGCCCTTATCGCCGACTTCTTGGGGTTGTTTGCTTTGAAGTGCGTCAGAGCGCACGTGGGCTCGCAGGCGCCGCAGAGGGCGCACTTATCCTCGAGCACGTCTAGCCTCATCATCCTAAGACCTCTTGTAGAGAGGATAAGAAGTCCATTGAGACAGCTTAAAGCCTCTTCCCTAGGGTTTGAGAGCGATATCGTTAAGAGCTGGCTAACCTTCCTTGAAGTGAAGGACTATGGAGAAGAGCAGCGAGATAAGAATTACGCCAGAGCTCCTCGACCACCTCTGCGAGCTCGCAAAGCTCAAATTGACGGAGGACGAGAAGAAGGCCTTCTTGCGAGACCTGAACAGGATACTGGAGTACTTCAGCGTAATAGACGAAATAGAGGTAGGCGACGTCGAGCCGGCATTCCACGTCCTCGGCCTCTCGAACGTGATGAGAGATGACGAGGTCGGCGGGGAGCGCCTAGCGCATGAAGAGGCCCTGGAGAACGCGCCCCACGGAGAGGAGGGCTACATCAAGGCCCCGAGGATGGTGTAGGGCTTGGACGTGCTCTCGCTGTCGGCGAGGCAAATAGCCGAGCTCGTCTCAAGTGGAGCTCTGTGCCCCACAGACGTGGTGGAGGCCTACTTGGAGAGGGCGAAGAGGCTCAACCCCAAGATAAACGCCTTCATAACCATAGCCGAGGAGCGCGCGAGGAGGAGCGCCGAAGAGCTGGAGAGGTCATTGAAGAAGGGGTTCAGGGGCAAGCTAGCGGGCGTCCCGATAGCGGTCAAGGACGTCATATCGACCATGGGGATAGAGACCACTTGCGCCTCTAGGATATTGAAGGGCTACACGCCTCCCTACGACGCGACCGTGATAAGGAGGCTCAAGGCGGAGGGGGCCATAATCATCGGCAAGACGAACATGGACGAGTTCGCCATGGGCTCCTCGACGGAGCTGAGCGCCTTCGGCCCCACGAGGAACCCGTGGAGCTTGGACAGGGTCGCCGGGGGCTCGTCTGGCGGGAGCGGGGCGGCCGTGGCCGCGAGGATGGCCCCCGTAGCGCTGGGCTCGGACACCGGGGGCTCGATAA
>CAZPGS010000007.1:0-1423 GCA_964586135.1 uncultured Nitrososphaerota archaeon
AAGGGGCTTGTCGCATGCGCATGCAGAAAGGCGTCATAGTCCTAGCCGGTGGTGCTAGCAAGCGCATGGGCGGAAACAAGGCGCTACTTCGAGTTAAGGGGGTCCCCATGATTGAGAGGGTCATCGACGCCGCGTCGAAGGTTTCCGGTGAAGTGATAGTCGTGACCAGCAGTAAGAGGGCGTCAGCGAGCATAAGCAAGGTCATTGGGAGGGGCGTCACGATAATTGAGGACGAGGAGCGGGGCTGGGGCCCTTTAATGGGAATGGTAACGGGGTGCAAGAGGTCTCACGCCGAGTACGTAGCAGTAGTACCATGCGACGCTCCATACCTGAACCCGAGGGTGTTGATGGAGCTATTCAAGAGGGCAGAGGGCCACGACGCTGCCGTCCCTCGATGGCCTAACGGCTACTTAGAGCCCCTACACTCTGCCTATCGAAGGCAAGCAGTGCTAGAAGTCGCCCAAGACCTGCTGAAGAAGGGGTTTAGGTCGATACATCGCTTGATAGAGAGCCTGAAGGACGTGGTCTACGTCTCAGTTGAGGAGCTGAGGCCGATTGATGAGAAGCTCCTGACGTTCTTCAACGTGAATACTCCTAGAGACCTATTGATTGCCGAGACTGTGGAGAGCGCATGAAGGCCTCTAGCGCTCTAATGAGTTCATCCTTGTCGCGAGGTAGGACTAAGAACTTCAAGTTGCCCCCTCCCCCTCGCGCTACCTCCTCATTGAACGTGCAGAGCGCTAGTATGGGTTGCTCCGTCTCCTTGATCCTCTCTTCGAGGTCAGAGAGGTCTTTAAAAGTTATTATCTTGCCCACGTCGGGTCTCTTGGCGATTAGCTTATGGAACCCCTCCACGACCAGCAAATCCACTTTCAACTCGTCGAATAGCCTTAGGGCTTCTTCTATGCTCTTCGGCCCTCCATCTACACTCACCATTACGCCAGCCTCCGACGGGGAGAAGTAGGCGACGACCTTAGCCCCAGCGCGTCTGTGTCTCCACGTGTCGCTACCTTCGCGGTCAATCGTAAAGCCGGGTCGATGTATGTGCTTTAACGTGCCAATCGACAGGCCAAGCTTAGCAAAGTGGCTTATCACTATCTCCGCGGTACTCGTCTTGCCAGACCCCTTGCTCCCTATTATTGCTATTTTCTTCGTAGATCTTCACCCCAAGCCTCTCAAGCTTCATGCGAGCTTGAGAGGGTCGAATAAGAGGCCGTAGCAGATTATTTTAAAGTTGAGCCGCGTGCATGCGACGAGCTGTAAGTTCGCCGAACTAAGGCATCGTAACTTCGCGAGGTATCAAGGCGTGCATGTGCTCATCCGGCTATCTCAGGACTTTAAGAGACGAGCGCCCCAGGACTCGACGGTCCGGTGAAGGGCCAACTCTCAAGGGGCCATTCTGCTGGGCTCTGACGCCTTGCAA
>CAZPGS010000007.1:1523-23942 GCA_964586135.1 uncultured Nitrososphaerota archaeon
CCGGTGAAGGGCCAACTCTCAAGGGGCCATTCTGCTGGGCTCTGACGCCTTGCAACTTACTTTAGAAGTAATGGCGTTATCAAATGAGGGCGTCGAGGAGGGCCTTTCGGGCTAACGGCAAGGGGCAGATCGGTGGAAGGGGCGTCGGGGGACAGGGGCTTGGGCATCTGGGAATACGCTTTAAATCCTCCTGCGAACATATCTTCCTTAGTTGCAAAGACCATTGGTGAGCCCGTTGCTTCTTGATCGACACGGCAGGCCAGTGACGAGTCTTAGGATTACCGTGACTCACAAGTGTAACTACAAGTGTTTCTATTGCCACATGGAGGGGGAGGGGGAGGGCGACGAGCTGACCGTAAACGACATTGCGAGGCTCATGAAGATCAGCAAAGAGCTGGGCATAGACAAGGTGAAGTTGACGGGAGGAGAGCCTCTATTTCGCCACGACATAGTGGACGTGATCAAGGTGATAAACGATGTAGGCGTTGCCGACTTAGCCATGACTACTAATGGCTCGTTGCTCAGAGATCTGGTAGCAGAGCTCGTCGAAGCAGGTTTAGAGAGGGTGAACGTAAGCCTGCCTTCCCTTAAGAGGGACGTCTTCAATAGGGTCACAGGCGTTGATATGCTCGATCGCGTCGTGGAGGGTCTTTTAGTGGCCAAGGACTTTGACCTGAGGCCTATAAAGCTCAACATGGTACTCCTAAGGGGGCTCAACGACGGTGAAGTATTTGATTTAATCGAGTTTGCTGGGAGGCACGATTTCATACTCCAAGTAATAGAGCTGGAGCCCCTCGGCGTCGACAATAAACTTTACGACATGTACCATATGCCCTTAAATGCCATCGAGGAATGGCTTGAGCAGAGGGCCGTCAAGGTTGAGAAGAGGAAGGACATGCACAATAGGAGGCAGTATGACCTAGGCTATGCCAAAGTAGAGTTGGTGAGGGCTGTCGGCAATCCCGAGTTCTGCATGCACTGCACCAGACTTAGGATCACGGCCCACGGGAAGCTAAAGCCTTGCCTCATGAGGAACGACAACTTAGTCGACGTCCTAGGGGCTTTAAGGAGGGGGGCTAGCGACGAGGAGCTTAAGAAGCTTTTCATAAAGGCCGTTGAGCTTCGGGAGCCCTACTTCAAAGGTGGATGTAAGGTCGAGAGGACTAAAGTGTGCTGACCCAAAGGCTGTCGAGTAAGAAGTAGGGCCCGGAATCGAGCCTCGAGCTCCATTAAGCATGACGTTGCGGTGAAAATTCGCGACCGATCAAGGGCCTCAGCAACTCGACAAGGTGTTGTAAGCGCTTTGTATTTTGCGCCCTTGACGTTAGGCTAAGGTTTAGAGGCGTCAAGGAGATGTACCCAGACCTCACGGCCTCCACGTCTGTGTCCTCGGAGTCCTCGGGATACAGCGTTAAGTCCCATCGTGCTATCGCATATCCTCCATCACGTGTAACGTGTATGTCGGGATAGCCCTTCTTCGATGGACGCGTCACCTTTATCCCCTTTATCCTGCTTCGATAATCCGGGACATTCACTGAGAGAACATCGACGTCTTCAGGCATGCCCTCATCGACTATCGCCTTCGCCAGCGCCCTCGCTATCTTCGCTGTCAACCTTAGCCCGGGGTCGTAGAGCGCTTGAAGCACTACGCCATCGTCGAACTCCCTGGCTATGCAGTAGGATACAGCTATGGAGGGTATGCCGTGTATCGCGGCCTCCATCGCGGCGCCTAGGGTCCCAGAGTTTAAGATGTCGTCGATGCCCAAGTTAGGCCCTAGATTTATGCCAGCCACGACTACGGCCGGCTTTTCGTTTAATAGCTTGTGCAATGCCAAAAGCACCGCGTCAGCTGGCGTGCCATCTATCGAGTAGGCATCGCCGTATCGGGTCGTCAACTTCTCGACCGTGATGATGCTGCCCACCGTCAATGCCTTTCCTATCCCGCTTCTCTCCCTGTTAGGAGCTACTATGAGGCATTCGAACTCGCTACTGAGCTCCTCTCTCAGCACCGTTATGCCTGCAGAGTTAACGCCGTCGTCATTTACTAAGAGGGCTAAGGGCCTCTTCATAGCTGACCATCTCTAATGAACGGCCTACCAAGACCCTTCGGCTACTTAATGTCCGTGATTCTATTCGTAGACCTCAGTTCTTGAGGTCCTATAAATAGGCTTTGTAATAATAGGTCTTAGGAGGGCCACGTTCATGAGGAGGGGAGGCGTAGCCTCTTCGCTTGCCTTCTTGGCATCCGTGGTCGTATTAACGGTTCAGATATGCATCAACTTAGCATTTATGGAGGTTATGAAGGAGGAGGCAATGGACAGAGCAAGAGAGATCATCGAAAGCAGGGGCTATGACCAGCTAGTGCTAATCGCTACCAACGAAACGTCGCTTATGGCGATCAATAGACGAGACGGAAGCGTCTTAGTGAAGGGCATCTCTCTCTGCTATCCAAACGGTAGCGCAGTAAATGCCGATGTTGAATGGCACATACCGAGAACGTCTGTGAGCAAATGTCAGGTGCCTCAAAGCTTAAGAGATTGCGTGGCAGTGATCCTCAGGACCGAAGATGGGCACGAAATCCTATTGCCTCTCCACAAATCTTAGCTATGATGTTGCGGGGATCTTGAGCCTTCTTATGAGCTCCTTGTACCTGTTCCTAACAGTGACCTCGGTCACCTGGGCTGCCCTCGCTATCTCCTTCTGGGTCTTCCTCTCGCCAGTCAAGAGGGAGGCTATGTACACGGCAGCGGCTGCGAGGCCTGCCGGGTCTTTGCCTGCGGTCAAGCCTGCCTTCCTAGCTTGCTGAACTATCTCGAGGGCCTTTCTTTGCAGCACCCCGCTTAAGCCCAGAGAACTCACTATCCTCGGCACGAAGTCCACCGGATCAGCTATTGGTATGGTTAACCCGACGTGCCTCAACAGCAGTCGATAGCACCTAGCGACGTCCTTTCTCCCAGCCTTTGTGCAATTCGCTATTTCATCTAAGGTTCTAGGGATCTTGAGAATCCTGCACGCGGCGTATATGGAGGCGGCCATGACCGACTCGATGGAGCGACCCCTCACTAAGCCGGCCTTGATCGCGGCCTTGTATATCTTCAAGGCCTCCTCCTTGACGTTCTGCGGGAGGTTTAGCTTGAAAGCTATGCGCTCAAGGTGATTAGTCGCTTGCTGTATGTTCCTGTCTTGAGAGGTCTGAATCCTGCTCCTTATCTGCCAGCGCCTCCACCTAGCAACCTCGAACACCCTTTGAGGCGTCAGCTTATGGCCAGTCGCGCCTCGAGTGGGCCACTGTATTACGGTGGGAGAGATGCCCTCGACCGAGGTGGTCGAAAGAGGTGGGCCTACCCTGTCCCTCTTTTCCCTCTCCTCGGGAGTAAAAGCCCTCCACTCAGGGCCTTGATCTATTAGTCTCTCAGCTATGACTAAGCCACAATCCATACAAGTGAGCTCTCCTCGATCATAACTCCTAATGACATTAGTACTACCGCATTCAGGGCAACGCTCAATGCCCTTCGCCCTCGCATCGACGGCCTTCACATTCACGCTCCTCACCTCAAAGATGAGCCAATTTTAAGCTTCAACTACCCCAAACCCGGTTACATGTCTGAGCATACGACTCTCTTTACCCGCAAAATGTCTGGTAAGGACACCCTACCTCATATAAAGGCTATATAAACTTTACTGTAGTTTGAAGGAAGAAGAACATATATAAACTTTTCCCTAAAAGCCTATCTCGCTCAATAAACCTCCCACGAAGTTCCTAGAGTCTCAGGGGGGACCATCTAGGTAACGGCCATGGAAGCTGGCTTGTCGTCTAGTCGACGAGGCTTCAGGTCGTGAGGTGAGTAGTAAATCGATCCCTCAAGGGACGTCGATTGCGACGAGCACAGCATTAAGGTTTTAAAGGACTGTCCTCTGTTAAAAAGTGGGCCCGTGGCGCAGCTCGGATAGCGCGGCGACAACCGAAGAGGTTGCCGCAAGCCTCCTAAGCCGTTGGTCGGGGGTTCGAATCCCCCCGGGCCCGCTACTTGCATCAACTGGTGAAGACGTCGCCGCAGGGTGGGGATTGAGTACATGGAGGCTTCTGGTAAGGGAGCAGATGAACGCGTCCCGGCCGAGAGGATACCTCATCGTCGAGATTACCTGTCCTCTCACTTAGAGGACAGGGTCAGCGCCATCGGTTGAAACTATATGACTTGCCTTTTTCAGCTCTTTACCAAGTCTACCAGTTGCGCAGGCGACTTCATGAACTCCTGAGGACGAGGCCTCACTATAATGGCCTACGGAATCTAACGTTTGCGGTCGTAGCGAACCGTCGAGGTGCGCCAGCAATATCTAAAACGAAGTCCACGTGGAGCTTTTTCCGCTTGGGCCCTCTTTGAAGTCTTCAGTCATAATCGGCGTTCCGACCTAACCCTTTGTCTCGCTGGCATTATGACGAGAGTTCTTTACTCAAGACTCGGCGCGTGAATTCACCCGATCACTGTTCCCGCCATCTCCATGCCAACGCCTCGCAGGATCGATGGGGCGTCGTCTGTATTCGCTACGGTCACCTTCACGATTTCTTCTCAAGAGCTCCAAGTGGTCGGAAGGGCCGTCACGGCGAGCGCCATTTTTGAAGTTTAAAACCTTTGATAGGGCACCACGCGGTTCCCGTGTTTCAAAGGCCCTGCCAGAGGTTTTCATCGGCTCTTCTGATGCCACTTTTAACGAACGTTTTTCTCACGGGCTCTGCTGAGAGGACCCTTACGGAGGCCCAGCCAAAGGCCTCTCCTAAATTATAACTGGCTTTTTTGATCTCAAACTGGAGCACGCGAACTTGAGTGCTCAATGGTTGAACAGTGTCGTAGAATTGTTGCTTAAGCGCCGGAGAAACGTTCATCCATCTCTCTTAGGAGGTCTACGCTTTTTTGAGGTGACCCATAGCTGCGTAACTGCGCCCACGAACTACTGTGAGCCTACTTGAGAAAGAGGCGATGGCATCATCAACTCGGACGAACTTATTTTCTACCGTTTATGGCCGCTAAAGCGCTTGAAAGCTCTGCTTCTATAGCGCGGAGCCTCGCACTTAACGCCTCTTCATCTCGAAGTGCCATCCATGCACTTTCTAACCAATGTGAAGTGTTTGCACGAGACTTGAATTTAAAGGTTTGTGTCTCATTCAAGTTCGAATAAGTTTGAATTTAGGGAATCCAGCTCCCTATGCGACTTAATACTGCGCGTTTGAAAGCTAGTGCTGTGGTAATCGACTTACAGCTGAAAGCCTCGCCCTTTAGGGCAGGGAGGAGGTCAGCTAAAATGATGGCCTAGACATATACTGTTTGCGTGATTATGTAGAAGGCCCCCATCACGGGCGATGTCAGGGAGGCGTCCTGTTACTTTGGCTGAAAAATTTATAGGCTCTTCCCCTTGAAGAGATAGGCCTCAGACTGGTGTCGAAGTTGGAGAGGGAGCCCTTGGTCTACATAAACGGAGAGCTCGTGCCCAAGAGTCAAGCCAAGATCTCCGTCTTCGACCACGGCTTTCTCTACGGCGACGGGGTCTTCGAGAGCGTCCTGGTGACCAGCGGCGTGGCCTTTAAGTTGAAGGAACACATCGACAGGCTCTACGACTCGGCGAAGGTATTATGCCTCGAAATACCCATGAGCAAAGAAGAGATGATAAAGACGGTAGCCGACGTGGTCCGCGCCAACGGCTTCAAGGACGCCTATATAAGGCTCATAGTCACCAGGGGGGTCGGCGATCTGGGCCTAGATCCCAGGAAGTGCCAAAAGCCTACTATAATCATAATCGTGGACAAGATAAAGCTCTACGACGAAGGAGCCTTGAGCAAGGGGCTCACCGCTGTGATCTCTTCAGTGAGGAGGGACCGCGTCGACGCGACGACGCATGAGGTGAAGTCGATGAACTATCTCAACAACATACTGGCCAAGCTCGAGGCGAATGCCGTGGGCGCCGACGAAGCGATAATGCTGGACGATAGAGGCTTCGTATCTGAGGGGACGGCCGACAACATCTTCATAGTCAAGGACGGCGTGATATACACACCTCCGAGGACTTGCGGTATATTACTCGGCATCACTAGGGCCAGGGTCATGAAGCTGGCTGAGGAGCTCGGTTACAAGGTCGTCGAGAAGGACATAACGCCAGCTGAGGTCTTGACCGCGGACGAGGTCTTCTTGACCGGCACGGCGGCTGGTGTAGTCCCCGTAACTAAGATAGCTGGGAGGGTCGTGGGGGACGGCAAGCCCGGGCCGATCACGAGGAAGCTGATGGAGAGGTTCAGCAAGCTCTTGGGGGATCCCTCAGAAGGAGTCAAGATACTCTAGGCGCGAACGGCTGAGGCAATGAGAGAAAAAAGGTGTCTATGCGTTATATGTAGACCTCGCTACGCTGGTAAAACGGTTGTATGGTCGCCACGACCTCTACCGGGAAGGAGTTCTCAGTTCTCAAGAGCTGGACGCCCTCGTCGCCCACGCTTACAAGGGCGAAAACGCCTGCCACATTCGCCTTCACTTTCTTCACTATGTTTATGAGGGCTTGAACCGTGTTCCCAGTCCTTATTAAGTCGTCGACTATTAGCACGTCGTCCCTGCTCGTTATAGCGTTCTTGGGCACGTACAGGGACACTATGTACGGGCCCGCTGGGTAGGACTCCTCTATGTATTCTTTCACACCCATTTCCTTGTTCCTCTTGGCTATAACGAGCGGCACCTCGAGTAAGAGGGCTATCGAGGTGGCCAGAGGGATCCCGTTAACAGCAGGAGTCAATATCTTCGTTATCCTCTTCCCGGCGAACTTCATAATCATGTAGTGAGAGGCCCTCATCAATATCAGCGGGTCGTTGACCGCGTTCGACGTATCGACGTAGCCGTAGGGATCCACATATATTTTTTCATACACGAGTTGGCTGAGCTGTTCGATCTTATCCAACGAATTCCACAACTTCCTCGCCGTGTCGTCCCCCGGAAGGACGTCGCCCTTAACGTATCTGCACAATACCGTCTCAGGGATTCCGGTCCTCCTAGCAAGCTCGCTATAAGAGTAAAACTTTTTTAAAAGCCTTAATCGTTCAATGACCATAAATCTAAAGCGAAGGCTTGCTTCGCGCCTTCTCGTAGCTATTCCCCCGATCAATTCTGGGCCATTTTCACGCTATGATCTTACACAATTACGATTAAGAGTTTTGAGGTCAAATGCTTTTATTTTTTTCCTGCTAACGTGTCTTTACACAGTCAAGAGACGAAAGCTCATGGTCCTTACATCGACTGATTACTAGTCGCGTTATTGCTTCCAGTCGACCTTTTAGAGGGGTTTCTAAAGGTCCATAGACTCCATCAAACCTTCTACGCAAATCTTTAAGTAATAGAGTTATAAGGTGATTAAGTTGCCCTAGAGCTCCAATGCGTAGAGCTTGTCAAGGCTCCTTTAAAACTAAGCGAGGGATGAGCTGTGGGAGGGAGGCAGAAGACGACCTTGCTCGAGATGTTCCAGGAGAAGAAGGGCAAAGAGGAGAAAAGGAAGGGCAAGAAACAGCCTTGACGTTCTCTTTTGTATTACATGACGAAACGGTGAAAGAGTACCTTCAGAGTCACTTTAAGGTATGGCCGCTACTCGATCAAATCGGCCTCGTGAGATGGATAGGGGGCTTAACCAGGTATCTCGGGCTTTGAGCGATACCCGCCAGACTCCTTGCCCCTCTTCAACTCACGCTCGCGCTGCTTCTTCCTCCACTTTTGCGCGTGCGTCCCCTTGAGGCCCCTCGACTTCCTAAGCCCCCTCATCTTCTTGCCAGCTGACGTCAAGGCCCTGAAGGCCCTACCCCTGTTCGCGGGTCTGCATATCCAGTTGATGTCGGGGTCGCTCTGTACGGCCGGGTGGTTGGGGTCCACCATTATGACCTCGAACCACCTGTAGCGCCCGTCCTCCCCCACGTAGTAGCTGTTCAGTACCTCTAAGTTCGGGAAGTTCCGGGCCGCTCTCTCCTCGGCTATCAACCTGAGGCTCTTCCAAGTCGTGTAGCCGTAGACGCCCATCCTCTTAGGCCTCCTGCCGGAGTCGGGCCTCGGCTTCCTCTGGCCCCCCTTCCTCACCCTCACTCTAACGACGACGAAGCCCTGCTTGGCTTTATAGCCCAAGGCCCTCGCCCTGTCGAGCCTCGTGGGCCTCTCGACCCTCACGACTGTCGGCTCCCTCCTCCACTCTATGAGGCGTTGCCTCATTATCTCCTTCATTGGCCCATCGTAAGGCTTCTTCCAGAGCTCTGCGATGTGGTGGTACATAGACTTCAACTTCGCGGCACCTCTCGTTCTAGGGCGATGTGCCTCCTTAAATGTTTTCGCCTCCTCGAGCAATTAGTTAATTATTCGGCTTTTTCCGCTTAGTATTACGGGTTTGAGGTGTTTGAGGTGTTCGAGGCCTTCCTGCTGAGGCCCGACGCTGTGAGCGTCTGGAGGCACCCCGAAGTTAGGAAGAGGCTCAGCTGGTACTATGAGGTCATGACCGATGCCAAGCCAGCTAAATATAGGATCTGCAAAAGGATAGAAGTCGACGTCGACCTGTCGGCAAGTAGCGAGGAGCTCTGGGATGCCCATAGAGGAGTAGCCCAAAGGTTTGCAGGCATCTGGAAGAAGATAACGTCAGGCGAGCTCGAGCTCGAGGAGCTCGAAGAACCCAAGGTGAGCTTCTTGGACTTGAAGGTGGAGATCGTGAAGAGGATGCTGAGGTCTTGCGTGTTCTGCGAGAGGAGGTGCAAGGTCAATAGAGAGGAGGGCGAGAAGGGGTTCTGCGGGCTCGACGCCACGGCCAGGGTCTCCAGCTTCTTCCACCACTACGGCGAGGAAGCGCCCCTCGTCCCAAGCGGGACAATCTTCTTCACGAGTTGCAGCTTCAAGTGCGTCTTCTGTCAGAACTGGGACATATCGACCGACCCCTACAACGGGGTTGAGGTGACGCCGAAGCAACTCGCCGCCATAGCCACCAGGCTCAGGAAAGAGGGGTGCAGGAACATAAACTACGTGGGGGGCAACCCCGACCAGTCCATGCACGTCATAGTGGAGTCGCTGAGGTACATGGACGTGAACGTCCCGATACTGTGGAACAGCAACGCCTACGCTAGCCTCGAAGCTATGGAGGTCCTTAAGGACCTCGTTGACATATGGTTGCCAGACTTCAAGTACGGCAACGATGAGTGCGCCAAGAGGCTCTCCATCGTCCCTAGGTACTTCGAGGTCGTGAGCAGGAACTTGAGGATAATGCACGACAGCGGGGACATGATCGTGAGGCACCTCGTCCTTCCCAACCACGTGGAGTGCTGTAGCAAGCCGGTCCTGAAGTGGCTCGCCGAGAACTGCCCGAGGTGCCTCGTCAACATAATGGAGCAGTACAGGCCTGAGCACGAAGTCGCTCGGAGGCCTCACCTATATCCGGACATAAACAGAAGGCCGACCCTGAGCGAGATGAAGGCAGCTTATAGCATGGCTGAAGAGCTGGGGATAGTCTACGAGCCAGTCTCCTAAGCGGGCTACGTGGCTCCCCGCAGGGCCCTCAAGAGCTTCTCAACTATTGCGCTAGGAAGGGCGTCTCTGTTCGACGGCGTTAGCTCTAAGATCTCGAAGTCCCTTCGACTCTTTATGTAGTCCAAGAGCGGGTGCTTGAGCTTGTAGTGGAGCGTGGCCAAGAGCGGCTTCTCCGAGGCCAAGACCTTCTTCACCGCGCCGATGAACTCCTGGGACTTGAGTTCCATAGGCCCTATCTCATCTACCACCACTAAATCGCACCGCTCTAAGGCCCTGAATATGGAGGGCGCGGCGAAGGCGTCGAGGTTTTCGACGTGCACTAAGTACTTGCCCACTCTGGGCCCCACGGCCGAGCTAACGGAGGCCAACTGCGCCTCCGCACCACTCTCGACGTCGATTATCTTGAAACCCGTCCTAACCCCTCTGCTCCTGACCTCGAGGGTCACAATGCCTCCGACGTTGAAGCCCCTCTTCCTCAACTCATTAGACACCTTAAACACAAGGGTTGTCTTGCCAACCCCGGGCCTGCCCGTCACGAAGATTTTGCCGGTCAAGGTCCCTCACCGTAAGGCCTTCGCCAATTGATAGCCTCGCGTCAATTATAAAGGGTTTCCCGGATAGCGTTGAGGGGCGCGGCTCTTAATGGCCTAGTGGCCCTGAAGACGTGCCCCATTCTGGGCTGACCCCATCGACTACGAAGAGGAGCTGTTTCGTAGTTGATGTTTAGGTGTTGAGTTTGTAAACCCTGGCCCTCTTTACCGCTCAGAGACCGCTCAGGCGATGGGAGTAGCGCTTCGAGCCTGGGCGGGCTAACCCTAGATGGGAGCCCTGTGCCGTTGGCTCGACGGCCGCCCGCGAACCGCGCCGATAGCGCGCGAGACGCGGGCCCTTCCACTACCCATGGGTGTTGCGTCGCAAAGAAGGTAGGGTTCGAGGGCCGTGGATCTAAGTGTCAAGCGCAGGTTAGGTGTCCAGTCGCTCTCAGCCAAGCCCTTTGGCAAGCACTTCAACGAACACCGCGGGGTACAACCCCAGCGCTATGGAGATTAGCGCCATCACTGCTAATGGTGCGAGGAGGCCGAAGGGGGCCTCTCTAACCTCGTTGAGGTGTGGTGGCAACTGGCCGAACAACATCCTCCTTATAGCCCACAGGGCGTAGGCGAATGTGAGCGCTGTCGCCACGATCGCCACGATTAGAATCGATATCTTGAAGGCGTCGTTGAGGAGCGAGGCCGAGCCTATAGCGCTCGTGAATATCATCCACTCGCTTATGAAGCCGCTTGTGAAGGGCACTCCCATGATCGTGAAGAAGCCCACGAACATCGCGACGGAGGTGTAAGGCATCCTACCCGCCAACCCTCCCAGCCGACTTATGCTCCTGGTACCCGCTTGATGATCGAAGACCCCGGATAGGAGGAAGAGTATTGCTTTGCCCAAGGCGTGAGCAACGAAGTGGAGCATGGAACCAGCAACCCCTATTATGGCTAGACTCATATGCCCATTGCTCATAGCCAATGCTGTAGCTCCAAGCCCTAAGAGCACATAGCCCATCTGGCTAATGCTGGAGTACGCCAAGAGCCTCTTGAAGTCTTCTTGGGTAAAAGCGTTGAGAGCCCCATATACCATTGTTATAACTGCGAGGACTATCATCGCCATGGATATGTATCGAAGAGTAGGCGTGTAGAGGAGGACTATCCTGAGTATGGCATAGCCGGCCAAGCCTATCATGACCGGTGAAAGCAAGGCCGATACGGGCGTCGGGGCCGCGACGTGGGCGTCTGGGAGCCAAGCGTGAAGCGGAAAGACGGCCATCTTCACGAAGAGGCCTATTAGCATTGCCGAGACTATTGCAACTAAAATGCTCCAACCAACTCCTGGTCGCGCTATTAGTTCTATTATTCTTTGGGGAATTTCATGTATTTCGAGCGTCCCGAGGTAGCCGTTAGTGGCGACGATCCCGGCTAAGAAGCAGAGAGCGCCTGCTTCCGTGAATATGAAGTACTTCAAGGCTATCTTCTCCTTCTCGAACTCGCCCCACTCGTTTATTAGCGCCCATGAAGCGATGAGCGTTATCTCGAAAAATACGAAGAACTCGATGAGGTTGGTCGAGAGCACTAGCCCTACCATTCCCACGAAGAACAGCAAGTAGAGGCTAGAGAATATCCCCATGTTCGAGGAGTGCTCCATATACTTTATCGTGTAGAGGGCTATGAGGGCCGACACGATTGCTATCGTCAGGGCCACCGGCGAGCTCAGGAAATCAGCTCTAAAGCCAAACTTTAACCGGGCGACGTCTATGAGCACCCAGTCGTAGACCACCTCATAAGGCTTGGCGACGAGACCTGTGAAGAAGCAATAGGTCGAGGCCCCGAAAACCCCTATTGATGGTAGTAAAGCCAAGAAGGCTATTAGGCCGTTCCACCTCCCTAAGGGCTTGTTTAACCCTAACGTCACTACTGCTGCCACTACGGGGACTATTACGGTATAGGGCAATAACTCGTTGATCATCTACAACAACCCCCCTAACCTAAGCAATATCAAGGCGACCACTAATAGCCCGACGAGTATGCCGATTATGTTGTAGTTGAGGAAGCCCGTTTGTATCTTCCTAAACCTGGACGCGAGGCCGACGGTACCCGATGCAAGGCCGCTGATTATCGTCTTATCAAAGCCCTCTAGCTCCGCCCACTTGTATAGCCCTCGACATGCCGCCATCATCGGGTAAGCGAAGACCTTATAGTAGAACTTGTTTATGTACCATCTCTTGAAGAAGAATCTATGGATGGCGCGGAGTGCGGGGCTCCTAGCAGAGATGGCCGATGGGTCTACCTTCCTAACTATGTAAATGAAGTACGCCGGAACAGCGCCCACCACGAGCGCCAGCAATGACAGGGATAGGATAATTAGCTGAGGGGCCACGACCTCGCCTCCTGAGTGAGCGACTGGCGTATGAAGGATCTCGTGAGGAGAAATGCTCGAGAGAGCTTCTTCAAACGTCTTTTTGATCTGCTCTTCAAATATCCATCCCACGAGCCCTATACAAAGCGAGGCCACCGCCAATATCGCATAAGGCACGTACATTATCGGACTCGCTTCTTTGACTTTGTGCCCTTCAGTCTCAAGCTCGATTACTCTATGGCTCTTCTCTCCGTGGAAGGCCAAGCCCACTGCCCTAAGCGTGTAGAAGGCCGTCAGTGCCGCGGTTACCACCGCTAACACGAACGGGCCTATGAGGGCAGGGCCTCTCTCCCAGATCGCCCTCCAGGTGACCGTCAGGACGGCCTCCTTGCTCCAGAAGCCGCTAAACGGAGGAACGCCTGCCAACGAGAAGGCCGCGAGTAACATCATCGCGTAGGTTATGGGCATGTACTTCTTGAGGCCGCCCATGTGATACATGAACCTCGACTCAACGGCATGTATCACCGCTCCAGCCGCGAGGAAGAGGGCCGCCTTGAAGAGGGCATGGCTCATTAAGTGGAACATCCCAGCCGTCAGCCCCTCAACCACTCCGTGGACCATCAAGCCTCCAGCGCCCAGGGCCAAGAACATGTAGCCTATTTGGCTGACCGTCGAGTATGCCAACACCTTCTTTATCTCTCGAGCCACCATCGCTTGTGTCGCGGCGAGGAAGGCCGTGAAGGCACCTATCCAAGCGATTGTCGTGAAGAATGCTGAGAGCTCTATTGCCCCCGCCTCAACATAGGCGAGCCAGAATATCGGAAGGACCCTCGCTATCAAGTAGACCCCTGCTTTGACCATCGTGGCGGCGTGTATGAGGGCGCTAACGGAGGTGGGGCCAGCCATGGCGTCTGGGAGCCACTCGTGAAGCGGAAACTGAGCAGACTTGCCCACAGGGCCCATGAAGAACAATATTGCAGCCGGCAAGAGCAGGCCAGCGCTACTTAGGACTGGGGCCCACTCACCCACCCTGCTTAAGAGGCCCGAGTAGCTGAACGTCCTCGCATAAGCGTAGATGATGAAGATGGAGGCCAGGAGGCATACGTCGCCTATCCTAGTCGTTATGAAGGCCTTCATTCCTGCGTGAGAAGGCGGGTACGCCTCGTCCTCCTCCCCGACCCAGCACTTCAGCCAGTCCTCCTTAGCATCTCGATACCAGAATCCTATCAGCGCGTAGCTACAGACCCCGACGCCCTCCCATCCAAAGAACATGAGCAAGAGGTTGTCGGCCATAACCAATAAGAGCATGCTCCCGATGAAGAAGTTCATGAAGAACCAGTACCTCGTGAGGCCGGGCTCGCCGTGCATGTACTTCAGCGAGTAGACCATTATCAAGAAGCTTATCCAGGCGACTATGTTGGCCATTATTATGCTCAGAGGATCGATTATTACGCCCATCTCAACCTTGAGCAAGGGGATCCAGCCATAGCTTACCGAGTTAAAGAAGCGCAGATGGCCCTTCCACAGTAGAGGGACCATGAAGGAGGCGAAGACGGCTGCGAGGAAGGAGGAGAGTACAGCTGCGTAGTCCCTCACACGTGGGCCGAGCTTCGCGAAAGCCGGGGTCAAAACAGCACCGATCATCGGTATTATCCAGCAGAGCCAAGCACCGACATAACCGATGCTCTCTGAGGTCAAGTGCGTCACCGGCGACGCCTTTCTACTTTGAGGGCGTATTTAATACTTACTCGCGCACCTCGATTTAGACGATGTCCTACGCCAAGCCGGATTAACGCATGCACGGAGTCGAAGATCGACGCTCCACTTACTCGCCTTTTGGGGTATCTACATCAGCTTGCTCGACGTTAGGCGGAGCTATCCCATCGGCATGGGCGCTCTCTTACTTGAGGAAGTAGTCAGTGATGCTCGTTTGACCCCTACGATCTGCAGGCCTTGCGAGCTCTTCTTCGTCGAGTATCAATTTTCCATAGACACCGTCATAGCCGGGCCTCACGATCACGTGCCCCTCTCTGACCCTTATTATCGCTTTTGCCACCTTGCTCGGAACTATGCGTTCGAGCTCTTCGAGGCTTGCATTCAGCAACACGTTCAGCTCGCTACCAAAGCTATTGACAAGCTTCATGTACAGTTCCCATACCCGCCCAGAGTACAATCTCGTCTCCCCCTTCACTCCTAGGCACTCGGCTATTATCTCGGCCAACGGCAACAGCCTCTTGAAGCCAATGGCATTAGGGGGCCTAAACCCCTTGGGCCTGTCTGCTAGCTCTTCGACCCTCTGCATGACCCCTTTCGTCAGCTGCCTTCCGCACACTGGGCACTTGTTGCCCCTCTTCATGGCCTCCTCAGGGGGCATGGACACCCCGCATCTCCTGTGGCCAGTCCAGTGGTACTTTCCATAGGCAGGGTCGACCTCTATCGTCATTAAGAATTTCGAGGGGTCTTTGCTCATTATGGCGTTTACGAGCTCTCGGTAGGAGGGCTCCTTTAAGTTGAAGACGTTGGCCTCTCTGCCGAGCCTGTGAGGGTATGGGCTGTGGCTGTCGCTGTTGCTGAGGAGCGCCAGCCTGTCGAGCGAGGACACGCGCCAGTTCATCTCCGGGTCAGAGCTGAGCCCCGTCTCGAGGGCCCTTATCTTGTGGCTCTTGTCTCCGTAACACTCTTCGAGGCTGTCGACGCCGCTTATCGACCCGAATATGGACCACCAAGGGGTCCAAGCATGAGCCGGGAAGACGAACACGTCTTCGTCCACTTGCGAGAGCATTTCGACGAGCTCCGCGGGCTCCGCGTTGAACACAGGCCGACCGTCTGCTTTGAGGTCGCCAAGCTTGCTGAGGACGTCGGCGACTTGCTCCGCCACCTCTAGACTCGGCATTAAGACGACGTGGTGTATCCTCCTCGCCTTCCCCTCGACTTCATGTATGGTCCCCACCTCAGTCTGGACCACGAAGTACAGGTCTGCTGAAGAGCCCCTGACCTTGTAGAGCCCTGTTCCTGGAATCTCTTCGAGCGTCTCCTTCAGCTCTTTGAACCAGGAGGGGTGGAGCGCGTCGCCCGTCCCCAAGAGATTTATCCCCTTGAGGGGTGCGTATGTCAGGAGTTCCCTTATGCTCATCTTCTCCGACGTAGCCCCGCTGTACTTCGAGTGAATGTGCAGATCGGCGTAGATGATCACGAGGACTGCCCACCAAAATCGAGTTTAATAAGTAGTGTAAAAGGGTTCCCTTCGCTCAGGGCTATGGAAGCAAGGCCGAAGCCGCTTTCTGAGCCATGTCCAGCAAAGGCCATGGATAGCAACCGATTACTATAAGCGCTATCATCAAGATCACTAATGGCGTTACTATCACCGGCGAGGCTTCCCTCAGTTCTTTGACCCCCTCTCCCCTAGGCCTAATGACGCATATCTGCACGAGCCTCAGATAATACACGGCGGCGAAGACGCTGTTCACGACCATCAATGAGGTTACCACATTCATGAACACATCGCCCACGCTGTAGCCAGCCATCAGTAAGAGGAACTTGCTCACGAAGCCCGCTAGAGGAGGAGCTCCGCTCAACGATAGCAGTCCTATCGAAAAAGTAGCCCCGGTCCACGGCATCGCCCTACCCGCGCCTTGAAGCTCGTAGATGTTCCTCGTCTTCGCCCTCGTGATAAAGGAGCCGGCGGCAAGGAATAGAAGCCCTTTGCCTATCGCGTGAGAGAGTATGTGCATAAGCGCTCCCACCAATCCCATAACGCTGGCGATGGCGACTCCCAAGTGCGAGGCATAGGCCGCCGTGCCCAAGCCGAAGAGCATGAAGCCTATGTTAACGGTGCTCGAGAAGGCCAAAAGCCTCTTCACGTCCCTCTGGAGTAGGGCCATGATGTTCGCGACTGTCGTGGTTATAATTGCAAAGACCACGAAGAGCGTGCCGTAGTCGAAGATCGATGGAGCAAATATCATGAGGGAGCCCCTTGCTATGGCATAAACGCCGGCCTTGATCACGAGCCCTGATAACATCGCGCTTATGGAGCTAGGAGCTGCCGGGTGGGCGTCTGGCAACCATGTGTGGAAGGGCACGATGGAGGCCGTGACGCCGAAGCCCACGAAGATCAGCATCAGTATCACGTAGCCGTAGAGCTTGAGGACGTCGTCCGGCTTGGCAAAGGCCCTTGAGAGCTCCACGAAGTTCAATGTCCCAGCATAGCCGTAGAGTAGCGAGATGCCGAGCAACGCCATTAAAGAGCCCAGAGTGCTCATCACGAGGTACTTGAAGCCAGCCTCTATGGGCTCCCACCTGTACTTCCTGAAGGAGACCAGAGAGTACGACGATATGCTCATGAGCTCCCAGAAGACGAAGAGCGTGAAGAAGTCGCCCGCGATGGCGACCCCTACCATGCCGGCTACCAAGAGCAGGAGCATCGCGTAGTATCTGTCCAAGCCCGTGTCGTGCTCCATGTACTTTATGGAGTACACCGATACGAGGAAGCCCAAGCCAATGAACAGCAAAGTCATAAAGCTACTGAAGGCGTCTACCCTGATCTCGACCCCTAAAGGGGGGCCGAAGGCTGGGAACGACGATGCGAGTGCTATACCCTTGGCCAGCGAACTCCAGTACCTCCAGAAGAAGTACGCCAAGTAAATCAGCGCAAAGGAGATGCCTACGGATGCCGTGACCCCGGTCAAGTACTTGTGCTTAAGCCTCCCCTCGATGTAGCCCAGTAGTGGCATTAAGGCCGAGGAGGCTATTAGCACTATCACGGGCCCCATGACTTCAGCCAAGCCCACTTCCACGACCGCTCACCACCTCAATCTCCTAAGCTTCTTCAAGTCTAACGTCTTGTAGTGGCGATAAGCGTTAACCACCAACGATAGGGCGAGCGCAGCTACGGCTCCTCCAATTACTATAGAGATTATGACGAGCGCCTCTGCGAGAGGTTCTACAGCTACTTTCGCAGGCAAGATCGCCGCTACCCTCGCCCAACTCAGTGATAGCAAGGTAGTGTTGACTGCGATGGTCACGATCTCGATGCCTATGACGGTCTTTATCATGTTCCTTTTAGAGACTAAGCAGTAGACGCCTATCGCGAGGAGGGCTATCGAAAAGGCGAGGTACATCTGCGGGGACGTGAGCACCATCCTCCTACACCTCCTCTTCCTCGACTTCTTCTAAGGGAGCCTCGATAACTGCCTCCTCCTCTTCTGCTACCTCCTTTGGAGGCTCTAGCCTGAAGAGCGCGGTAACGCCGCAAGCGGCGCTTAATATCAAAAAGACTTGGGTTAGCATGTCTATAGCCCTATAGCCCCAAAGCGTTTCACCCAACCCCTCGCCAAGCGCGGTGACGCTTACAAGCACCTTCAGCGGCATGCCGTAGAGGAGCGCGAGTAGGAGTGATGCCGAAGTCGCTATCGCCAAAATAGCGCCGGCTATTGCGAGGCCTCTCACGCAGTTCGCCTCCTCCTAATGGTGTGGACGGTTACGGCCAGCAAGACCGAGACCGCGCCCGCGTAGATCAATAGCTGAAACACCGACGCATAGACCGCGCCCATGGCGTAGTAGATGATCGCTACGAAGACGCACATGATCAGGAAGGCTATTATGCTCCTTATGAGGTCCTTGGCCTCCACGGCAAGTATGGCGGCGAGCACCGCCAGAAAGATCAGCGCGAGGTCCCACATGGCTCAACTACCTCCGCCCTCCTGTTGTAAGTGGCCAATTCGTAGATCTGAGTAGACTTAATAGCGTTTCGGGGGCAGGATTCGGCGCACTGCGCACAGAACGTACACCTGGCCAAGTAATATCTAGGCTTCTTGCTACCGTCAGGCAACGTCACGAGCTCGAGGGCCTGCGAGGGGCACTCCTTAACGCACAGGCCGCAACCAACGCACAGACTGTAGTTTATATCGATCTTGCCCCTGTAGTCTGAGGGCACTTCCCTCCTCTCGAAGGGATAGAGAAGGGTGGCCCTCCTCTTTGGGGCCGTACTCAAAACTTCGCGGAATATGGGCATCTACACCATCACCTCAGAGGGTTAATAGACGTACCATCGTAGGGGCTACTACTGCCAAGAGCAACTGGAATATGGAGAGGGGCACCAAGTACTTCCAAGCGAAGTTCACCATCTGGTCTATCCTCAATCTCGACATGGCCGCTCTTATCACGGTCAGCAGTAAGAGCACTACGATGGACTTTATGACGAAGAGTATCGTTGAGGCTATTACTCCTCCAAGACCTGGTACTAAGGGGCCTGGCCAAGGGCCTCCCAAGAAGAGCGTGGCCCCTAGGCCGCATAGAAAGGCGAGCTCCACGTCCCTCGCGAGCCTCAAGAACGCTAGCTTCTTGCCTGAGTACTCGGTGGCCCAGCCAGCGACTATTTCCGTCTCAGCCTCGGGTATGTCGAACGGCACCCTCTCGAGCTCGGCCTGCGCCGCCAATAGGAATATGGCGAAGCCCAGCGCTTGAATGCCCAATATGCCCCACCAATTCTGCTGGGCGCTTACAATGCCCTCGATGGACAGCGATCCTCCTAGCCCAATGGTTACGGCAGCCGCTCCTAAGACTGAGGCCACGAGGGGTATCTCATAGCCCAAGAGCTGAAGCACCGCTCTCTCGGAGCCCACTTCCGGATACCTGCTCGCAGAAGAGAGGCCAGCCAAGAAGACGAGGATCACGAGGAACGTCAGTACGACCGCTAAGACTATCACGTCTCCTGGGAACGAGACTATTCCTTGGGGGCCGCAGACTGGCAAGAACAATGTCGCGAATAAGCTCAAAGCCAAGGCGAATACGGGGATCGAGGAGAAAATGGGCGTGGCGACGCCTTCCGGCACTATGTCCTCCTTGGCCATAAGCTTGACGAAGTCTGCGAGGGGTTGGAGCAAGCCCCACGGGCCCGTGTAGAGGGGGCCCACCCTGTTCTGGAGCTTCGCGTAGAACTTCCTGTCTATCCACTCGAAGAAGAGGCCTAGGGCTGCGAAGAAGAGGAAGCCTGGGAAGAGCAGCGTCCCTAGGATGTCTATGAGCTCTCGTATCACGGCCTCTCCCTCCAATACGGCTTGTCCTTCCAGTACATGCGCTTTATTTGACTGAAGGTCCAGACCCAGCTCTTGCCGCTCGAGACGTCGACGAACTTCACGGCCCTGTCGGTGCAACTCAGGCAAGGGTCTATGCTGGCGAAGGCTATGGGCACGTCAGCTATGTAGACCACGTAGTCGCCCTTAGAGGTCAGCATCACGGGGATCGAGAGGAGGTTGGCGAGCGTGGGCGCCCTGACCTTCCACCTGAACGGCCTCTCCCCTCCTGCAGACCTGAGGTAGTGGATCACCTCGCCCCTAGGGGCCTCGGTCCTCCCTACGCCTTCTCCGGCCGGGACCGCCCTCGGCAACCTAACCCTTATGGGCCCTGAGGGCATCTTCTTTACAGCCTCTCTGATTATGTTTATCGACTCGAGGGTCTCGTCGATCCTCACGAGGATTCTTGCCGTCACGTCGCATGTGTCGTAGGTGATGACTTTGAACGGTATCTCGTCGTAGGCCGCGTGTGGGTCGTCGGCCCTGACGTCGAAGGGCACGTTCGACGCCCTAGTCGTGGGGCCCACGGCGCACAGGGCTATGGCGTCCTCCTTCCGGAGTATGCCGACGCCGTCGCATCGCATCCTTATGGTCCTCTCGTTCAAGCACATCTCCTTGTACTTCTTCACCTTCTCCTCTAAAACATCCATGACTCTCAACATCTTCTCTGCCTTCTCCTGCGGCAGGTCCCTCCGCACCCCTCCTATGGTCATTAAGGCATACGTGACCCTGTTGCCGGTGAACTCCTCTATCACATCCATAACTGCTTCTCTGTCCCTCCAGACGTACATGAACAGCGTGTCAAAGCCTATCTCGTGGGCCGCGACTCCGAGCCACAGCAGGTGGCTGTGTACCCTGTTGAGCTCCAAACCTATAGTCCTCAAGTAGTCGGCTCTTCGAGGGATCTCCTTGCCTATGATGTGCTCAGTCGCTTGGGCTAAGTCGAAGGCGTGAACTATGCCACAAATGCCGCAAATTCTCTCGGCTATGTAGAGGTTTTGGATGTACGTCTGGTACTCGCCCGCCTTCTCGACGCCCCTGTGGTTGTAGCCTATCCTGAGCTTAGCGCCGACTACTTGCTCTCCGTCCACGTAGCAGGTTATGTTGAGAGGCTCTTTTAGCGCCGGGTGCTGAGGACCTACTGGAACGTCAATTACGCTACTCATCTCTCAATCCCTCTCCTTAGTTATCCTCTTAAATAACTCTTCGAGCTTCACGTCCTTCCTAAGCGGGTACAGGCCCTCAGGCCAGTCCTCCGGGAGCTCCAAGTGAGTGAGGTCTGGGTGGCCCTTGACGTCAATCCCGAACATCTCGTGAACCTCCTTCTCGTAGAAGAGGGCCCCTGGGATCACGTCGGTTATGGTGTCTATCTCGGGGCTGTCCTTGGGGACTATTGCCTTAACCGATATGACTACGCCCTTGTACGAGAGGTGAGGTATCACTTCGAAGTGATCTATAGCGTCTACCCCCGACATAGTTGACACGTGCGTCACCCCTATGTCATTCCTTAAAAACCTGATGACGTCCTTATAACTCGACCTGTCGACCGTTACGAATACCCTCCTCGCCCTCTGGATCTTAGCTTCGAGGATCTTGTCTCCAAATTTCTCCTTGATCTTGCTCACGAGCTCTTCTTCGAGGGTCAAGAGGCTCCACCCTTTAGCTTCTCGAGTAGCTTTACGACCCCGTTTATTATGGCCTCGGGCTTAGGGGGACAGCCCATGACGTACACGTCGACCGGTATCACGTGGTCTAGCCCAGGGTAGACGTTGTAGCAGTTCCTGAATGCGCCGCTACTGGCGCAACAGTTGCCCACGGCCATTACGAACTTTGGCTCCGGCATTTGCTCATAGATCCTCTTCAACCTCTTCTCGACTTGCTTGGTGACCGGGCCTGTGACTATCAGTATGTCAGCGTGCCTAGGCGAGCCCACGAGCCTGATGCCGAACCTCTCGACGTCGTATCTGGGCGTTAGCGCAGCCACAACTTCGATGTCGCATCCGTTGCACGCACCCGTGTTGAAGTGCAAGAGCCAAGGGCTCCGAAGCCTAGCCCAATTAACGAGGCCCATCTTACCACCTCCTCCTCGCGAGGAGAAGTATGGCCTCTAAAGCTATGATGGCGTATATAGCGATCAAGAAGTGTGAGGCAAACAACACCTCAGGCGACAGTATCGCAAAGGCTATTACCATGGCCACCATATCAAATACCAAGAATATCGTTGCGAAGCTTATCAAATGGATCGTGAATGGTACGACCTCCGCGGGGACCTCTTCGCCGCAAGCATAGGGCTTAACCTTGTCGGGACTCGGCTTGGGCTTTGGGGCTATTTTAGCGCCCACGGCATAAGTCAACAGAGATATTACGAGTGCAATGACAAAGGAGACCACGGGTATCGTGATCACAGAGCTCACAGCGCACCCCCGTCCAATGTAGTGCCGGTTCTCTGATTAGGGGTTTAAAATATAAATCCTTCGCCCGGCTTCACTTAGGGGCAAAGGTCCTCCGGTGTCTGAGGTGACGGTGCCGCGCAACAAGAAGCATGAGAGCTTTAGCGAGTGGTTCGAGCAGGTGACCGTCCACACCATGGTATACGACTACAGGTTTCCGGTCAAGGGCTGCGGCGTGTGGCCGGGGTACGGGTTCAAGCTTAGGAAGTACGTGCTGGACGTCATGAGGAGGTTGTTGGACGAGAGCGGCCACGAGGAGTGCCTCTTCCCCACTCTCGTCCCCCAGAGCCTCTTAGAGAAGGAGACAGAGCACGTAAGGAGCTTCGAGGGCGAGGTCTTCTGGGTCACGAGAGGAGGGTTCACCGAGCTTGGAGAGAAGCTGGCCCTGAGGCCCACGAGCGAGACGGTTATAATGCCCATGCTGAAGTTGTGGATCAAGGACTACAAGGACCTCCCGGTCAAGCTGTACCAAGTAGTGAGCGT
>CAZPGS010000008.1:0-1430 GCA_964586135.1 uncultured Nitrososphaerota archaeon
TCACGAGGTCGTCGGTGCTCTGGTGGATGTGAGTGAACCTGTTGATCTTCTCCCCGGTTAGGTGGGACTTAGCGGTCATCACTTCCTCGTGCTTCGGGTCGTGAGCCAGCTCGTAGGTCATGGCCGCGGAGTTGACGTGTGGCCTAAATACTGGATGCTCGACTATGCTCTCGACCTCCTCGCCCATGAAGTATATCTTGGGCTTGAGCCTCTTCAGGCTCTCTACGTACTCCCTCCCGGTCATCATACTCTCGTTGCCCTCGCACTAACTCCTGTAAGAGGGGATTATTTTTCTAGCGAAGACGTCGAGGACGAACTTGGGGTCCGGCCCTAGGTTGACCAGGACGAAGTGCCTCACCCCTGCCCTCACGAACTCCTCCACCTTCCTCGCGCAGTCCTCCGGGGTCCCCACTATCGAGAACTCGACGGCGACCTCGTCCGGGACGTGCTTGCCAAACTCCTCGAATAGCTTGAGGCCCTCTTCCGTGAGGGTCACGCCGGCGTACAAGCCCTCTGGCAAGCCCTTTGGGAGCTCCAACTCGAAGCCTGCTTCTCTAACGAGCCTAGGGGCGAAGGCTATTTGCGCCTTGGCCCTTCTCACTTGGTTCAGGGCCTCTTCGTAGCTATCCGCTACGGCCGCGTGGACGAATAGGCCGGGCTCGAAGCCGTCTAGAGGCCGCCCAGTTGCCTCAGCGGCCCTCTTTACCTCCTCCAAGTGCCTCCTGTAGGTCCTCGGCCCTAGGGAAACAGGCAGCCAGCCGTCCGCGTACTTAGCCGCGAGCTCGCGCGAGCGGGGCGAGTTGGCCGCGAAGTATATGGGAACTGGGCTCCTCTTAGGCCTCACCTGCAGGAAGGCCCTATTCAGGCTCCAGAACTTGCCTTGGTAACTGACCTCGTCCCTCAGCCAAAGGCCTCGGACTATCTTCGTGAACTCTACGAGCCTCGACAGCGGTTTATCCCATCGTATTCCGAACTGGTCTAGGTTCATTGCCTCTCCGGCTCCTAAGCCGATGATCAATCTCCCTCGCGATATTTGGTCGACGGTTGCGGTGAGCTGCGCGAAGACCGCGGGGTGAATTCTATGAGGGTCTGAGACGCAGGTGCCTAGCTCGACCCTCTCGGTCTGAGAGGCTATCGCGGTGAGGATCGGCCAGACGTTCGGCACAACCCCCGTGGGCATCATCAGTAGGTGGTCCGCGGCCCAGACCGAGTCGAAGCCCGCCTTCTCAGTCCTGACGCCAATCCTTATTAGCGCGTCGACGGGGGCTACGGGGATGGGCAGGAGCTGTCCAAACTTAACCCTCTTGCCCGTTACACCCACGACTCTCACACCGTGAGTAGTGTTGTACTCCTCAATTTTTTATTTTTTTAAAGCTTTGGCAAGCCCTCATGGCGTCGCGCACGTTACAACTGAAAGCCTTGCCCTTCAG
>CAZPGS010000008.1:1530-23866 GCA_964586135.1 uncultured Nitrososphaerota archaeon
AGCTCCCTAGAGAAGAGGGTCGATGATAGAGCAAGTGCTCTACATAGTCGGGCTAGCGGCCGCGGCCTTCATGGCCTTCAACATAGGCGCTAACGATGCCGCGAACCCAATAGACCAAGCCGTCGGCGCAGGGGCGCTGACACTTAAGCAGGGCCTCGTGCTCTTCTCCGTCTTCACGATAATCGGGGCCCTTCTCCAAGGAAGCTACGTGATCAAGACTCTGGGGAGGGGGATAGTGCCAGAGATAGACATAGTAGGAGCGCTACTGTCGGTCGCGGCCGCAGGGGCGTGGATACTCACGGCCACCATGCTTCGCTTGCCAATATCCACCTCGCAGAGCATAACCGGCGCCGTGCTGGGCACAGGCGTGGCGTACGCCCTGATCGGCAAGATTAGCTTTTCCGAGATTAACTGGAGCGTCGTGGTGAGTATAATGCTGAGTTGGGTCACGTCCCCCCTAATAGCCATGAGCTTAGCAACCCTCTTGTACCTCCCTTCCGCGAAACTCCGCGAATATCTCGTGAGGAAGGGTAGGAGCGAAAAAGTGTTGGTAGCCCTCCACGTGGCCTCAGTAGCCTTTGCGGCCTATGCCTTCGGGTCGAACGACGTGGCGAACGCCACCGGCGTCTACTTAACGATAACCGAGAAGCAACTCGGATTGCCGACCCACGAGACCATGCTCATGCTCTCCCTCTTAGGCGGGGTCTTCATAGCTATAGGCGGCTTCACCCTAGGCAAGAGGGTCGTGCAGACGACCGCCTTCAGGTTAACGAGACTGGACCGACCAAGCGGCCTAGCAGCAGGCTTCTCCTTAGCGCTAACAGTTTGGCTCTTCACGACAATCCCTCACGCGTTATGGGGCTTTGGCATGCCCATATCGACGACCCATGCGAGCGTCTCGGCAATAATGGGCGCTGGCATCGCGAGGGCTAAGAGTTTGAAGGGGGTCAACGTCAAGGTCGCGGGCTACATAGTGGCCTCGTGGCTCTTGACTGTGCCCGCGACCGTGGGGCTTTCGTCGCTCTTGTACGTTATCGCCCACCAATTCTCGCCCCTATCGTGAGAAAAACATATATCTTGGTAGCATGACGAAACTACAAGCGTCTCATCGGTGAGTAACTTTTGACGACTTGGATATGGACTTCCAAGAAGCTCGAGAAGGAAATACTGTCAAAGTGCTTGGAGCATTGCCTTAAGGTCTCGAGCGTTGTCGAGGGCCTGATCTCCTTGTTAAAGGCTATAGACGAGGGGCGACTCAACGGCTTGACCTCGACGTTCGCCGAGGTCGTGGAGGCTGAGAGGAAGGCCGACGAGACGAAGAGGGGCTTGATATATGACCTGTCGAGAGCGACCCTGTTGCCTCTCGACAGGGACTACGTGATGAGGCTCATATTGAGATTAGACGACGTGGCCGATTACTCCAAGGCCGCTGCCAGGAGATTGGTGATAGCCGTCAGGGTGGGGGCTCACTTCGATAAGGAGTACGTGATGAAGCTCTCGGACATCGCGCTAAAGCTCCGCGACGCCATGGCCTTAATAGATCGAGCCCTGAGGGAGGTCGTCGAGAACCCTCAAAAGGCGCTGAGCACGGCAGACGCGATAGAGCGCATCGAGGAGGAGGTCGACGACGTGAGGTCGTCCCTCTTGGAGTACGTGCTCTCGAAGTGCGATGAAAAAGGGCCTAAGTGGTGCGCCTTAGCCAAGGAGGTCGTAGACGAAGTGGAGAACTCCGTGGACATGTGCGAAGAAGTAGCGGACATGATAAGGTACATAATCGTCAGCTTGGCATCCGTTTAGGCCGTAGAGCAGGCTGGCTAGCAGACTCCGAGGTGACGACGGGGTCAGGACAAGACCTCGTTGCGCGATCGCGATGCCCTAACGCTGACCTAATTCGAGGAAGGCCTGATACTCGAGGAGCTCACGAGCGCATTGGCCTAGGGCTGGGGCGACGGCCTTAAAGCGTCGGAAATCCTCCCTCAAAGACTCCCTCAACAACCCTTATATACCGCTCGCAAAGGCCCTCTGAAGCGGATTTAGGAGGTGATGGCTGTGTCCGAGGAGGTCTCGAGGCTGTTGGGCAACGTGGCCGTGAAGGAGATAATAAACTGCCTCAAGTCGGGGGAGAAGACTGTCAGTGACATAGTCGACCACTTAAACAAGGTATCGCCCACGGGCGTGCAACCCTCAACGGTGGAGCTATACCTATGGCTCTTGACTCAGAAGGGCTACGTAGAGGCCAAGGGGTCGGGGCCCACGGCCTTGTACTCACTGACGGACAAGGGCAAGGCCCTTTAAGCGAGCTGGGAGGTCGCGAGCGGCGGCTAAAGCGCGTCACTCCTACTTCAAGTAGTCCTCGTACAGCCTACTCACCAGGCTGAGGAGCGCACCGCCGAGCTCCTTGATTAGCCTTTGGGGTACCGTGCTAGCTCTAGGGCACAGGGGGTCGACCGAAACCCTGTCGCTCTCCTCTTCGTACACCAGCGGGTATAGGCGGCACCCCTCGGGCCTGTCTGGGTATATCGTGCACGAGTTCGTGGCGGGGTCGAGGAAGAAGCAGTGCCCGTCGACGTTCCTGAGCCTCGGCATGCGGCCGCGCCTGTCGACGAAGCTCTCTTCGGCGAAGCCCAACTTCTTGATCCTCTCTATGTCCCTCTTGGTCAACGGCATCCTCGTGTCGTAGCAGCACTTGCCGCAGAAACCCCCGTTGAGCTTACAATTGATGTAGAGAGTCGGGTGCAAGCGTGTTCCCTCGCTTCGGGCCCTATAGTAGAGTGGGGCTAAGGGATAAATTTAGCTGAGGCCCTCTTTTATAGTGATGGGGAAGTGGGCTTCGTGAGAGAAGTTGAGCAGGTAGCGGGAATGATTTTAGGGTCCAAGAAGGCGGTGGCCCTGACCGGGGCCGGCATATCGACTGAGAGCGGCATACCGGACTTCAGGGGCCCTCAAGGCCTGTGGAAGCAGATAGACCCCAGTACGGGCACGATTCAGTTCTTCAGACAGTACCCCGACATCTTCTGGCAGTTCATAGTCAACAGGCTTGAGAGCTTTGTGAGGGCTGAGCCCAACAGGGCCCACTACGCTTTGGCCGAGCTAGAGAGGATGGGCAAGCTCAGCTCCGTCATAACCCAGAACGTCGACGGCCTCCACTTCAAGGCGGGATCCAGGAACGTCGTAGAGCTCCACGGGAACATGAGGGAGGCCGTGTGCTTGAGCTGTAGCCGCATTGTCTCCATGGAGGAGGCGATGGGCATGGCCAAGAGGGGCCACTTACCGCCGAGGTGTGAGTGCGGAGGCGTGCTAAAGCCGAACGTCGTGCTCTTCAACGAGCCCCTGCCCGAGGAGGCCTATAGGAGAGCGCTCTGGGAGAGCGGGGCATGCGACTTGATGCTGATCGTTGGCACTTCCTTGCAGGTATACCCGGCGGCCTACTTGCCGGTCATAGCCAAGCGGAGAGGGGCAAAGCTCGCCATAGTAAACATGGAGCCGACACCCTTGGACGAAGTCGCCGATGCGGTGGTCTATGCCAAAGCCGGGGAGGCCCTGCCAGCGATAGTCGACATTGTGAGAAAGGGCTTGGGTCAGGGCTGATGGCTTCGAGGATTCCCTCGATATGGATGTCGGACCCCTCGGGTCGCGGGCGAAGCCTAAGGAATTGGAAGTGGCTAGTGGAGCGAATTAGAGCCCGGCCGACTTAGTGAGCTGTAGCCCCAGATAGTCGATGATGAGCACCGGCTTTGTCGATTAATGAGGGCAGCCGAGCGCTTCTGAGACCACAAGGGGCTACTTGCCGGCGATAGATTTAAGTGGTCGAGTGTCGCCCTCTCCCGAGAAGGATAATGGATGATATAGGAGAAGGCCTCGTAGAAGTTAAGGTCACAGGAGTGGCCATGACCACTACGCCTCAAGGGCCCTTGCCCGTGGCCTTACTCGAAGACTCTCGAGAGAGGGTCCTGCTACTGATCATGGATGGGGCGCAAGCGCTGAGCATAAAGTACATGATGGATAGAGGGCCCGTGCAAACGACGCACGGCTTCATGCTCGACGTCTTGAACCAGCTAAACGTGAAGGTCAAGAGGGCAGTTATCTACGGCATGAGCGGCTCGAGATTCTTGACGAAGGTAGCCCTAGAGACGAGCGAGGGGCTCAAGGAGGTCGAGGGCAGGACCGGCGACATAGTCGCCCTAGCTTTCATAGCCAACGCGCCTATATTGGTCTCTGACGAGATATTGAACGAAGTGGCCATCAATAAGGAGGAGCTCTACCGACCGCTCGAAGAGGAGGGACAGGGACCCCCATAGGGGGACGAGGCCTAGCACTCCACTTTTTTCCCCAAAGGCCATGGCACTCGAAGCTAGCGACTATTAGCTGTTCGCTCGGCGCTAAGGGGCCTGATCGCGTTGGAGCCCAAAGTGACGAGCTTCTCTCTTATTTTGGCCGCGACCTTCTCCAGCTCGTCGTAATTGCTCCGCTCGGCGGGCCAGTAGGCCTCGATCCCATCGCCAATCCACCTGGGTATCACGTGCACGTGAACGTGGAATATGTATTGCCAAGCAGCCCTTCCGTTGTTTTGGAGTATGTTAACTCCCTCAGCCCCTACGGCCTCTTTGACGGCCTTAGCCATTAAGCATGCCACGCCGAAGACGTGAGCGGCCTCTTCGAAGGGCATCTCGAAAACCGTGTCGTAATGCCTCTTAGGCACGACTAGCATGTGCCCTCTGTTCACCGGGGCGACGTCCATCATCGCCACGCAGACGTCGTCCTCGTAGACCTTCACGGCCCTCTCGCCACCAGCCACTATCTCGCAGAACACGCACCTCCTACTCGCCCCGGCCAATCTCGCGACCCCCGTCTTCGTCAAGCGGCTCCTAGGCTAGTTGAGGAAGCTCTTAGCAAGATTCTCTCGCTCCCTCTATGAGCTTTGCGGCTTTGCCGGCCTCAGGGCCTGCGTGAAGCTGATCGAGAGCGGAGGCCAAGACTCCTCGGCCCCTCATGCGAGCCGTCTGCGCAGGGCGGTGAGCGTCGGGCCACTTTCTCGGGATTCATCTCGGAGGGGCTTTGGTGGGAAAGGGTTTAACGTCGCGCTTCGCTCCCTACTTCTCCGGACCGCTATGCGCTTCAAGGAGCTCACGATTGAGGCATTGAGGTCCGCTAGAGCTCGCTTCTTAGAGCTGAGGGGCACTGAAGAAGCCCACAGGGAGCTGGGCACGGGCGCTGGCGGCGACGTCATGAGGGTCATAGACCTGGAGGTCGAGAAGGCGATAGCTGAGTCGCTGGCTAAGAGCTTGAAAGACTTCGTCCTCGTGAGCGAGGAGAGCGGGCTCAAGACTTATGGAGGGGGCGGGCGCGTAGTCGTCGTCGACCCCTTGGACGGGAGCACGAACGTTTTGAGGGGCTATCCCGCCTGTAGCTCGGCAGTAGCGATAGCCGAGGGGATGACCTTGAGGGACGTGGTCGCAGCTGGCGTGGTGAACCTCGTGACTGGTGACCTCTACTATGCCGAGATGGGCCTCGGGGCCTACTTGAACGACAAGAGGATGAGGCCTCGAAATACTAAGAGGGTCGAGGAGGCGTTCATAGCCTTTGAGCTGAACGTAAGGGGGCAGATAGGCGGCTACGTGTCGAGGATCGCAGAGCTCATAGAGAGAGCGAGGCACGTGAGGCTCATAGGCTCCGACGCGCTCGAGATATGCTTCGTGGCCTCGGGGACCTCGGACGCGTTCGTGGACTTGAGGGGCTTTCTGAGGGCGCCTGACTTCGCGGCCTCGGCCTTCATCCTCAAGGAGGCCGGGGGCATCATAACAGACGCTGACGGTAGGGAGTTGAATTGCAAGCTCGAGCCTAAGGCTAGGTCGGCGATGGTGGCCACTTGCACTCCGGAGCTCCACGAAGACATAATGAAGAGGTTGAAGCGAGCTCAATGAGAACGCGAACGCGCTAGTAAAGCCCTCGAGACGAGGGTAAACGTTTTTACGCTCGAGGCTAGCGCTACTATACGAGGAACCGTCGTCAAGGACGAGGTGCAGGGCCGTTGATACTATCACTAGCGCAAATAGTGGCGATGTTCTTCTTGGTCCTAGTCATAATCATAATCTTGGCGTCGTCGATAAGGGTGGTCTACGAGTACGAGAGGGCGGTGATATTCAGGCTCGGGAGGCTCTTGGGGGCCAAGGGCCCTGGCATCTTCTTCAGAGTGCCCATCGCGGACAAGTTCGTTAAGGTGGACTTGCGGGTCGTAACGGTAGACGTCCCGAAGCAGAGGATAGTCACCAAGGACAACGTCTCCGTCGAGGTGGACGCCGTCATATACCACAGGGTCATGGACCCTGTGAAGGCGGTGACGGCGGTGGAGAACTACGTCTACGCGACGAGCCTCTTAGGGCAGACGGTCCTCAGGGACGTCCTCGGGCAGTCGGAGCTCGACGAGTTGTTGAGCAAGAGGGAGGAGCTGAATAAGAGGCTGACGCAGACCCTCGACATCCTCACGGACCCGTGGGGCATCAAGGTCACGGCGGTCTCGATAAAGGACGTGAGCCTCCCGGAGAGCATGCTGAGGGCCATGGCCAAGCAGGCCGAGGCCGAGAGGGAGAGGAGGTCTAGGATAATAGTCGCCGAGGGAGAGCTCCAGGCCTCTAAGATCATGGCCGAGGCTGCTAGGGCTTATCAAGAGCAGCCCATAGCGCTCAGGCTCAGGGAGCTCCAGACGCTCATCGACATAGCCAGGGAGAAGAACTTGGTCATAATAGCCCCCCAAGCCCTAGGCGAGCTGGGCACGGTGATAGGCCTGACGTCAAAGGTCGCGGAGAAGGGGAGAGGGTGAACTGCTACGGAGCGTCGAAAGGCGCAAACCCTCTTTTTTATCTTCGCCTTGGCGGCCCTCGCCTCGATGATCGCTGTACAGGCCCCCTCTGAGGCAGCCTCGTCAGACCCCTCGGTCTACGTGTTGAGGATCGAGGGGACCATCACCACGGCCACCGCGATATACGTCGAGGAGGGCTTGAAGCACGCCTCTTACGCGAGGGCCTCTGTTGCGGTCTTAATCTTGAACACTCCTGGAGGCCTCTTGGACTCGACGATAAGGATACTGGACTTGATAGAGGAGTCGACGGTCCCCGTAATAGCCTACGTCTACCCGCCAGGGAGGGCTAGGGCCTGGTCCGCCGGGACCTACATATTGGTGGGCTCTCACGTGGCGGCCATGGCCAGCCACACGATCATAGGCTCATGCCAGCCAGTGGACTTCATGGGCCAGCCCATAAACAACACGAAGTACATAAACGCCCTCTTGAAGCTCATGGAAACCAAGGCCGAGGAGCGGGGCAGGAACGTCACGATCGCCAAGAGGTTCATAACCGAGAACTTGAACCTAAAGGCCGACGAGGCGTACAGGCTCGGGATAACGGACGTGCCGCCCGTGGATGAGCTGGAGGAGCTACTGAGCTTGGTCAACGGCATGGAGGTCAAGACCAGGGCTGGAGCGGTGAAGCTGGAGACTTCCGGCGCGGACGTAGTGGAATACGCCCCCTCTCTTAGGGTCGTGGTCTTGGCGGTGATATCCGATCCCCAGATAGCCTACATCCTCATGACAGCGGGGCTCTTTGCCCTGATATTCGGGCTGGCCTCCGGGGTCTACCCCTCTGCCATAATAGGCGCGATAATGACGGTATTGGGCGTCATAGGGCTGGGGGCTACGCCCTTGAGCCTCGGGTCGCTGGTGCTCATAGCACTCGGCCTCATACTGTTGCTCGTAGAGGCACTGACGCCCGGTTTCGGCCTCTTCGGAGTCTCGGGCACAGTATCCCTAGCGCTGGGCGCCCTCTTGATGATAGCCTTCGAGCCCACCAGATGGGTCGTGAGCCCGGAGTGGGTCGGGACCTTCGTCTGGATAGTGGTCGCCATCACAGCCCCCATAGCGGCCTTCGCGGCCTTCATGGCCTACAAGGTCATAGAGGCCAGGAGGAGGAAGCCCGTCCTGGGAGCGATCGTGGGCGAGGTCGCCGAGGCCGTGGACGACATGAAAGAAGGAGGCGAGGGCTTCGTGATCTTCCGCGGAGAGCTGTGGATGGCGAGGGCCCTGAAGAAGGTCGTTAAAGGGTCCAAGGTGAGGATAGTCGCCAAGGAGGGTCCGAGGCTGATCGTGGAGCCGCTCGAGCGAAAATCGCAACAATGAGCTGAAGCCTTAATCGTCGGCTACGAAGTGGGCTCTCGCCCCTCGACCTCCCTCTGGACGACCTCTAAAACCCTTCTCAGCGGGATCCCCAGCTCCCTTGATATCCTCTTAAGATCTTCGTACTCGGGCTTGACCCTCAGGGTCCTGCCGTCTAAAGTCTTCGACTCCTTGACCGCGACCTCGAACCTCCTCCCGCAAACCTCCACCTCGAGCCTTCTCTCGAGGCGCTCGACCGCGCATCTGGAGGCCTCGAGGGCCCTGACGCCTAGGGTTCCGAGCTCCTCAATCAGGGCCCCAGCGAGCTCTGCGCTCTTCTCGGGCTTAGACAGGACCCTCACGACGTGCACTGGCCTGTTCTTCTTCCCCACGCCTGTCAGGACGACGACGTCTAAAGCTCCTAGCTCGAGGAGCTTCTCGACGGCATTGCCCAGCACTTCTCCAGTGACGTCGTCGACCGTCGTCTCAAGGACCACGACCCTCTCAACGGCTACGGAGCTCGGACCCTCACCCAAGACTGCTCTGAGCACGTTCGGGACGAGCTCCAAGTCCTTGGACCCAGCCCCGTAGCCAACGCCCTCGACCCTCATCGAGGGGTAGAAGTCGACGACCCTCTTGGCCAAGTTGGTGAGGAGCGCTGCCCCCGTCGGCGTCGTGAGCTCGTGCTCAACCGCTAGGTTCGAGTAGGCGAAGCCGTGCTTGCGCAGGATCTCCAACGTCATCGGTGTGGGGATTGACAAAGGCCCGTGAGCCGTTTCCACGACGCCGTAGCCGAGGGCTGGCGGGGTGGTGTAGATCTCTGAGCCTAAGAGCCCCGACTTGTCGAGCAACGCGGCTGTCCCGACGACGTCGAATATCGTGTCCACGGAGGCTACGTCGAATAGCTCGTGCCCAGTGCCGTGGACCTTCGCCTCGGCTTCGCAGATCTCGCTCGTGACCCTTTCGACGAACCCCTTGGCGCTCTCCGACAGGTCTAGGCCCTCCAGAACCCTGTCGACGTTGCGCTTAAAGACCTCGGGCATGACCCCTCTGACGACCTCCTTCGCCTTGAGCTCGACCCTCTTGGCCCTGATCCCCTTCCTCTTCACGTCGTGGACCTCAAGCTCAAGGCCCTCGCAGTACTCGACCCCCTCCTCTATCACTGAGGCTACCTCGTAGAGGCAGTCGACGTTGCCCGTGAGGTCCACGAGGGCCCCTAAGAGCATGTCGCCTGATATGCCAGCCAGCCTCGGGTCTAGGACCAAGACCTTCACCTGCTCGACGACCCCCTGAACCTGGCTACCCTATTGGCTATGAGGGCCGCGGCCACCGCAGCGCCGACGCTGTTGTCTATGTTGACCACCACCAAGCCCGGCGAGCACGACTGGAGCATCGACAGCAGCGCCGCGACCCCCCTACCGCCTAGGCCGTAGCCCAGCGAAGTCGGGAGGCCTATGACCGGCACGTCGAGGACTGAGGCCAAGACCGAGGGGAGGGCCCCCTCCATCCCGGCTATCGCCACGACCACGTCTACGTCGACCTCCAAGAGCCTCTTAGCGGCATCAAGGGTCCTGTGGAGGCCAGCTATTCCCACGTCGTGGATCGCGACCGCATCGCAACCTAGCTCCTCGACCAAGAGCCTCACCTCATCGGCTATCGGCAGGTCGGCCGTGCCGGCAGCGACTATCCCGACCCTCCCACCGTGCTTGAGCACCCTGCAGCCCCTCCTCCTGATCACGGCCACTCTGCGCGACGCGCTCAACACGACGTCGTGGTCCCCCTCGAACTTCCTCACGACCTCTAGCTGGTCCCCCCTCAGCCTAGAGGCTATGGCCCTGCCCCTAGCCTCAAGGAGGCCCTTTACGGCGAGCTCCAGTTGCTCCGCGCTCTTGTACTCGCTCAATATTATCTCCGGGACGCTCTTGCGGACCTCCCTCCCGACGTCCAACTTGAGTACGTCAGCCATCTCCTCTATCGCCAAGATCTTCAGTTGTTGCTCGGCCTCTTCCACGCTTAGGGATCCGTCGGCGACCTTCCTCAGGAGCTCTCTTAGGGCCATTTCCGTTCCTCAGAGGAGAGGGTGTTATCGGGCTTGAAAAGTTTGTTCGCCTAGTCAAGCCTTCGACGCCTTAACACCTAGCTCAAGGGTTGCTCGAGGAACGGTCCTTCGACTACAAGTTTATTACCTCAAGCTTAGACTAGCTTCAGGGATCGGCGATGCGCCTCTTCAGGGACAGGGACTACGTCGAGACGGTCGAGGGGCTATTCTTCACAGCGGTCGGGAACGTCCACCCGCCGAGCCACGTCATAGCCTACCTGAAGTACGTCCCGAGCCCTGACGGTAAGTGGGGGAGGGAGAAGAGGTTCAGACGAGCCCTGCCATACTACACGGTGCCGATGCTCTTAGACACGATCAGTTACTTGAAGCAGAGCTACCCTCACTACGTCGCCTTCTTCGATGAGCTCGGGGTGGAGATGTCGGCCGTGCCCTTGGGCATGGTTTCGAGGCATTACCGCCCAGAGGAGAGGCTTAGAGAGATTATCGAAGGCCCTAGGGACGAGCTAGAGAGCGTAGCCGTCGAGCTGGCTGAGGTGATAGCCGACGAGGCCGGCATACCCATTGACGGCCTCGGGGTGACGGGCTCGGTCCTCATAAAGATCCACCAGCCGTTCTCCGACGTAGACCTAGTCGTCTACGGGAGGGAGGGCGCCCTAAAGGCCAGGGAGGCCCTGCGCGAGCTCTACAAGGAGCCAAGGAGGGGCGTTCAGGGCCTATCCAGGGAGAGGTTCGAGGACCTATTGAAGAGGAGAGAGAGGCTCTTCTACCTGTCGAAGGGCGACGCCGAGGTCATATGCGCTAGGAAGTGGAACAGGGGGCTCTTCAAGGGCAGGGAGTTCTCAGTACACCCGGTGAAGAAGGAGGACGAGGTGAGGGAGTCGTTCGGGGAGTTCAGATACAAGCCCCTGGGCTTGGCCACGATAAGAGGGGTCGTGGCGGACGCCTCGGAGTCCCTCTTCATGCCCTCGAAGTGGCTCGTCGAAGAAGTCGAGTTCGTGAGCGGAGTAGGCGTGGAGGGCTTGAGGGAGGTCTGTAGCTACGAGGGGCTCTACATGGGGGTCGTGGACCCCGGAGAGAGGTTCGAGGCTCGGGGCAAGGTGGAGGCAGTCTATCGAGGGGAGAAGCTGAGCCACTACAGGCTATTGATAGGGTCGCCCGAAGCACGCGGCCACGACTACGTCAAGCCGCTCCTTTAACCCTCACCGCGTCGGCAGAGCCATCGAGGATTGTACGAATAGCTGTGGGGCGCTCCCGTCAAGGAGCTTAAGAATTGGCTACGCGGCGACGGCCGACGCTTCATAGACCTGATGGACAAGCCTTACCACTCCTCTGGCTTGGCGGCCTCCCTCACCTTTCCTTGAGGGTCGTCCGCCAGCCTCCACAGCCCTCTCTTGATGTCCAGCAGGGCTATCCCCAGAGCGCTGGCCACGAAGTCGCTCAAGAGGACCTCGTGGACGTGAGGGTTCGCGATCACGTTGACCAAGACCCTCTTCGGCCCTCTATCGTCCAAGACCAGCTCCAGCTCGACGGACGACTCGTAGTAGGGAGCGCTCAGCTCGCCGCCGCCCGTGTCAAGTAGGGCGAAGGCCGCCTCCTCGGGAGGCCACAGGCCAAGCCTCTTGGCCAGCTCGACCGGTATGACTATGTCCGGGGCGTCGGTCTCGAATCCGCTGTTGACTAGGGCCGACGTCTCGACAGCCCTATCGCCCTTAACGAGTCTGACCCTCACTCTGCAGGCCATCTTAATGCCCCTTGCGCTGAGGTATCAGGAGTATCTTCTTCATGTAGCCCAGCCTCTTCCTGGGCCTCGAGATCCTCCTGAGCCTCCTCAGCACCTCGAGCTCCTCGTCGCTGAGGGCCTTGGGCAACCTCTCACCTGAGATCTGTACTGCTTAGGTGCTTATATCGTCTTTGAAAGGTGAGCGCGGACGCTAATGAAGGGCTCGTCGAATGATGTTTGAGTAAAGGTAGTAACGAGCCTTAGCGAGCCTCAATCGTCCTCGATTACCCTCACTTCACGAAGCGCTTGCCTGAGCTTAGTGATTGCCTCGTCGTAGACCTCGAAGCCCCGCTCTACGGCGTCTACTACGAAGGAGTTCTCGCTCCTGATGTCGTCAACGACCTCCTCCAGCGAGTAGACCATCACCTCGACGTTGACGTCCTTGATTGCCGTTAGCATAAGCCTATCGCTCTTGCTGGGGCCACATTGATTATGATCGGTAGGTCTATGTCGCTAAGCCCTTCGCATTAGCTCGTCAGATGCGTCAGCGACGCTCTTGGCCTCTTCTACAACTTTAAGACGCTATGCACCAAGCTGTAGCTCTTGAGCCTCTTAATCAGGAGGGCCTTTTCGCATGCTTGACGTGAGAGGAAGGCGACCTTACCATACCTCTAAAGTTATAGAGGTCTCGCGCTCTGAAGCAGTCGTCGAGCGCCTCCTCAAGCCAGCCCCGTACCCTCGTAACTCAACGTTGGCTCCTAACATATAGGGTGCGTAGCTCTGTAAGCGAGCCCTTTCTACGTCTCTATTCTCTTATTTCTCATTATTAATGGTGAAAAGAACGCCATTAGTAGTGCCGATATGAATGCTAAAAGTAGCGAGTCTGGATACGGCTTTGGCTCTGTATACCCGATGTAATGTGGAAGAACCGTGAACACCAGCACATAGGCTGGAATCGCCACAATGAGAAAACTAATGAAGGCTGGAAGAAAAAGCCTCTTCAACCTCCTTAGGTAGAGCCTCATTTTACCACCTTAACCAAGGTGGAAGCCTAGCAAAGACACGACCGTTACAGCCCAGTATACGACGTACCCTAAAGCTCCAGTTATACATAGCTCTTGCTATAATCGGTGCCAAAAAGTCCAAAGCAAGGCTGTTGAGGTAGTAAGCGTGTAGCCGAGCCGCGAAGAGCCCCTCAAGCCCCCTCAAATATGGGGGCCAGACCTTCGCGCGGGTAAAGCCCTAAGGCGCTTAGGCGTTGCACGTCGCCGCGAAGGCGCTCGTTGGGAGCTCGTCGCTCACAGCCTCGTCGGCTCGCCATGGTGAGCTCCACTCATCGCGCTAACCAAGACCTCCTTGAAGATGGTCGTCCTGCCCCGCCGCGAGCTCGCTGGATAGGCCCATAAGCTTACTCCTCTATCACGTTGCCGTAGACGACGTCGACCCCTAACTCCTTGGCCCTCTCCAAGGCGCTCTTGTCCACGTCAACCGCCACAACGATTAGCTTGTCCGCCTTCCTCCCGAGGATCTTCTCGGCTATGTGGGCCTTCTCGTAGAACCACTCGATATCCTCGTGGTCGGCATAGGACTTCACCTCAACCAAGTACATCGCCTTGTCGTGGAGGTAGACGTCAATCTCTATCCTCGCACCCCTTCTGTAGTACCTCCCGTCTACGTCTCTGTACACGAACCTCTCGACCCTCTCAGCCTCTACGCCCTTCTCTGCGAGGAACCTCTCGTACAGCTTGAGGATCGTCTTCTCCAAATCCCTGCCCAGCCTCCTGCCCAAAGAGCCCACGCCGACCTTGAGCTCGCCGACGACCTTCGTCAGCTCCTCTAGCCTCTTGCTGTGCTCGGCCAGTATCCTACCATGCTCCTCCAACCTCTTGTTCACTTCCTCGAATCGCTTGTTGAAGTCCTCCCTGAGCCTCCTCAGCTCGTCCAATATGGCCGAGATCCCGAGGACTCCTGCGATGGCGTACCTGAACTCGACGTCGCTCTCTATGGTCTTCAAGAGCCTGAGCTTCTCTTCCTCTGATAGGAGCGTTGGTGAGGCCATGACCTCTTCAGCCTTCTAATACCTACGCGCTCGCAGAGCCTAAAATACTTAGAGCTGCGCCTCGACGCTGCTCGAGCGCAGGCTCTGGCCTAGAGCTTCAAGCCCCCCTAGACGCCTCTTAGGGCTCGTAGGGCAAGGCCTCGAAAGTTGCAGTGGTAATTGGAGCAAGATCGTGGGGCGCTCATGGGGGCGGAAGGAGCTCACCGATCGCGGCTCGGCCATCTCAATCATCGCGCCCCGCGACCGAGCCTATCGCGTTTAATTTACTCCGTCGGATTTATAACTTTAAGTAGGCCCTCGGCCCTCGACGGTTCTTAGACCTCCTTCAAGGCCTCGACGAGCCCTTAGCCTGCGCCTCGACGTTAAACGCCAAGAGGGTCATGGCGATGGCCTTCCGAGATCTCCTTTCTCGCTTGCAATTGAGCTCGACCATCAGGCGGCCCCGCCAGAGCCTAGCCTTAGTCGAGCGCTCGGACGAGATCGTCGTCCGCCGAGGTCCTATGTTGCTCACGCCCTCAAGTACTCACGAACGGCTTAAAGCCCCTCATACGACGCCGATTTGAGCTGGGCCACGACCGTTGCAAAGACGTCAGCCGAGCGACGCCTGCTGAGCGACGGGCGTCAAGCTCGCGGCCCTATCAATGCTCCTCCCAAGCGCTACGTACAGCAGTATCAGCGATACGAAGCCTGCGACCAGAGATGCTATCGAGATGAGAGATCCCACGTAAGGCATGAGCCCTGCGAAGCTCAGAACTAAGGAGGTTATCATCAAGATGACGGCGACGAGGTACAGCGAGTCCCTCTCGAGCTCGTATAGCTTGAAGACCAGCAATATAGAGCCCACGAACCCGATGAACGCCAGCACAGCGCCCACGAGGGCCCCCGCCCCGGTCCCCACGAGCGCTGAGATGATCGCCGGGACGTTCTGGAGGAGCGCGAAGCAGACGACGCATCCGAAGCCGGCGAATAGCGCTACGATTAGAACTAGGACGCCCCAGAAGTACCCTATCCAGATGAGCGTCGAGGCGGTGCTGAGCTCAGCGCTCGCCCTCCCCAGCTTCCTAGCGCCGGGCACGAAGAGGGCCCAGAGGCCGACTATGGCGAGGGCCCCCGCGGCCAGTAGCAGGACTAAGACGATGATGCCCAGGGTGGCGATGTAGGGAGCTCGAGCTAGGAGCTCCTCCAAAGGCCTCCATGAGACCCCAGCCGCTCCCGGAGGCGCGACGCCCCACTGGAGGCCAGGAATCGCTCTTGGCAATGGAAGTAACCACGCGATCAGCAACCAGAGCGCTAGGCTGATGGCCAGGATGCTCACGATGTCGGCAATGATCATTAAGAGCACTCCGTCGCGCGCCGACCTCAATCCCTCGAGAAAGAGCCTCCTAGAGCCAGCGTCTCGTATCCAGCTCAACCTACTGCCCGTTTAAGTCGATTATCGTAGAATTAGATAAGCCTTGCTAGGGCTCAAAGCGCTCTAACCCTGTGCGATCACATCGCCCTTCGCTTCTAAGCCCTCGCGGGCTTTGCGCTGGCTTGCGCATCAAGTGAAGCTTGGGAGGGGTAACGCAGCTCATCCCGTCCACGTCCACGGTTTGTGTGCTCCGACGAGCGTTGGAGGTCCCTCGCTTTGAGGGAAAACGCTTTTAAAGGGCCTCATCCCTTAGCGCTTAAAGGGGCTGATACCATGTTCCTCTTCCTCCTCGACCCAGCGATGTTCTTCTCGATACTCGTAGCCTACGTGCTCGGCATGTTGGCGATGCTCGTCGTCGCCCAGAGCATAGCCCCCAGGCTAGCTGCGAAGATCTCCGGGAAGCTGTCCTTGAGGGCTTCGATGGCGTTGCTGGGGCTCGTGGTAGTCGTGGGAGGGCTCGCTGGCGTCCTAGTGCTCTTATCGATTTTGGGCTGGCTCACGAATGCTTCTTACGCCGTGAGCGGGCTGGCCCTTCACATACTTATCGTAGTCCTGCTGATGAACGTCGTGATCTACTTGGCCTCCCCCTGGATCATAAACGCGAGCTACAGGGCTAGGCACGACCCTGAGCTGCAGCGCATGGTCGACGAAGTGGCGAGTAGGTCTGGGCTCGGCAAGCCCCCCAAGGCAGTGGTGGTCGAGGGGCCGCCCAACGCCTTCGCCTACGGCAACTTCCTCGCCGGGAGGTGGGTCGCCGTCTCCTCCGAGATGTTGAGGATAGCCAAGAGGGACGAACTAGAGGCGGTGATAGGGCACGAGATCGGGCACCACAGGCACGCCGACAACGCGGTCATGCTGTTCATGGGCTTGATACCGAGCTTCCTCTACTACTTGGGCCTCATACTCATAAGAGCCTCGTTCTACTACTCGGCTATGTCGAGCGACAGCAGGAGGGGAGGCGGAGGGATATTCTTCCTCCTCACAGGAGTGGCGGCGATAGTCCTGAGCTTCGTGATCCAGATACTGGTGCTGGCCTTCAGCAGGCTCAGGGAGTACTACGCTGACGCCCACGGCGCTACCGTGACCAACCCGACGTCGATGCAGAGGGCTCTGGCCAGGCTCCACGTCTACTACAGGTACAACGAGGCCGCCGCCCAGGAAGTCCGCGAGAGCAAGCTCAGGGCGCTGTTCATCTACGCGCTCACGGAGGCCGTCGCCAACCCGTTCTACAGGCGCTCAGCTAGCTACGTCAGGGACGTCGACATAGACGAAGTCGTGGAGAGGCTCAAGAAGGCTGATGTTAGAGAGCCCGGAGAGTTCCTCAGCTCCCACCCACCGATCCCCAAGAGGATAAGGTTCTTGGAGGACCTCAAGCTCTTGAGGGAGAGGTACTGAGAAGGCTAGGGCCAATGCCTC
The DNA here is from genome assembly GCA_964586135.1 of uncultured Nitrososphaerota archaeon. Taxonomy (GTDB): domain Archaea; phylum Thermoproteota; class Methanomethylicia; order Nezhaarchaeales; family WYZ-LMO8; genus WYZ-LMO8. The sequence continues at coordinate 18,339 of CAZPGS010000008.1, forward strand.
GGGCGATTTCATCGACGACCCTTTGACTCTTTTTTACCACCAGGCAACCCTCTACAGACTAGTCGCCTTGCAGACCAGCGGTCGCCACGCCTAAAAGTCAATTCCACGCCCATCGCCGTGCTCGTCACAACTCAACGCTTGAGGTCTTGGACCTCAAGGGGCTCAAGAACCTCGTGGACCTCGCGACCATGTGCTTCGCTTAGCATGCGGTCGCAGGCCCGTGGATCTAATACGCAAGCAGCCATCAACTTGACGCAAGCTCAGCGATGGGCGCTTGAAGCGACATCGATCTCGCCCGAGGCCCCCTCGGGGTACCTGACCTCGACCCACCCGAAGCCGGCGGTCCTGTCGCCCCGACCCCGCTTAGCTCGGCAAGCTCGAGGAGCTGAGAGGTCATCCTGGCCATTCGCTCCAAAGCTCTCCTCTCTCATCGTTTAATACAACCCATTGCGAGGCGTTTAACCATCAAGCGTTCACCTCGGTTAAGGTCCGGTTAAGGCAGCACTCTAACGCCTAGCTCCAACGCGGCGCTCCTCTGCTCCTAGTCAAGGGCCACAGAGGCATTTTCTCACCCATTGCTAAGGCTATGTACAGCGCATCGTGGATCGGCACGCCCTTCTCCAGCGCTATGCTGAACGCTTCATAGATGTATTTCGCCCCGGGCTCTAGCACGACGTCCTTCTCTAAGTACGCGTTGAAGAGCTTGATGACGCCGCGCGGACTAGCGGTCTAGTGTTTTCAATAGGCGAGTCGCTTTCCGAACAGCGTTGTAGAGCCCCTTGACCACGTGGCCCACCGATATCGTTTGCTTCATGGATGGTACTAAAGCTTCCCAGCCCTCCTCTCTGAGGAAGAGGGCTATCACCGCTGAAGCGTCAACCACTATCACGGTCCTCCCTCACAGATCTAGCCGAAAAAGCCCTTCGGGACCGCTCCAGCTCGCCCTCTTCAGCTCCTCGAGCACCCTCTCAAAGTTCTCCTCAGCCTCTAGCTCCCTTACCCTCCGCTCTATGAACCTCCGGACCTCCTCGGGCCAGTCAACCCTCTCTGTACTTCTCCATCTTCTCCTTCAGCTCCCTCCTCACCCTCACGCTAAAAACGCTCATCAGCCCACCGTATACGGACGAAGTCCACCATCATAATAAACTATAGGTCTACCTGCGATTACGCACTGAGTAGGCGTTGCTGATGGCGCGGGCTCAGGTCGTGGCCTGGCAATAATCCGCGAGCGTGCAGTCACTGTTGCTCTCCAAGGCCTAGCGCTTACCTCGGCCTAGCAGACCTCGCGGCCGTAGCTGGCCCTGGACACCGCCTTCGCCGTCGCCCTGCACGCTTATTAGGAGCCACGACCACGGAGGTGTGTAGCTGCTACAGAGGTGTGTAGTCGTGCCCTTCTTCGACAGGCCCGTAGAGAGGCCTGAAGACCTCTTCGACAGAGAGGAGGAGCTTGAGGGCCTTAGGAGGGCCATAGCGACCCGCGCAATAACGGTAGTCGTCGGCTTCAGGAGGGTCGGGAAGACCTCTCTCATCAAGGCCGCGACGCGCGACATCCCGAGGGTCTACGTAGATGCCAGGAGATTCGAGACCTCTCCGTACCTGACTTACAAATTGTTTCTAGAGGAGCTCAAGAAGTGCTTGAGCGACTTCACGTCGTTGAACAGGAGGGTGGCGGAGTACCTCAAGGCCGTAAAGGGCGTGAGGCTCTTCGGGGTCAGCGTGGAGTTCTCCTCCAAGGAGACGAGGCCCCTCTTCACCGAGATACTAGAGGCGTTGGACGAGTGGGCGAGGGACGAGGGGGCGAGGCTCGCCTTCGTCATCGACGAGGCCCAAGAGCTGATCAAGATGAAGGGCCGTAGCATAATACCGTCCATAGCCTATGCCTACGACAACTTGAGCGGGATATCGTTCGTCTTCGCGGGATCCAAGGTCGGCCTCCTCTATAGGTTCCTCAAGGTGCACGAGCCAACTTCTCCCCTCTACGGCAGGTACATGGAGAGGATAGAGCTGAAGCCGCTCAGCAAGGAGAAGTCGGTCGAGTTCCTGAGGAGGGGCTTCGAGGAGCACGGCTTCAGGGTCAGCGAGGCGTTCTTGGATGAGGCCGCGGAGAGGCTGGGCGGGGTCGTGGGCTGGCTCTCCTACCTGGGGCTGAGGGTCCTCAGCAAGAGGGAGGCGAGCCCCTCCATCATAGAGGGGGTCGTCGAGGAGGCCTCAAAGATAGCGAGAAGCGAGTTCTGCAACTTCGTAAGCGCCGTGGGCAGCAAGCGCTACGTCGAGGTGCTCAGGGCGTTGAGCGGGGGAGGGGCTACGTGGTCTCAGATAAAGAGGTACTTGGAGGTGAGGCTCGGGACGAGGATATACGACTCCGGGCTCACGAGGCTCCTCAAGAACCTCGTGGACAACGGCTTCATCGAGAAGAGAGAGGACCTCTACGTGATACCCGACCCGGTGCTGAGGCACGCCTCGAGGACTATTAAGTGCTGAGGAGACCAGCGCTAAGCGACCTCAATCGGCCGTCCTTGGTGGCGCCTAGCAGCGTCTAAGAAGATTTTTAAGATCTTTAAGGAGGTCATCCCCCTCACACGCAATCCCCTCGCTCAACGCGTGCGCGGGGTCGAGGAGGCCGAGGGCATAGCCACACTCGGGTTCTTCGAGTTCACCAAGATAGGCATTCCCATCACGTCCTCAACGCGTGCACCTTGCACCTCTCGCTCGCCTTCCCCACCTCGAAGTGCCCCTGAGGCCCCTCAAAGCAGTTGAAAAGCCCCTGGCCACGCCCTCTGGAGCTGACGTTCTGAGGGTCTAGCTGAGCGGCTTAGGCACGGCTCAAGCACGAAGCGACTTGCGCGCAGCCCCGCAGCTCATAGCGAAGTGCCGGGGTCGCCAAATGTCGGTTCGAGCCATTCGTCGCGTGAGCTCCATAGCCCGCCTCGAACGGGCCCCTCAAAGGAGGAGGCTGAGCGACCTTAGAGGAGGCGGAGAGCAATTGGTTGAGAGCTCAGGGCCTCACCCTATATCCTGAGCCAATACCTCGAGATCTCCCTGTAAAAGGCTCTGTCCTTGAGCTTTTCGAGCTCCCTCGGCGTTAGCGCTATTATCTCGAAAGGGACGTCCTCGGGGAGCTTGCGCCTTATGCGCGAGACCCTCTCCGGGTGCGCCAATCCCTCGAAGCTCTCTGAGACGACGAGGACGTCGACGTCGCTGTCGAGCACGTGGTCCCCCCTCGCGTAGCTGCCGAAGAGGTACACCTCGCACTTCTCGTCCTCCTTTAAGCTGCGCAAGGCCTCGATAACCCTCTCACGGATCTGATACAATCTTTGAGACCTCATCGATTACGCCTCTAGCCGCCTCGTAAGCCCTCTCAGCTTGCTCGGCGGTTATCTCCTCCGACGGCCTTTCTAGGCCGGCGTTCGGATATCGAGCCTGAGTGTAATAGGCTGATAGCTCGGACAGCCTCGCGACGTCCAACAGGACATCGCGACAGGCATCCCTCAGAGACTTGTACAACTTCACCAAGTCGTGCCCTCGAGCGTACTCGCCCTTGACGTGAAGTATCGCGGCCCTAAAGGCCTTCTCAGCTGCTTGCTGGGACACGAAGCAGGCCCAGTTAAACCTCTCGAGCCTCATGCAATCGCGAGCGTGCCTCAGATCGGCCTTAGCCTCTTCAAGCCAGTTCAACACTTCGTCCCTAATGGGCAAGGCCCGTCAAAATCTAGTCCACGAGCAGAACAAATAACCTTTTAATGGTGCCAGCCGTGGAGCCGATCGAGAGTTGCGCTCGCGGGCCTGGGCAGTCGTGCGAAGCTCAGATATTCGGCGCGCTAGGGAGTTGGCGTTGAGAGGTGGACCTCCCTAACGGCCTTTGGCCTCGAAAGCGACGAGGCCGAACGGGCTTTAAGGCCCCTCGCTTACTGCCCTCTCCATCGCCCTCTCCATCGCCCGCTCCACGATCCTCTTCGCCAGCTCGACCGCCCTCCTCGCCTTCTCGAGCATTTCGAGCGACTTGGCCTCGTCGTAGATGTCCCAAGGAGTGAGCCCCTCGGAGGGCCTCCCGTAGGTGGCGATCCCGTGCTCCGGGGCTAGCTCGTGCGCTATCTCCGCCAGCTCCCTGGCCAAGGCCCTCTCCTCCTCTGGAAGCTCTTCGGCGACCTCGAACAACTCCTCCGAAGGGTCGTGGCTCCAGCTCGGCAATCTCTTCAGCGCTATCACCGCCTTGGCCGCGTTCTCGGCCGATAGCTGGGAGGCCTCGGCGCTCTCCTTGTAGTCGCCAGTGCGAAAGAACTTCTCCGCCTTCTCCAAGTACTTCGAGCAGAGCTTGAGCCTGTACTCGACCTCGAAGCGAGGATCTATCCTCAACCTCACACCTCTATCACGCTGAGCTCCCCCGACCTCGGCCTCCAGCCGTACTTCCCATCCCTAGTCCGGTACCTCTCTAGCTTGCCCCTGACGGCGCTCCTGACCCTCTCGAACAGCTCCCTAAGCCTCCCCGTGGGGTCGTAGAGTATCACGGAGTCCCATATCACGTTGAGCAGGAAGGAGTCGATCCTCAAGTCCTCTCTGAAGAGCTCGTCCTCGTCGAGGTCTATCACCGTCACGTCCCTCTTCAGGACGCTGTGCAGGCAATGGTATATCTTGAACCTCCTGTCCTTGCCGTCGAAGCCCCTCACGACGACTAAGAAGTCGAAGTCGCTCTTCTCAGAGGCCTCGCCCCTGGCCCTGCTGCCGAAGAGCGCGACGGCCACCACCTTGTCGCCCAGCTCATTCACTAGGCTCTCGCAGGCCCTGGCCGACAGCTCTAGGTCCTCCACGCCCCTTCGCCTGCCTCAGAGGCGCCTCCTCACTTACCTGTGGGCCCAACTCGCTCTTAACTTCTCACACGACCACGTCGAGGGTGCGCGAGCGGGCGGAGGGTTGCTGGCTTCTCGAGGCCTTACCAAGTCAGCTCCATGGGGTGGGCAGAGGCACGATCAATGAAGGCGGATTGGCGGGACGGACGTGGTAGCTCAGGGCCGAGGGCTATCGTGAAGAGGACCTTCGAGCCGAATCGCTAGCGGGAAGGCCATAGTCATCATAGGGGGATGGGGACACCATGGAGGAGGCTGCAGAGTACATAAAGAAGTATGTGAGCAAGCCCGTCGTGGCCTTCATAGCGGGCAGGTCCGCTCCGCCCGAAAGGAAGATGGGGCATGCCGGTGCCATAATCACGAGTGGACGAGGCACCGCAGAGGGCAAGATAAGGGCCCTAAGAGAGGCAGGAGTAAAGTCGTGGAAAGTCCATGGGAAGTACCGGCATTGGTGAAGGAAAGCCTCAAGTAGCGCCGAGGCGAGACGAAAGGCGCCCGCCAAGAGCGATAGCTCCTCCAGCCCTGAGGACGATTTACGCGAGGGGTCGCGCTGTTGAGACTTCAGGCCGCACCCTTTCACCTTGTCTAACACTCTCAGGTATTGAGCCTAGGGCCGTGGTTCGCTGGACGAGGAACTTGGCCGTGGTCCTGGCGGAGCGCTTTTAAGCGAGGGGGTCAGAGTGAGGG
>CAZPGS010000009.1:0-23089 GCA_964586135.1 uncultured Nitrososphaerota archaeon
CAACATATTAAACCACGAGCTGATAGGCCTAAGGGTCAAGGTGGTTAAGAGCACGCATGCGGGCTACATAGGGATTGAGGGGCTGGTCGCTGACGAAACCATGAATACGATCAAGGTAATGAACGACGAGGGCGAGATTAAGGTTGTTCCCAAGCGCTGTTGCACTTTCAGGTTCAAGCTCCCCTCGGACGTCATAGTCGAAGTCGAGGGCGACTACCTCGTCGGAAGGCCGGAGGACAGGGTAAAGCGAGTGATCAAGAAGCGCTGGTAAGGGTCTTTGCTTCGAGCAAAGGTTTTTAAATCCCTTTCAATCCTCTCCCGCTAAGCGAGTGATCAAAAGTCATGAGCAAGGCCGTGAGGACGAGGAACGTAGGCATACCGGGTATTAAGCCCCCCGAGAGGACGTGCGAGGATCCCTGCTGCCCATATCACGGCACCCTCTCCGTCAGGGGTAAGATCTTAGAAGGCACCGTGGTGAGCACGAAGATGAAGGCCACGGCCACTATACTTCACGAGTACATGGTCTACATGAAGAAGTACGAGAGGTACGAGAGGAGAAGGCGCAAGATCCATGCACACCTGCCCCCCTGCCTTGACGTCAAGGTCGGCGATAAAGTCGTCATAGGAGAGTGTAGGCCCTTAGCCAAGACCGTCAGCTTCGTGGTCTTGGGCAAGCCCATCTCCTGAATCGTTCAGCGCATGTCTATGGGCATGGGATTAAGAGGAAGTAAATTTTTATACCCGCAAGGCTTTTTGAGTCCACAACGTTGACCGGGGGTATCAATGGCTAAGCGAGGACCAAAAGTAGCCGCCGGAACCTCGTATAGGCCAAAGATTAGCTTAGCAGTCTTTTCAGGCTCTAAAATAAAATGCGCGGATAACAGCGGCGCCCAGGAAGTGGCGATGATAAGCGTCGTAGGGGGCAAGACTAAGCACAGGAGGCTCCCCGGGGCCAGCGTAGGCGACATGATAATAGCATCCGTCAAGAAGGGGGCCCCGGAGCTCAGGAAGCAGATAGTGAGGGCCGTAATAGTGAGGCAGAAGAAGCCGTTCAGAAGGCCCAATGGCCAGTGGGTTCAGTTTGAGGACAATGCGGTGGTAATAGTGACCGAAGACGGCACCCCGAAGGGGACGGAGATCAGAGGACCCATTGCCCGCGAAGCGGCCGAGAGGTGGCCGAGGCTGGCGGCGTTAGCGACTTTGATAGTGTGAGGTGGCCTCGGTGCACATAAAGACGAAACAGCCGAGGAAACAAAGGCGCATCTTATACCAAGCACCACACCACGTCAGGCACAAGCTAATGTCAGCCCATCTATCTGAAGAGCTCAAGGAGCAGTACCCCTTTAGGTCCTTGCCCGTAAGAACCGGCGACGTGGTCACGGTCATGAGGGGCGACCACAAAGGCCATACGGGCAAGGTAATAAGGCTGAACCACAAAGAATATAGGATCTACATCGAGGGGTTGGTTAGGAAGAAGGCCGACGGCTCAGAGGTCCCCATACCCGTCCACCCCTCGAAGGTTCAGATAATAAAGCTGAGCTTAGACGATGAGTGGAGGAAGAAGATCATCGAGAGGAGGACGGCGGCTAAAGCGGCTGCAGGGCTTGGGTGAGCTCCTACGACGAAGAAGTCTGCGTCGAAGGGCTTGAAGCGCTACGCCATGCCGGCTTGGTGGCCAATCCCGGTAAAAGAGTATGTGTGGGCACCAAGGCCATCACCTGGCCCGCACTCCCTCGAGACGTCAATACCCCTCCTCATAGTATTGAGGGACATGCTCAAGTTGGCGGAATCCGCGAGAGAAGCCAAGTATATCTTGAAGTCGGGAGCTGTCAAGGTCGATGGGGTCGTGAGAAAGGACTACAGGTTCCCCGTGGGCCTCATGGACGTGATAGAGATAGAGATAGAGAAGGAGAACTTGACCTTCAGATTGCTTCCTAGGCCCGGTAGATTTTTAGACTTGATACCCATTCCGGAACACGAAAAGTACTTTAAGCTCTGCAGAATAGAGAATAAGACCACCGTCAAAGGGGGCGACATACAGCTCAACCTCCACGACGGGAGCAACATTTTAATTAAGGTGTCGAATTCTCGAAACCCCGTCGAAGACGTTTACAAGACGTTCGACGTCGTTAAGATATCGTTCCCAGACCGAAGGATCATAGAGCACTACCCCTTTGAACCAGGTAACTTGGCGTTGGTCATAAGCGGGAAGAAGGTCGGTAGCACAGGTAAAATAGTCGAGGTGAAGGGAGGACCTATGAGAGAGTACAAAGTTGTGACTCTCGAACGGGGAGGCGAGAGATTCGACGTGGGGTACTTGACGGTGTTCGTGATAGGGAGGGACTCTCCAGCCATAACGTTAGGGTGAGAGGCCGTGGACGAGGAACATCAGAGCCCGATGAAGAGGCTCAAGATAGCCAAAGTCGTTGTAAACATGGCGGTGGGGACTTCTGGCGAAAGGTTGGCCAAGGCATCTCAAGTCTTAGAACAGCTCACGGGTCAAAAGCCCAGCCTCAGGAGAGCCAAGAAGACCATCAAGGAGTTCGGGATAAAGAAGGGAGAGAGCATAGCCTGCGTCGTCACCTTGACGAAGGACAGGGCCCTGGACTTCTTGAAGAGGGCCCTCGCGGCCCTGGACTTCAAGATCAAGAGGTCCTCGTTTGACCAATTCGGCAACTTCTCGTTCGGAATAAAGGAGCACATATCGTTGCCGGGGGTAAAGTACGACCCCATGTTGGGGATATTTGGATTTGACGTCTGCGCGTCCTTGGAGAGGCCCGGATATCGAGTAGCAAGGAGGCGGAGGAAGAGGTCTAGGATTGGTGAGAGCCATAGGGTGATGAGGGAGGAGAGCATGAAATTCGTTGAGGAGGTCCTTGGCGTCAAGATAGTTTGACGTCGTGAGGTGGTTTTGATTGGGCAAGTACAGGCCGCCTAAAGAAAGGAAATTCGGCAAGGGCAGTAGGCGGTGCAGGATTTGCGGCACTCACGAGGCTCTGATTCGTAAGTATGGGCTCATGATCTGCAGGCGATGCTTTAGGGAGGTAGCGCCCAAGCTCGGCTTCAAGAAGTATATGTAGAGGTGGAGACCCATGGTAATGAACGACACGCTGGCCAACGCCTTGACGACGATAAAGAACTGCGAAATGAGGGCCAAGGGAGAAGCGCTCATAATGCCAGCTTCGAAGCTAATAGCCAACGTGTTGAGGATCTTACTCAAGCACGGCTACATAGGCAACTTCGAGTACATAGACGACGGCAGGTTCGGAAAGATAAGAGTCCAATTGCTGGGTAGGATTAACGACTGCGGCGTCATAAAGCCCAGATTTCCCGTCAAGAAAAATGTGTTCGAAAAATGGGAGAAGAGGTACCTGCCATCTCCTGATGTGGGCCATCTCATAATTTCGACCTCTAAGGGCATCATGACACATAGGGAGGCCAAGGAGCTCGGCATAGGAGGGGTCTTGCTCGCCTATGTTTATTGACCATTAACACGAGGTGCTGAGAATGAAGGTGCTCCATCAGCCTTATGTTGTTGAGAGAATACCTATACCGCCAGGAGTAAGCGTGGACGTTGAAGAGCCTGCAAGGGCAACGGTTAGAGGCCCTAAGGGAGTGTTGACCAAAGACTTTTCACACGCCAAGGTTTACATCAGGACGAGCAACTCGACCATCTTAGTAGAATCTTACATAAAGGGCAAGAGAGGGGAGAGCGCTTGTAGGACCATAGCGTCTCATGTCAGGAACATGATTAAGGGTGTCGTGGAGGGCTTCACATACAAGCTCAAGATAGTCTACTCCCACTTCCCCGTGAGCGTTAAGGTAGAGGGCGACAAGGTCGTAATAGAGAACTTCATGGGCGAGAAGTCCAAGAGGGTGGCCAAGATAGTGGGCAACGTGAAGGTCCAAGTCAAGGGGGACGACGTAGTGGTAGAGGGCATAGACCTAGAGCAAGTAGCTCAAACCGCTGCCAATATCGAGCAGGCTAGTAGGATAAGGGACCGCGACTCCCGAATCTTCATGGATGGGATATACATATACGAGCGCAAGGGCAAGAGCGTAGTGTAGAGACAGCTTTGTGAGAGTTTTTAAGTTGACCGTGCAGTGGGGTGGTAAGCCCGGGGGTCCATTGCCTTGAGCCACTCGACGAAGAGGCTCTTGAGGCTTAGATTGAAGATGAACCGGATGAGAGCGAAGTTCAGGAGACTGAACACCTTAAAGCTCAAGAGGGTCGATGAGGAGAGCTGGAGGAGGCCGAGAGGGATAGACAATAAGATAAAGTTGTCTAGAAAGGGGTACCCCTCTCTCGCCAGGATAGGTTACCGCAACCCTAGGGCCGCTAGGGGTTTGCACCCCTCTGGTCTCGTTGAGGTCCTAGTTCGTAGACCTCAGGACCTAGAGGGCTTAGACCCGAGAAAGCATTGCGTGAGGATAGCTCACACAGTTGGGGGGAGGAAGAGGCTCCAGATTATTGAGAAGGCTAAGAGCATGGGGCTAAGGGTCCTCAATGCCGTTGGTGTTGAGGCATGAACTTGAACATCGTTAGGAGGCTTGGGGCTGAGGTCTTGGGGGTAGGGGAGAGCAGAGTCTACATAGACCCCTCTAGGCTTGAGGAGGCCGCTTCGGCTATAACCAAGGAAGACGTTAGGAAGCTGATCGAAAAGGGCGTGATATCCGCTAAACCCGCCAGGGGGACGAGCAGGGCGAGGGCCAGGCTCAGGCGCCTCAAGAAGCGCAAGGGCTTGAGAAAGGGCGAGGGCTCTCGCGAGGGCTCGGTGGCCGACTTAGAGAGGAGGCTTTGGATAGCAAAGGCGAGAGCGCTTCGAAGGTATCTCAAGATGTTGAGGGACAGGAGGCTGATCGATAAGAAGGCGTACAGGAGGCTGTACAGGCTGGTCAAGGGAGGAGTATTTCAAAGCAGAACCCACCTGAAGGAGTACATAAAGCAACAGGGCCTCTTAAGGAGGGCCTGAGTTGGTTAAGAGGAAGGCCATAAGGCGGGTACCCTTCAGAAGGAGGAGGAAGGGCCTAACGGACTATAGGACGAGGATGAAAATGCTTCTTTCGGGCAAGCCGTTGTTGGTGGTTAGAAAAACCAATAGCCAAGTAATCGTTCAAGTGGTGAAGCCCGAGGTCAAGGGCGACCAAGTTCTGGCCCAAGCCACTGGCAGGGAGTTGAGGACCAAGTTCGGCTGGCCAGCTTCGGGCAAAAACACCCCCGCGGCGTATCTAGTCAGCTACCTCGCAGGTCTCAGGGCCCTGAAAGCTGGCGTGAAGGAGGCAATCCTGTACATAGGCTTGCATAGAGCGGTGAAGGGTGCCAGGGTCTTCGCCGCCCTCAAGGGGGCACTTGACGCCGGGCTCGAGATCCCTCACAGTCCTGAAGTACTCCCCTCGGAGGAGCGGATTAAAGGCCTCCACATAGCCAAGTACGCGAAGACGCTCAAGGACACGGACCCGGCAGCCTTTGAGAGGCAGTTCTCCGCCTATCTTAAGTTAGGCTTCGACCCCGAGAGGATAGCAGAGGTCTTCGAGGAAGTAAAGAAGAGGATAGAACAAGCAGTGTGACTACGGGTAGCCGAAGAGCAGGGGACTTGCCATAAGTTTTTAAGGAAAGATTAAAATAATCCCCTTAACGTGTAGGTTTTATCACCCAGCATGATGTATTGACTAGAGGATGGTGGGGATGTCTTCGCTCGATGCTTGGGTCCCGGCGACGTATGTAGGGAGGTTAGTGAAGGAGGGCAAGATAACGAGCATATATGAAATCTTTGCCAATAACTTAACAATAAAGGAACCGGAGATAGTCGATGCGCTGTTACCCGATTTAAAGCACGAAGTAATCGACGTGAAGATAGTCCAGAGGCAGACGGATATCACCTAGCTGGGCGCTAGGTGACCGTAAGCTGGCGAGATCTCAAGGTTTAAGGTAGTGGTGGCCGTGGGCAACGAAGCGGGCTACGTCGGGCTGGGCTTTGCCAAGGCCAAGCAGATGAGAGAGGCCATAGACAAAGCGATAGTAGAGGCCAAGCTCAACATAATCCCGGTAAGGCTTGGATGTGGGAGCTGGGAGTGCAGGTGCGGTAAGCCGCACAGCGTGCCGATAAGGGCTTGGGGCAAGGCGGGGAGCGTGGAGATGACCCTAATACCAGCACCCCGGGGCACAGGCCTAGTAGCTGGCGACACGGCCAAGATAGTGCTCAAGCTCGCTGGCGTCAAGGACGTGTGGACCCTCACTAGGGGTGAGACGAGAACTAAGGAGAACATGGCAAAGGCGGCTCTTGAAGCCCTCAGGAACACGCTGAGCTTCAAGTTCGTGAAGGACTGGACGAGAGCATGACGAAGAAGTTCTATGTAGTAATAAGGCTCAGGGGACGCGTAGGAGTACCCCCTGACATAAAGTTGACGTTGCGCTCGCTAAAACTTACGAGAAAGAATCACTGCGCAATAGTCGAGGCCACACCCTCCATTAATGGAATGCTTAAGAAGGCATCAAGTTATATAACGTATGGGGAGGTAAGCGAAGAGGCCTTAGCGGCTTTGCTTGAGAAGAGAGGCCGGCTTAGAGGCGACGAGCGCCTGACTTTAGACCATGTCAAGAAGCTAGGCTTCGAGAGCTTCAGGGACTTGGCCAAGACGATAATCGAGGGCAGGATAAGCCTGCGTAGCATACCCGGCTTAAAGCCGGTCTTCAGATTGCACCCGCCTTCCGGAGGATTTAAGGGTACTATAAAGAAACCTGTCGAGCAAGGAGGAGAGCTCGGCTACAGAGGTCCGCGGATAAACGAGCTATTGATGAGAATGATCTAGCCGAGTTAGCTAAGCAGAGACTCGAGGATCCTCCTGCGCTCGAGGAGAGGCACCTTCAGGCGCTCTAAAGCCTCCTGTACCAGGCTCAGGAGCTTGCACTTGGCGCTCAGGAGGGCCCTCTCTTTTGCCCTTATCTCTTGAAGTTCTTTGTCTATCACTTGAATTACACTTTTTACTTCAGAAAGAGCCTCGTAGAGCCTCTCGCTCAGCACTTCCCTCTCAACGAATTTCAGGGCCTCTTTTAAGTGATCAGGGACCTCGTCAACGAAGTCGTGGAACTCTATCTCGCTGTACCCCTTGAGCATGTTGATCGATAGAGATATGGGCCTGGCGAGCTCATAGTACTTCCTTGAAGGGCCTAGAGAGCCCATCTTAACTTCGTAGGCCCTTATCAGCCCCACACGCATTAAGAGGTTAATATGCTTTAGTATGGCTTGCTGGCTAACGTTGAGCTCTTTCGACAACTGGAGCAAGTACTTCGGCTCTCTGGCCAATAACTCCAATATCTTCCTGCGAGTCTCGTTTCCTAACACTACTAGTAGATCCACGCGTCGAGCCATAGAGCCCCACTTCAACGGTGTGTTCTGACGCTAAAAAAATAGAGAGGAAAGATTTAAATATTTCTAACTTTAGGTTAGTAACTCGAGGTGAGATATATGTGGAGGCCTAGGAGGTTTTCAAGGATCTTCGACGAGATCGAAAGAGCTTTTGAAGAGATAGACGAGATGATAGAGAGGATGTTCAAGACCTTCGTCAGAGTGCCCAGAGAGGCTGCTGAGATCACCGTTGAAGGGCCTTACTTCTATGGCTTCAGCATAACCATAGGGCCAGACGGTAGGCCAATAATACAAGAGTTCGGTAACGTGAGACCGTCTCGCTGGGGCATCGAGAAGAGCGACGTCAGAAGGCCCTATGTAGAGACTCATGTAGACTCGAAGGCTGGAGTGCTCAAGGTAGTGGCTGAGTTACCGGGCGTGGATAAGGAGTCCATCAAGGTGAGCGCTACTGAGGACGTAGTGACCATAAGGGCTGAGCAAGGGGACAGAAAATATCACGCTGACGTAAAGTTGCCAGTAAGGGTCGACCCGACGACCGCCAAGGCCAGCTATAGGAACGGCGTCCTCGAGGTCACGCTGAACCTCAAAGAGAAGGTTGAAGAGAAGAGAGGCTACGAGGTCAAAATAGAGTAGCCCATATTTCTTATTTCTTTACCCCTCGTGAGGTTACGATATATGACGGATAAGGTTTCTTCCTCCATTATCTTAAGGGTTGCAGAGGCCAGGGCTAGAGACGTGGGTAGGGGCATAGCCAGGATAGACCCTGTAGCGATGTCCCAGCTCAGCATAAGCACAGGCGACGTCATAGAGATAATAGGCAAGAGGAAGACTGTGGCAATATGCTGGCCTGGCTACCCCGAAGATTACGGCAAAGGAATCATAAGGATAGACGGTTACATAAGGCGAAACGCTAGCGTTGGCATAGATGATAAGGTCACGATAAAGCTCGCGAAGGTCAGGAATGCCGAGAAAGTCGTGCTCGCCCCCACGGAGCCCCTTAGGCTAGTGGGCGCTGAGGACTACATAAGACAGTTGCTCGAAGGGAGGGCGGTTACCAAGGGGGACTACGTGCCCGTGGGCATAATGGGTAGGACGATAGACTTCGTGGTGACGTCGATCCACCCGCCAGTCGACGCGGTGATAGTGGGACCGGAGACTCAAGTAGTTATAGGTGAGAAGGTCGAGAAAGCCCCTGGAGAGATACCCAGAGTGACCTACGAAGACATAGGGGGCCTCAAGGAGGCTATCCAAAAGATCAGAGAGATGGTCGAATTACCTCTAAAACATCCAGAGCTTTTCGAGAGGCTTGGCATTGAGCCCCCCAAGGGAGTTCTCCTCTACGGCCCCCCTGGCTGCGGCAAGACGTTGCTGGCCAAAGCGGTCGCCAACGAAACGGATGCTCGCTTCTACGCCATTAATGGCCCGGAGATAATGAGCAAGTTCTACGGGGAGAGCGAGCAGAGGCTCAGGGAGATATTCGAGGAGGCCAAGAAGAACGCCCCATCGATAATATTCATAGACGAGATAGACGCCATAGCGCCGAAGAGGGAGGAAGTGACTGGTGAGGTGGAGAAGAGGGTAGTGGCCCAGCTGCTGGCGCTGATGGACGGTTTAGAGGCGAGAGGCAACGTCATCGTCATAGCGGCCACGAACAGGCCCAACGCCCTCGATCCAGCGCTCAGAAGGCCTGGCAGGTTCGACAGGGAGATAGAGATAGGGGTCCCCGACAAGCAGGGGAGGCTTGAGATACTCCAGATACACACGAGGAACATGCCCCTGGCCAAGGACGTGGACCTGAATAAGCTGGCGGAGATCACTCACGGGTTCACGGGAGCTGACCTAGCGGCCCTATGCAAAGAAGCCGCCATGAGGTCCTTGAGGAGGGTATTGCCAGAGATAGACTTAGAGGCCGAGACCATACCGGCTGAGATCCTCAACAAGTTGGAGGTCACCATGCAGGACTTTCTCGACGCCCTCAAGGATATAGAGCCCTCCGCGCTAAGAGAGGTCTACGTCGAAGTGCCCAACGTAAGGTGGAGTGACGTAGGAGGCTTGGAAGAGGCCAAGCAGGCCCTGAGAGAAGCAGTTGAATGGCCGTTGAAGTACCCTGAGCTCTTCGAGAAAGCCAACATAAAGCCTCCCAAGGGCATTTTGCTGTACGGCCCCCCTGGCACTGGCAAGACGCTGCTGGCCAAGGCTGTCGCGACGGAGTCCGAGGCAAACTTCATAACGATCAAGGGGCCCGAAATTTTCAGTAAGTGGGTCGGGGAGAGCGAGAAGGCGATAAGGGAGATATTCAGGAAGGCGAGGCAGGCCGCGCCCTGCATAGTCTTCATAGACGAAATAGATGCAATAGCACCGAGGAGGGGCAGCGACATAGGCGACTCCCACGTTACTGATAGGGTCGTTAATCAATTGCTGACCGAGATGGACGGGATGGAAGACCTTAAAGGTGTGGTTGTTATAGCCGCTACCAACAGGCCCGACATACTCGACCCGGCGCTCTTGAGGCCTGGCAGATTTGATAGGCTGATATGTGTGCCAGTGCCTGATGCGAAAGCCAGAGAGGAGATATTTAAGATACACCTGAAGGGTAAGCCCCTCAACAAGACCGTCGACTTACATAAGCTCATCAGCTTGACAGAGGGCTATACGGGTGCCGACATAGCAGCACTCTGCAACACAGCGGCCGTGTTAGCTCTTCGCGACTTTTTAAATAAGTACTCAGACCCCGAAGAGGCCAAGAAGCACGCAGAGGAGCTAAAGATAACTATGGCCCACTTCGAGGAAGCCCTGAAGAAGATCAGACCGATGTCGAAGACAGAGTACGAGCTCTACATGAGGCACATAAAGGACTTTACCGAGAAAGTGGCCACGTACCACGTCTAGCCTAGCGACCCCCTAATGATGCCAGCCTTTAGGGCGTACTCAGCGGCCTCTGGCCTGCTCATTTTTTCCCAAAACATTTTCACCAATAGCGCGTGCTGTTGTCCTCTCTCGTCGGCATCACCCTCCTCCACTCTGAAGTAATGAGATATCTCTTTAACGTCCTCTAATATCTTGGTGTACGTGCTCTCGCTCAACCTTTTCTTTGCGACATCTAGATTTAGGAAGTTGAACTCAAATGCCATGTCGTTCTCCAAACACTTGATGTATCTTTTGACCAAGTCCTCTACGAAGTCCTCTCCCTTCTCTTTTCTCAAGACCTTCAGAGCTCTTCCACTGCCTATTATTGCAGGAGGCACTCCAAGCATGTAGCACGAAGCAGTGAACTTTATCGCCCTAGGAAGCTTGATCTCGCCGCTGGGTAACCTTTCATAGAGCGCTTTGTCTGCTATGAGCTTTAGTGGCCCGGCCACTGACCGCGGATAGCTCTCCCTTGTCATCCTCTCCCTCCTCTCAGGAATGAGGTCAGCTACCAAGCATATCGTGGTGGCCATCTCTATCAACGTCTCAAAGTAGCTACGCGCGAAAGCCCTCATGGCCTCTGCAAGCTCCTTCTCCTCCTCGACCTCGTAGACCTCAGGGACATGACCAGCCTCGCTCTTCACACACCTGACGACCTTCACGCCTTCTTCATGGGGTATGTCGTACCTCAGTCCCGTCTGTATAGTCACGGTGTAGTATCCCTTATACTCTTTAACGAAGTTCTCTACGCTCCATGGGGCTAGGTGGCCTCTGAAGGGCAATAAGCCAACGCCTATTATTGGGCGAACTTCCACGCTGACCTCTCGCCTCCATTTTTCAAGCCTTGAAAGGGCCACCTTTATCGCGAGTATTGAGGCCACGTGGCCATAGGTCATCGCGGCATCGGACTTGCCCAAGAACACTCTGAAGTGGTCTTCGTATTCTCCGAGCTCCTTTAGCAAGAGCTTCCTGTAGCCCTCGACTATCTCATCGCAATGGAGTTGCTTCACGACATCTTCGAATAGAGGTATGAGCCTCATGCTGCATGTCGATGGCAAGCCCAGCTCCTCTTGACCCAGCTTTAACAACTTCTGTATCCTCCTATGGGTCACCAGGAGCTCTCGTGAGCTCTCGACCATTGGCGCTATGAGGTAGTTAATGGCCTGCTTACCGGAGACCTCATACGAGAACTTATTGGCAGCGACAGCGGCCCACACGACCATTATCTGTCTCTCAGCTTCCTCGAGCCTCTCTGAAGGTATCCTCGGAGTTATCAAGAAGTCCTCTCCTAGAACCAAGTTAAGGGACGAGGTGACCTTCTCTATTATCCACCTCATCTGCCCGTAGGCCGTCAGCTTTCCCTCGAAGTCTACCATCTTTTCATCGCACTCAAACCCACCCACCTCTGCTGACGAGAGATCACGTAGCGCTTCGTCCACCTCTTCTTGTGACGTAAAGGCCTTCGACGCCGAGTCGGGGTGCTGAGTCGCCATGGCCGTGGGTAGCTTTAACCCTTTCAATCTCCTCTGCCCTCCTTGGGCCTGCCACTTGCTATTAACGCGAGAACGGTTCTCATGTCGTTTATGCTAACCAGGGCCCTTACCCTCTCTTCGACTATGGGCTTGGGCTTAAACCCTATGCCCAAGCCCACTTTCTCAAGCACTAACAGGTCATTGGCTCCATCGCCAACAGCCACGCACTCCTCGAGGTCTATGCCGTGAGCCTCCGCCACTTTCTTCAAGATTTCAAGCTTTGACCCTCCGCCTGATACCAAGACCTCCACTTCGCCGTTAAGCTTGCCATCCTCCACTCCAAGCTTATTTGCAAACCAGTAATCGAAGCCCAAGCGCTCTGCGACCTTCCTCGCCACTACGTCGAACCCGCCCGTTATTAGCACCGTCATGAAGCCCATGCTCTTTAACGTTTTGATAACTTCCTCGGCCCCCTTCGAGATAGGTAGTTCCTCGGCCACCTCTTCTACGACCTCAACAGGAAGGCCCTTCAGGAGCCTCACTCTCTCTCTCAACGCATACTCGAACTCTATTTCCCCATTCATGGCCCTCCTAGTAAGCTCTGCGACTTCTCTTCGAACCCCAGCGCGCTTGGCTATCTCGTCTATCGCCTCAGCCTCTAAGATCGTGCCGTCCATGTCGAAAGCTATGAGCTTCTTGGTCTTGGACTTGCTCTCTTCGTCTTCTATCGCTATGCCAACGCCTATTTTCAAAGCCCTATCTTTTAACCTCCTAATGAGCTCCTCTTTGCTACAGTTTATCCCACTGATGTCGACGACCATGCTCATGAAGAAGAGGTCAGACAGCGTGGAGGCCCTGATGGACTCTATGTTGCCATTAACCTCGGCCACGGCAGAGGTTATGCCGGCGACTATCCCTGGTCTGTCATAGCCGACGACGGTTACGAAGAGGAGGTCACCCATATTAATGACCTAGATAGGCTGCGAGGGGCCTTTTATAAAGGTGACCGGTCATGTTTTGCTATCTCTCTGAAGTCCTCGCCGAGCTTAATTAAGCCTACTTGAATCACGCTTATCACGTCCTCGACTGGCGTTAGGAGCTCTATGACCTTCTTTAGGTAATCTATTTCGCGGATTAGCCCGAGCCCCAAGTACGAGAGGTCCGAGCCTAAGAGGCCAACGATGAGCCCCTTTTCTTCGCCAGGCCACGTTAATATTGCCTCTTCCTTTCCATATCTCCTCGCCATCTCTTCCTCGATTTTGGCTTTGCCCTCTACGGGCCCTCTACTCACGAGGAAGAGGAAGTCTCTGCCCTCCTCGCCGTAAATAAAGTCCAGCCCCATTTCTCTGCCGTACTTCTCTAAGTCCTCCTTGCTTAGCACAGCTCCTGTCGTGAACAAAGAATACATGAGCCTTACGCTAGTTAGGCTGACCTTCCTGACTTTGGCGTTTGCGAAGTAGTTCTTGAAGATGGACTCCCTCCTCGCCTTTCTCTCTTCCTTGGTCTTGGGCTTTACCGCCGGCGATGGTTGTACCCTTATTATCTTGATGTCGCTCTTCTCGAAGGGCTTAACTAAGTGCTCTACTTCGTTGGTCCTTTGGATGAGGACTAAGTGGCTTGGATGTATTGTGGTGATGACGTTGTACTTTAGCTCGCGCGCTCTCCGGCTATTAACCCAACCGCTGGTGTTAATGATTATTAAGTCACACCCCCTCCTCAGCGCTTCATCGAACAACTCTTTAGTCGCGGCTACGACCCGTTGCACTATGTTTGATGGAGACACAGAGCCCACAAACCGGACCGAGACAGCTTTCGCGTTTTCAAGAGAATGCATGGGCCTCTCGACTATGCTAAGCCCTATGGTTGTCGGCACTGATATTTCTGTCTGCCCCGGGTCCTTGTCTATGACTCCGACCTTAAGTCCCTTACTTACTGCATAGTTAGCGATGTACGTGCCAAAGGCCGTCTTGCCACTATCAACGTCGCCTAGGATCATGCAACTCAAAGGCCTAGAGTCCTGAGATAGTATCGATTCGGCAGCCATCGTCCACTCCGCTGGGATTACAGCCTCTAGCGGAGCCTCTACCTTGGCATCACTGCCTAAACGAAGCTCTATTGTTGAATCCTCGACGAACTCTACGACGAGCGACTTATACCTAGGCACTACGACTTGTTCTTTAGGCTTGAGCACAGAGCCCAGTATTGATATGGCGCCCTCTAAGACCCGTATGCTTGCAGGTCCATCGATTTTAAACACGGTCCCTCGTTTTTCTTTAATCTTCTTCATGTTCATTCTATCTCCGCTAAGCCCTTACTACAGCCTTAAATTTCGCCCAACTCTAAGCTTTATCTCTGACAACTGCTATATCCACTGGAGGTACCCCTCATAAGGCTTAAGCTGGGTTTGCCGAGGGTCGATGAAGCCCTTGGAGGCGGACTACATAGGGGAGAGCTAACGCTATTTTGTGGTGAACCGGGTTCGGGCAAGACGGCACTAGCCTTGCAATTGGCGTTGAGAGGCTGTCTCGAAGGCCTCAAAGTCCTCTATGCGTATGCTGACGGCCTCTTCCCTTATCCACGCCTTGAGCTATTAGCGAGGACGCAGGGAACATCATTAAACGTCTTATCGTCAAGGTTCTACGCTCTTCACTTACAGAGCCTAGACGACTTGATCGGGGTCGTGAGGAAAGTGGAGCTCGAGCCCCTAAATTACGACTTGGTGATTTTTGACACGTTTGCCGCCCCTTACAGGTCCATCAAGGTGGAGAGTAGACGCGAAATAATCCTCCACAATAAGAAGCTGAATCAGATAATAGCAAATCTGAAAAAGCATGTGACTGACTATAAGAAGTGGGTAGTATTGACGAGCCGCTTAAAGAGCCCCACAATGGACGAGGAAGTCTTTGAGGGTCCCGTAGCGTCGAATGTATTGACATACTGGGATTACTGGTCAGATAACATAGTATCGGTGCTAAAGACCGATCTTCCGCGACAGAGGAGGATATGCCTTTTAAAGGTCCACGGCCAAGAGTCTAGAGTCGAGGTCTTGGCCCACATCGTAGACGGCTTTTTGGAAGAGGTTGATTAAATGGACCTCACATATGGCTTCGAAGTGGTAGTCGGTGCGATTCTCTTCGCTTTGCCAGCTTACACAGCTAATATGACTCCTCTCATCCTATCAAAGGTAATTCGCAAGAGGAGGCCATTGGACATGGGTAAGAACTGGGTTGACAGAAAGAGGGTCTTTGGGGACAACAAGTCCGTAGAGGGCTTCGTGGCCGGGGTCCTCGCAGGACTAGTCACAGGTCTTTTCTTGGGCAATCCATTGAAAGGCTTTTTAATGGGCTCAGGGGCTATGACAGGCGATGTACTGGGCTCCTTCATAAAACGCAGACTTGACATACCTCAGGGAGAGCTCGCCCCCATTCTTGACCAATACCTCTTCATACTAATGGCCTTACTCTTCAGCTACCTTGCAGGTCACACCACTACGTCGGATCAGCTTGTTGTGATATTGATAGCCACTCCGATACTGCACGTTTCAAGCAACTACGTCGCTTACCTCCTTAAAATAAGGCAAAAGCCCCTCTAATGTCCTTAGGGGAGCTCGTGATTGATTTATGAAGCCAAACACGCTGAAGGCCCTGCCCTCTAGAGCGAGATATGAATCGCCAAGAGCACCTAAGGCCCCTCTTCGGGCTATCCACCTTTAAAACTCTTTATTAAGGCCCGAGTTAATTAAAGTGAAGTGTGAAGATATGTCAGAGAAGCCGAAGAGGCCGAGGGAGCTGACAGACCTTCCAGGTGTGAGCGTAGCTATAGCTGACAAGCTAGCGCTAGCTGGGTTTGGCACCATCGAGGCCCTCGCGGCAGCCCTTCCTCAAGAAATAGCCTCCGTCACGGGCCTCTCCCTTTCGGCGAGCCAGAAGATCATAAGCGCGGCCCGTGAAGTGCTGGACCTAGGGTTTAAGACAGCAGATGAATTGTATGAAAAGAGGATAAGGGTTGCGAGGGTAACTACTGGGAGCAAGAACTTGGATAAGCTGCTAGGAGGCGGGGTCGAGACCCAGATAATAACTGAGTTCTTCGGAGAATACGGGTCTGGGAAAACGCAAATATGTCATCAGTTGTGCGTAAACGTCCAGCTCCCGAGGGATGGAGGAGGGCTCGAGGGCTCGGCGGTGTACGTCGACTGCGAAGGCACGTTCAGGCCTGAGAGGATAGTCTCCATGAGTCGAGCGCTCGGACTTGACCCTCAAAAAACATTAAGAAACATAATAGTGGCAAGGGCGTACAACTCAGACCATCAGATGATCATAGTCGACCAAGTCAAGGACTTAATAAGCGAAAAGAACGTGAAGCTCCTGGTCGTAGACAGTGTGACCGGCTTTTTCAGGGCAGAGTACCCCGGGAGGGAGACTCTAGTCATGAGACAGCAAAAGCTCAACAAGCACTTGCACACCCTCTCTAGGCTGGCCTACGCCTACGAGATAGCGGTCGTTGTGACCAATCAAGTAATGGCCCGACCAGACGTGGTCTTTGGCGACCCCATAGCCGCGGTTGGAGGGCACGTCCTCTTCCACGTACCGGGGGCGAGGGTCTTCTTAAGGAAGCTCAGAGGTCCTAAGCGGATCGCGAGACTTGTCGACTCCCCCTACTTGCCGGAAGGTGAAGCCGTATTCGAAATAACTGAGGACGGCATCAGGGACTCCTCGGACTACGAGTGATGGCTGGCCAGTCCTTTGTTGATTTGCGCTACCAGAACGTGAAGGCTTATGAGCAAGCGCTCGAGTAAGGATACGGTGTTTGGCTTGCCCGAGATAGTAAAGTGCGCGAAGTGCGGTTATGTGCTCTACAAGGGCAACGATCTAATCCCGCCAAGAGACATAGTCAAGAAGTTTAACGGGAAGTGCCCCCGTTGCTCTTCGACTCTCAATCAAAATCCCGTGTCGATAGAGGTCAGAGGATAAAATAATGATGATAAGATTGACATAATGAGAAGCGCAGAGCGCAAGAAGCCCCCAATCCTTTCATACTCTAAGAAGCACGTATGGGCTAGGATTCAAGGTGACGCCGTCCTGGTCGGCGTGACGGATTATCTACAAAAACGGTTAGGGGCTGTGATTAACGTAGAGTTTTCAGAGAACCGCTTCGTAGAGAAGGGGGGTCCCATAGCTTAGTTGGAATCGGTTAAAGCCGTAATAGCAGTGCTCTCCCCAATGGACTGCGAAGTAGTGGAAGTGAACGTGAAGCTTACGAGGGAGCCGTGGCTTATCAACACGAGTCCTCACGAGGAAGGCTGGATAGCTTCGCTTAGAGCTCTAGACATGGATTATCTCAAAAGCTCTGAGCCGTGACGCCTTATATCGACTTCATACAAGCTCTATCTCGATGTGGACGCTATCGGGTATCCGGACCCTCATGAGCGACTTCAAAGCTCTGTCCTCGGCGTCCATGTCAATGAGCCTCTTGTGAATCCTCATCTCCCAGTGATCAAACGTGTGCGATCCTTGCCCTGAAGGCGCCTTACGAGTTGTTACCACCAGCCTCTTGGTGGGCAGTGGTATAGGCCCCCTGATCCTCACGCCCGTCTTCTGAGATATGGCCTTTATCTCCTCGCAAACTCGTTGCAAGTCTTCGAGGTTCGGACTTGAGAGCCTTATCCTCGCCTTCCTGACCATTATCTAAAGACCTCCAAAACCACTAAAAAATAAAGGTTTAGATTAAAAGCCTAAGAGACCTTGGCCGGGGTCACGTCAATTACTACTCCAGCTGCTATAGTCCTGCCCATGTCTCTGATGGCAAACCTTCCTAGTTGCGGTATCTCAGAATACTTCTCAATGCAAAGCGGCTTTATCGGCTTGAGCCTCACTATTGCCGCGTCGCCTTGCTTTATAAATTGCGGCTTCTCTTCCGCTACAGCACCAGTCCTAGGATCTATCTTTTGCAGTATCTCCTCGAACTTACAGGCGACGCTGGCTGTATGGACGTGAACTACTGGGGTGTAGCCTTTAGCTATGGCAGTGGGGTGATACAGGACGAATATCCTTCCAACGAAGCTCTCGACAACCGTTGGCGGGTTGTCGGGGTGTCCGCACACGTCTCCTCTCTTGACCTCGCCTTTAGAGACCCCCCTGACGTTAAAGCCTATGTTGTCGCCAGGCAGTGCCTTCTCAATCCTCACGTGGTGCGTCTCTATAGACCTCACCTCGCCCTTCTTGTTGGCTGGCATGAAGACAACAGTATCACCGACTTTCAGAACTCCCGTCTCAACTCTCCCGACGGGGACCGTGCCCACGCCAGTTATCGAATAGACGTCTTGGACCGGTATCCTAAGCGGTTTGTCTATTGGCTTTGGCGGGGGCAGGAAGGTGTCTAGAGCCTCGATGAGTGTGGGGCCCTTATACCAAGGCATGTTCTTGCTTCTCTCTATCAGGTTGTCTCCGGTCCACGCTGAGACAGGTATGAAGGGTACCTTGCTGATGTCGTAGCCGAACATCTTCAGCATCTTGGATGCGGCGTCCTTGACCTCGTTATACCTCTCTTGGCTCCAATTGACGGTGGGGTCATCCATCTTGTTTATCGCCACGACCATCTGATTCACGCCCATGGTCTTGGCCAAGAATGCGTGCTCTCTCGTCTGGCCTGCGGGGCCCATGCCGGCTTCAGTCTCGCCTTTTTTCGCCGAGATCACGAGTAATGCACAATCAGCTTGAGACGTCCCCGTGACCATGTTTTTGACGAAGTCTCTATGACCTGGGCAGTCTATAAGCGTGAAGACGTACTTCTTGGTCTCGATCTTGTAGAACGACAGGTCGATGGTCAGCCCTCTCTCCCTCTCCTCTTTGTATGTGTCGAGTATCCATGCGAACTTGAAGCTCTCCTTGCCCAGCTTCTTGGCCTCTTCCTCGATTTCCCTCAGCTTCCTCTCATCCACTTGCCCCAGTAAGTACAGCAAGTGCCCCACTAGAGTTGACTTCCCATGGTCAACGTGCCCTATGATCACCAAGTTCAGGTGCTCTTTCTCTGATGACATCTCCACATCACCATGGATTCCTGCTTGTAGCGTAAACTCCAGCTCAAAAACCCTTTAATAAGCTTTTCACTGATCAGCTTGATGTGTTTACTCGAAGTCTTTAAGCTCCATGCGTTACGTCAAGGTCATCTAGAGGCCATGGCTATCCTTTCTATCTCGTCCTTTTTAGCTATAGCATAGCTCTTGGGGTCTCCCTGAGCGGCAGCTATTATTTCATCGGCAAGGCACTCGTCTATTGTCTTCGGGTTGCCGAAGGAGGCCAGCCTAGCGCCCTCGGTCAACCACCTAAGCGCTAGGTCTACCCCCCTTTGCGGTGAGACGTCGACGGACTGGTGATAGACTATTCCGCCATAAGCTATTCTAGTGGTCTCCTCTCTCGGTGAGGCCCTCTCTATGGCTTCGACTAAAACCTGTATGGGGTTCTTACCTGTTCTCAAGTATATTATCTCGAAAGCGTTTTTGACTATGTTGATCGCGAGAGCTTTTTTGCCCGCATTTTTGCCCGGCCTCATGAGCTTGTTTATTAACCTCTCGACTATGGGGACCTCGGCCTTGCCGAACCTCTTATGTTCGTGCCTGCCTTCCGTGTGAGGGAGGAAGACGGGCTTTAAACAAATATATCTCTTCAGGCCAGGGCTTCTCACCTCGACGTTATGGAACGTCCACTTGCCGAATAGCTTGATCTCTTTCGGGTCTATGCCCACCTTTAACGGCTTGCTTGGCCCCTCCTCCTTCTCCTTAACCTTCGTAGCTCTCTTAGGCAAGCTCCCTACCTCGTCGGCTTAACCTTCTTGCCTAGTAAAATTGCTTTGAGGCTCACACCATTGACCTTTATCACCTGAAACTTAACGCCGGGGATGTCGCCAAGCGACTTCCCTTGAGGCCCACCTATCCTAGTTATTATCACTTCATCGTGCTCGTTTATGTAGTTCAGCGCGCCGTCGCCCGGGACGAACGCCGTTACTTGCTTGCCGTTTTTAATGAGCTGAACCCTAACGCACTTCCTAACCGCTGAATTAGGTTGTCTGCTCTCGACGCCCACCTTCTCGAGGACTATGCCCCGTGCCATCGGCGCTCCTTCAAGGGGGTCGACCTTCTCATCCAATCGCAATGCCCTCCTCTTGTACTCTTGCTGGCTCCACCTGAACCTCTTCCTCTTTTGGGCTAGCTTCCTAGCCGCAAACAATCCTCGAGGCGATTTGCAGCCCATGATACTACACCGCGTACTAGGAGTCAGGATAGACGTTGAAGAGGACCCGTATATTTATTTGCCTCAAAACGCCAGCTACTTTATTATGACGTTGTCTATGTCGAAGTACCTCTTAGCCAACATTCTCGCTTTTCGAATCTTGAGACCATCTTTCCCTATGGCTAACCCCTTGTCCTTAGGGTCTACGGCGACGTGAGCCACAAGCCTTCCTGAAGTGTCTTTGAATATCTTAGTCGCATACACTTTAGCTGGAAAAAGCGCGTTCTTAATCAGCTCTTCGGGGGTGTCTCCAGCCTCCACGAGCTCGACCGGTTTCCCTATGAGCTTCGTGGCTCTCTTGACGTTCGTGCCATTCTTCCCTATAGCCATGCCCATGTCCCCCTTCTTTACCACGAAGATTATTCTATTAGCATCGCTGTCGATGATGCAGTCCTTGGCCGTAGCCCCTGTTATGCTTTCGAAAAGCGTTATGTACCTCATTTCTTCGTCAGACAACCTTATGCTTGGCACATTACCACCCTATTGCTCTGTGAGCTTTAAGATCTCGGATTCCCCCTCTTCTAACACCAATAGCGATGATATTGAATGCTTCCTCTGGCACATCTCTCCAATCTCCATGTTTGTGTAGGGCGCGCGATAGACTGGTATGCTAGATAGCTTGGCGTAATACTCTATTTGCTCCTTTATGAGCTCGGGGCAATTTGAGGCAATTATCACCAACTTCCCCTTGCCAAAGCTTATCAGCTTTAAGACTTCTCTACCACCGAGAACGACGTTCCCCGTTTTGAGTGCGACCTTTAGTTCTCTGTCCAAGCTCACCATATTCACTCACCTCCGTGCCTCACCCTGAGCTCGACCATGCCACTCCCGATCGGTATTAGCTGTCCCACCACAACGTTTTCTATCACGCCAGCTAGAGGATCCTCCTCACCCTTTACGCCAGCTTCTAATAAATGCTTAGTTGTCACCTCGAACGCCGCCCTTGCGAGGACGCTGGCCTTTTCGCCACTTATCCCGTGCCGGCCTATTTGCCTTACTCTTCCAGTCAAGGTCATTAGATCCGCGACTAACATGACGTGTCTTATGTCGACGTCAAGGCCTTGCTCTCGAAGTACGCTCATGACCTCATTTATGATAGCAGTCCTAGCAGCTTCGATCCCCAAGACCTCGGCTATTTCATGTATGTTGTTTGTCGTGACCTTCGTCGGATCAATGCCCTCGAGTTCATCTAAGTTGTTAAAAATCCCTTGGAGGTTGGAGCCTTCGACTTCAAGGTAATAATAGGTCTTTCCCTCTTTCGATACCTCTTTGACGACCACCCTCTTAAGCCCCTTTATACCCTTAAGCTTTACGTTCAATATCTTCTGCCTGAGCTTTATCATCTTTGAGGCCTCTAGCCCTTCGGGCATCGATATGGCGATTTCGACGACCTTCTTTCTCTTCCCGTCAGACACCTCCTCTTCTCTCTCTGTGACGCTTTCAACAGTCCCTATCTTGTGCTTGTTCAAAGCGTTAATAACCATGTCTAGCGTAACCCTCTTGTCCTTCATGAGCTCTTCATCTAATTGCAGGTATATCATCTGCTGGCCATAATCTATGCTTATGCTACTCGCGACGTTCTCTATGGTCACGTGCTGTATCTTTCTTGCCAGCTCCTCTGCCTTGGCTCTGTCGTACTTCGCCTTCTCGTCTAACTCTATCCTCATCAAGGGCGTCGAGGGCGTCCTTTTTGCGTCGAGAACCTCTATGAGCCGCGGCAGGCCTAATGTGACGTTGAGCTCTCTAACGCCAGCGAAGTGGAAGGTCCTCAAAGTCATCTGAGTTCCAGGCTCTCCTATGGATTGAGCTGCGACGGTGCCGACTGCCTCGCCGGGCTCGACTAGGGCCTCCCTATACTGCGTAACCACCTCGCTCACGACTTTTTCGACGTCGCTCTTACTCACTCTATCTATAATCCTAGACAGCTTCTCCTCGAGCTCTTGGATTATTGATCTTGGGAGCTCCGACGAGCACTTCTCCAACTCCTTCTTCAAATCCTCTAAGGTGAATTTCTTGGCCCTCATTTTAATGCAGCGACCCCTAAGACCTTCTCTATAGTTTTTTCCACATTAACAGCTTTTCCATGATCGCTCTTGGAAGGATCGACTCCGTCCTCTCCATACATCAGCTGGACTATCTTACCATCGGCTGTCCTCACAGTACCGTCGTATTCCACATGCAAATCCTGCAGGGCATTTATGAGCCTGCGTTGCATGTAGCCACTTTGCGACGTCCTAAGAGCTGTATCAACAAGCCCCTCGCGTCCGCCCATGGCGTGGAAGAAGAACTCAAGCGGGCTAAGCCCCTTCTTGAAGCTGGAATATACGTAACCTCGCGCAGCGGCCCCTAAGTCTCCTTCCTTGAAGTGCGGCAACGTCCTCTCGAAGTAACCCCTCAAGATCCTCTCCCCTCGAACAGTTTGCTGGCCGACGTTTGCCGTCATCTGAGTTAGATTGAGCATGGATCCTCGAGAGCCGGACCTAGCCATCATGAGTGCATTGCTTGTAGGCTTCAGATATTGGGTAGCCAATTTACCAACGCTGTCTCTAGCGTTGCTCAATACTTCGTGGATCAAAGTCTCTAAGGTCTCTTCAAGAGTTTTGCCAGGCATCTGCTCAAGTTCCCTCCTCTTGTACTTCCCTATAAACTCCTCAACCTTGACTTCCGCTTCTCTCAATCTTCTCCGTATTTCGTTCACGACTTCTTCTGGAAGCGCCACATCATCGAGGTTCATGGTAAAGCCGTGGAAGAACGCGTAATTCAGGAACACTTTAAATGCGTGGTCTAGGAACCACGACCCCCTACTTATTCCGAAGTCCTTTATCACTCTGTGGAGCAGCGACTCAGGTTCTCCTGTGCCAATGGCCTTCTTGTCTATCACGCCAGCCACGAGCTGGTTATTCACCACGACGACGTATGCGTCGTATGGGCAGTCGAATTTCTTGCACTCACCGCACTTTCTACAGGCTGAGGCCTTCAAAGTGTAGTTCAAACCCTTGGGCAATAGAGCGCTTATGACTTGCTTCCCAGTCCAAAGCTTCTTGGGCTTTATTATAGC